>NZ_JAKMSX010000013.1:0-21694 GCF_025772865.1 Campylobacter sp. CNRCH_2014_2452
AACATGATCAAGTTTTGGATCTTTTAAAGCTTTGTTATTATCACTTTCATAAGCATGGATTTTATCTTTACTAAAACTAATGCTTGGGGTATATTGGTGGAGTTTGATTTCTCCACTTACTTCTTGAGTGCTAGCTGCGCTTTGATTATAAGTAGCAATGATTTGTAATCTTTTAATATTAAAATCTTTTACTCCTTCAAATACTACCTTACTCTCACCTTTATCATCAGCTGTACTTTCTTTATCGTTACTAATTCTTAAAGTTTTATTGCTTTGTATATCTTTAGCCTTCCATAAAACTTTTGTTTTTGGCATTAAACCTTTAAGTTTTACTTCAAAGTCGCTTTTATAATCAATCATTCCTTTTTCAAAGTCTTGATGAGTCACAGGATCTTTTCCAGTAGGAAGCTCCATAGTGGCTGTATAATTTTTAATCTCTAAATCTTTACTTCTTTCTTTTACTAATTCATCACTCATATTCTTAGCAATGATTTTTACTTTTTCATTTCCACTAAGTCCTATGATTTCTACATTACTCTCACCTTTATCATCAGCTATTAAATTAAGCTCCTTAGTAGTTTTATCTTTATCAACAAATAAAGCATTATCTCCTTGAATACTCCACTTAACCTTAGTGGTTTTAGCTTGTAAGTTTTTATAACTCGCATGAGCTTTTTCTTTATTACCTATAATAGTTTTATCTAAGATAATATCATCATCTCCATAAATTACTATTTGAACAAATGTTTTTAAAGTAACTCCTAATACATTAGCAATGATTTCAGCTTTTTCTTTATCTTTCATGTTTACATCAGGTTTGTAGATGATATTTGAATTTCCATCTTTATCAGTTTTATCTGAATTTGGCGTTTTTTCTAAACTTCCTTTACCATTTAATTTCCAATGAATTGCCAAATCGCCTGCTAAATCATTTCCTGTAAATGTGATTAGAGATTTTTCATATCTTTGTATATTAGAAGGTTTGGCAAATATCCTAAAGTCTTCTTTTGGAGCTATGATAGTAATAGGGAAACTTTCTTGAGCATTCCCTGCTTTAGCAATTAAATTGGTTTGGCGTACTCCATAAGAGTGGATTATTTTTACAAAAACTTTTCCATTGCCATCAGTAATATAATGATTTCCATCTTTTAAGATTACACTTTTTTGTTCAGGAGTTACACTCATAGCAACATTTTTAACTGCTTGATTAAAGCCATCTTTAAGCATAATACAATGAGTATTACCTCCCAAATTTCCGCAATAAGAAATATGATAAGTATTGTTAATAGCTTTATATTCAAGCACCATAGAATAATCTCTATCTATAAAATGAGTTCTAGAGCCTTCAATGGTATTATTTATACCTGCTAATTTTGTATCAAAAGCGTGTTTGAAGGCATCTTTATCTAAAGGTATGTTAAAATTCATAGCTATATTTGTGCCTTGTTTATCACTTTCATTACTTCTTTTATGGCTTAGCGAAAAAGTTAATGCAGGACAGGGTGAGTAAGTAATACCTCCTTCATACACTAAAGGATTTTTTTCTAAATCTTCATAGCAGTTTACATTGCCAAATGGAGCTACTTTTTCTCCATACCATTTACTCATATTAGCAAAAACAGCTACATTACTCATGGAAGGAAAAGCATATTTAATACCCATATCCCAGCCATTAGCAGGGCGTTCTAAGAAAGTTAGATCATTATTTGCATTTTTAAAATCATAACTATTAATCCAATCACTTAATCTTTGATAAATATTAGCATGGAAAGCTAGTGTATCTAACATACTTTCAAAGCCCAAAGATATTCTTTTATGCTCTCTACTAAAATCATGATCATAAACTAAATTTAATCCTAGCATGATATTTCCTGAATTATCTAATGCTAATGCATTAGGATAATATCTTATACCACCACCAAAATGACCTATGATTCTATTATTATCATATCCACCTATACCGCTTTGTAGAAAATAAGATATTTTTGGATTATCTTCACTCATAATAGGCAAAAGAACTTTAGCATTACCACTTAAACCACCCCTATCATTATAGTTTAAATTAAACTCACTATTAATGGAGTGATTAAGAGTATGTAAATATTCTTGGATTAAAGTATTAGCTTGTAAGCTTAAATAATTGCTTGCTAAATCTCTTATAAGCTCATCTCTTTCTTTACTATCTTTGGCATTATATACATTACCTATAGTTTGAATAACATTAACAACCTTACTAGATAATTCTTCATCTTCTTTACTAAGATTAGAATCTTTCTTTGGTTTTTCTTCTAATAGCTTTTTGACTCTTGAGTCAATGTTATTATGTTCTTTAAGTATTTGCTTTTGATCATGGTTTACATGATTAAGTGCAAGAGTTTGATTGTTATCTATAATGATTTTATCTTGATTTTTTAAAATCATTATTTGAGAAAAAAGAAAAGTGTGAATGAGTAAAACAAATAAAAGCGTTTTTTTCATATCCCCCCCCCCGAATCCTTTGCATAAAATTTTTTATTTGTGATGAGAATATGATAACACAAAAAATACAAAAGTGATAAAAAAGTTATAAAAATATTGAAAAATAGCCAAAAAATTAATAAATATAATAATTATTTATAAATTATAATCAAAATTACTTTTATTTTTTATTAAAAAAATGCAAATAGATTTATTATTATTTAAATATATATGAAAAAAACTTATCATTTACTTTTTAAAAACAATGAAAAATAAGCTTTTTGAATTTTTATATTTATATTTTATTATATTATTTAACATTTTTAAAAGTATTAGCATTTAGTATTTTAGATAACAGTGTAAGGTGTATTTATCATATTTGGTATATAAAGTATAAATACTAAGCTTATATATAGTAATAAATAAAGAGTATAAATACCTTATTATACTCTTTAGATAACTACAATATAGAGTTTTTGTATAAATTTGATAATAGTTGTTATAATCTTAAAATTACTTATTAAAAAAATATATTTAATTATAATTTGTATGTTTTTATAATTTGGATAATAGGTAAAAGAATATATATAATATTTAACAGAAAATAAAAAGTGATTAAATAAAGTTAGATATATAAAGATATTTATAGTTTTATATGTTATTTTTATAAATTAAAACAAACATATTTCACAATTAAGCAAGATTAGCACAACCAAGAATTATTTAGAAACAAAAATTTTTTGAGAAATATAAAAAAATGTCTTTAAGTAAAAAAGAATTTGCTAAAGTGTTAGGCGTTTCTTCAGGAACTATTGATAATCTAAGAAGAAAAAATACAATCTATGGAAGTATCTTGCTATGTATTATTTTCCATTGAAGAAATAGCTAAAGTTATATCAGGAGTTAAATTTTTAAAATGAGATTTAACTATACAAATTATTGAATTTTCAAAAGTATATGTTATTTAGATATTTAATTTCTAAAGTATGGATACTTAGGTGTTTGATTAATAAACCACACGCTTTCTAAATCCACCATTACTTCTCTATCACGAATTATTACCACAATTAAAATCTTTTGACAAATTAAAAAATATGTGCAAAAGTATGTGCAATTAAAAAAAAATTATTTTTTTTGCACATACTTTAAAGGAAAATCAGTGATTATTGTAAATGATAGGCAACTTAAAAAATTTAACTGTTGATAAAAAACTTATATCAAAGTGCTTGTACTAAAAATTTATATATTGAAGCTAGGATTTCTCATGGAAATATTGATAAGAATTTTTATTTTAGATATAAACTTAATAAAAAGGGTATTCTTTTAAAATAGGAAAATATCCTATAACCATATTAACACGAGCGAGAGAGATTGCAAATGATTATAACGACATACTATCATAAGGCATTAATCCAAAAGAACATATTCAAAAAGAAAATACTAAAAATCAAAATATAAAAAAGCACTTTATGGTACTAATAAAGTTCAAAGTTATAAAACTTCACAGATGAAGCAAGATTTAAAGAATTATTACTTACGATTAATAAGTATTTTTACAAAAGTTGCTTTGCAAATTAGTCCATATTTATTTTTAAGAAGTGCTAATATTATAAATTTAGAATGGAAAGAAATAGATTTTGATAAAAAAATTATTATTCGTGCTAATAAAGTTAAAGCAAGAGAGGATTTTATTATTCCGCTAAGTCAGAGTGTTTTAGACTTGCTTTTATATGTTAAAAATTTTTCTTACTCAAATTCAAAATATTTTTTTCCAAGTAATATAAGTAAATCTAAAACAATGAGTAAAAACACATTAAATCAAGCCATTAAAAGATTAAGTTTTGGTGATAAAATACTATATCATGGTTTTAGAGCTACTGCTTCAACTTTTCTTTATGAGTATAAAAATATTCATAAACAAGATAGTGAAGTTATAGAACTATGTTTAGATCATAGAGAAAGAAATAAAGTAAAAGCAGTATATAATAGAAGCTTAAGACTTGATGATGGAAGAGAGTTAATGCAATGGTTGAGTGATTTTATTGATAAATTAAAAAGAGATAAGTAGTTTAATTTTTAATGTTTGTAAATTATAAACACATAAGAACTTTTTAATTTTTGTAAATTTAATAGTATTTTATTGAATATCTTTAACGCAATTATTCTATTAGTAACTTTCTTAATACACTATTTTGTGAATTTATATATTTTAAAACAACACTTTTTTTATTTTATTTTCATCTAAATCTAAGAAATCTAAATAAGCTTGAAATAAATTATTATTTAAATCATCATCAAATTTATGACTTGCAACCATATTCATAGAAAAATGATTAAAAAATTTCTTACAAAAATCGTTATTATTTTTAAATAGCTGTACTAACTCTTCTTTTTTTAAAAAAATTATATTGCTTGATTGCTTCGAGATAAAAACTACTTTCTATATTTTCATAGCTATTAATAAGAGCATTAATATTTTCATACTTACTTGTTTTGTATTTTTCTTTAGTTTCTTCATAATAATCTTTCCATTTTTCATTTTCTAATAATTTTAATAGGTTCTTATCTGATTTATAATCATCATGAAAATCAAATTCTAATTCTTCCATAACAAGAGCTTCTATATAGTGTTTATTGATTTTTTCTTCTATGTTGCTTAATTTTTTATTTGTAATTTGTGTGTAGGTTGAAAGTAAATTTTGATAAAAACCATAAGGATAGCGTGTTATTCCATTTTCTGAATAAAAGTCTATTTTTAGGAGTGAATTTTCAATATCTTTTACAAATTGTTCATCACTTAAATTACCTACCAAATATTCTATCTTGTAGTTTTGAAGTTTATAATAAAGTTCAATTTTTAAAGTTTGATAAAAATCGCGTCTTAGTTGGTATTTTTCTTCTTTATTTAAATAAAACATATTTTTTAGGTATTTTTCATAAAGATGGTAGTTTGAGGAAATGTCATTTTCTTCTATTTTAATAGAAAGGTATTTTTTAATTTGAAATATTAATGAGATATAACTTAATTTTAGAGCATCTGAAAATGTTTTTTTATTGTCATACTTGCAAAACAATAAAAAACATTGCTTGTTAAAATAATCTATATGTTCTAACACATGATATAGCAATCTTAGATTTCCATTGCATTGTTCTTTATATCTTTCAAAAATAATATTTCCAATAATATTTTTTATCTCGTCTGTAATTTTAGTATATTTATTTATTCTATCTTTTATAATTGCTTTTGCTACTTCATCATTGTTTTTTATGGTTATTTCACAATCAATAACCTTTTCTTTGTATATTTGATACCAGTTTTTACTATTATATTGTTTGGTTTGTTCTTCTTTATTGTTTTTAGCCAGATTGTTATCTTGTTCTTTTAATTCTTCCTCATGAAAAATCACAACAACATTACATTCTTTTTCTTCTTTAAGTAAATTTACAAGTCCTAAAATTTCTTTCAAAGAAAGATTATCAGATCTTCTTTCTATATTATCGAAACACACAATAATATTATCAAAGTCTTCCTTTTTTAAAAAGGAAAAAATAGCATCACTATCTATATCTATTAAGCCACCACTTATACTTTTAACCAAACCTTCTAAACCTTTAAAAGTTGTTTTGGTAATTTTATTATAATCTCCATGTAGGCTTACAACTATTTCTTCTAATATTTGCTTATAACTTTCTTTACCAAAAAGATCTATATAAACAACTTTTTTATCTTTAGAAAGTTTCTTTTCAACTTGTTTCCATAAATAAGTTTTACCTATACCCCAAGACCCATTTATAGCTAAACATTTTTTAGAGTTGTTATCTAAAAAATTTGCAATATTATCAATCTTATTCATTATACACTCCTATAAAATATTTATGCAATTAAATAAAATTATTTAAGTTTTCTATGTAACTATCCTCCAAACCTTAAAGCTATAGATAGTTACATATTCTTTTTAAAATACCCCTTACAGCTACGCACTCAGACAGCCTTTCTTTTTTTAAAAAATATATAAAAAAATGCATACGCGTACGCGCGAGAAAAAACAAAAAAAGTTGAGTAATTTTTTCAATATTTAAACGAATTTTTGTTTTTTCTCTTATTTAATATTAAATTAATTTTTTAGTTTTTATAATTATTCATATATCAAAATTTTAATCATAGAAAGGATTAAAATGAAAAAAATTATCTTAGGTTTAGCAGTTATTGCTTCATTATCTAGCGTTGCTTCAGCTTCAAATCATAGTTATCATAGCAAGAAAAATTTTAATAATTCACAACAAGAATATATAGAAGGTAGAAGTATAACTTGTGCAACTTTTCATAATTTCCAGACAATACATCAACCTATTTATCAAGATGCTTTTTGCAAATGGAAAGGATATTGTTAATGTTTGTTAATACTTGTCACGGCTTGGTAGATACCAAAGTAGAATATCGAGATAAACCTGCATTAGAAGAGGCGATTGCTAAACAGCAAGAAGATACAAAAAAAGTAGAAGCTGAAGCTAAAAAAGAAGAACAAAGTAATTCTACAAATGCTGATAATCAAGCAAATACTAGCAAAAAAGATCGGCTTTTAGATATATTTGCTTAATCTTAATATTAGGGCAGTGGGTTTTGTCCATCTTCCGTGCTACGCACTCAGACAGCCCCCGCACCCCAATTATCGCAAATCATAGCACCTTAACAGGTGCGATTTGCTAAAGCACCAAAAAAGGAAAACTATCTATTAAACCCAAACCCTCTATCGTTTCTTTTAGTTTTTGCTTGTTCAAAAGAATTTTCAAAAGCTCTTTGATATTTAAGCTCTTTTTCTATTCTTTCGGCTTTTAATGGAAATATTTCTTTTAACTGCTCCACGCTTAAATTTTTTTCGCACCATCTGCCTATTTCTTTTAGTCGAGTTTCTAATCTTTCATTATTTGTCTTGTGTGTTTCAAACAAAGTTCTTAAAGTATCTTTATCATCTTTGACTTTATCCACTTAATATTTCACTATCTCCTATCACATAGACTTTTGTGAAAATCCATCCCCTGCTTTTTTTAATATATAAAAACGCATACGCGCGAGAAAAAACAAAAAAAGTTGAGTAATTTTTTTTCAATATTTAAGCAAATTTTGTTTTTTTCTCTTATTTAATATTAAATTAATTTTTTGACTTTTATAATTATTCATATATCAAAAATAATCATAAAAAGGCTCAAAAATAATGAAAAAAATTATCTTAGGTTTAGCAGTTATTGCTTCATTATCTAGCGTTGCTTTAGCTTTAAATCATAGTTATCATAGCAAGAAAAATTTTAATAATTCACAACAACAAGATAGAAGTATAACTTGTGAAAATTTTCATAATTGCCAGACAATACATCAGCCTATTTATCAGCATCAAGCTTGTGCTAAATTAGGTATTTGTATAAATCACTAAAGGATAATGATGGGATTAGTATATTCTCAATGTTGTAATCAAGTTATTGATACAAGCTTGCGTTATACAGCAAAACCACTATTAAAACTTGAAGAAGCTAAATTTGAACAAGAAAAAAAAGCTGAGAATGATAATACAAAAAAAGTAGAAGCTGAAGCTAAAAAAGAAGAACAAAGTAATTCTACAAATACAGATAAAGCAGACAATAAAAAAGATCAGCTTTTAGATATATCTGTTTAATCTTAATATTAAGCGGCAGACTTTGTCCGCTTTCCGTGCTACACACTTAGACAACCCTAGCACCCATTTTAGTACAAAACATATAGCACCTATAAGGTGTATTTTATTTAGAGAAGAAAAGAAAAGGTGCTTCTTTTGAAAACCTTATCTTGCTTCTTCTCTTCTTCATCACGGTGATTGCTATTTAATGGCATTAAAAGCCGTATTTTTAAAAGTGTTTAAAAAGATTTTCTAAATCATTCATTGGTATGGTTTCTTTGATATTTACAACCGCACTCCATTTATAGTTTTTTACTTAAAAATTTTATCCTATAAGTTTGATATATTTTTCATAGCATTATTTATGATTTCATTTTTTAACGCAATTGTTTGTTTAAAATAACTAAGTGATGAAAATCTTTATTATGTTGGATTTGTATAAAATTGGATTTTAAAATTAATACTATATATTTATCTCATTGTCATGTTTATCTATAATTATTTTAAAATAATTGATAATTTTTTCAGGATTTTTATTCCATTTCTTCAAATGTTTAAAAATCAAAACTGCTATATTTATTTTAAGCTTCATTGTAGTTGGTTTTAACAAGATCAAATCAGTGATTTACATATAAATATGGCTTAGTTATATCAATCAAGCAATGAAGAAGATTATATTTTTTAAAAAAGAAAGAATTTTACTTGTAGTTCATACTATATAGAAGGCAGTACGGCATACATTATTTCAACATCAAACTTAATCAATATTTTTTAAAGATTATTGCAGTGGTTAGATGTTTATTATCTTTAATATTCAAGAAGAGTATAAAATAAATTTTATTTCATGTTATCAACTTAGAAAACAAGAGTATAATTTATTCTTATATCATTTAACGACTCATAAAAAAGAAAGAGTAATCATTAAATAAATCTTGATTATTATTACAATAATATAATAATTGCTACAATATACCTTAGAATAATTATACAAAATATTTTAAAATTAATTTCTTATACTTATTTTATATTGCTTCAATGTGAGGATTAAAAGCATCAAGATAAAATATTATCACACAAGTTCGAACACATTTGGCACTTTCTTAGTTAATAAAACTACTATCTTTTATTTACCAATCAAGAAATATTTGATTAATAAAACTAACTAAGGAATATTTATCCCCAAACAGATTATTTATTTAGATGTATAAAAGGATTTGCTAAATTAAGAGAATATAGTTATATTTTTGAAATAAAACATAAAATAATAGAACAAAGAATAAAAATTATATCTTTCATAAGCATCATGGTTTAAAAGCTACTTTAGAAGCTTTTAATATAGATAAAAAGACACTTTTTAGAAAACAAGAAATTTATCACAAAAATAATGATAATTTAAATACCCTAAATACAAAATACACTAAAGTAAAAAATATAAGAAGTTCTTTTGATTTGGAAATTACTTTAAATATTAAAATACTTAGGCATATTTATATAAATTTAGATAAAGAAAGATTGTATTATTTTTTAAAGCCTTTTTTATAATAAAACCTCCTAGTGTTTCCACCATAAGAAGAATCATCTCTAAAGATAAAATGAGAATAACACTTACAAGAATTAATTATCTAGGCCAAAATAAAAGCTACAAGAGAGAGTTAAAAATAGATAACTAAAAAAATCTTAAAACAACTCCTATGAATACTTGGGCAATAGATACTATAAAATATGTCGATAATAAAATAAAAATATATACTTACTATGATAGATTTAGTTACAAGAATTGATTATACTGTAGCTTTATCTCCTAAAAAGACAAGATATACTAGCATATCTTAAAAGTTTTGTTATTATCTTAAAAACTAATAATATTCATAAAAGAATTTAGCATACTCACAGATAATGGCTGTGAATTTAAAAAACTATGAATGTTTTATTAAAGGAACTTAACACTACTCATTATTATACTTATCTAAAGAATCTTAGAATGAATATTCATAATGAAATATTTAATAAAACCTTAAAAGAAGCATTTGCTAATCATTATAAAGATTTATTATTTATAGATCTTAAAGAATTTAATCAAGAAACGATTAAGTAGTTAGCAGCTTATAATACTATCTTGTTATATCCAGCTTTAAAATATAAAGTCTCCTCATTTGCTCTTCATCAATTAAGAAATATTTTTATTTGTTAGACTTTAAATCAATATTGTTTTTCTTGCACTCTAAAAATTTTAATACATTACCTATTTAACAAAAAATATCATTTTTTTACATTTTTACAATAAAATACAAAGCATGTGCAATATTAATTAATAAATCATACGCCTATTAAACTCGCCATTTATTCTTGTTAAATATATTTTATCTATTTTATTCTTTGTATTGTATTTTTAAAATTTCAATAATTTTAGAAATTTTAAATTAATTTGATTTCAATATTGCTAAAAAATATCTGTTGAAATAGATTATAAATTATTTTTATATAATGGTTGCGAAGGGGAGATTTGAACTCCCGACCTTCGGGTTATGAGCCCGACGAGCTAACCACTGCTCTACTTCGCGGCATCATATGAAGTGGATGGGGTAAAGGGATTCGAACCCCTGAATGACAGGACCAAAACCTGTTGCCTTACCGCTTGGCGATACCCCAATAGAAATTTTTTATTTAAATTAAAAGTGATATTATATATTATTTTTTATACAATGTCAAGAAAAATGCTATAATATTTTTAAAATATTTTCAAGGAATGATTTTATGGGATATATAAGTATAGAACAAGCTATAAAAGAACTTCAAGATGGTAAAATGTTAGTAATGGTGGATGCAGAAGATAGGGAAAATGAAGGGGATTTGATTTTCCCTGCACAATTTAGCTCACAAGAAAAAGTAAATTTTACCATCACTCACGCAAGAGGTGTGGTATGTGTAGCATTAAGTGAGAACTTAGCTAAAAAATTTGAACTACCTTTAATGGTACCTAAAAACACATCAAATCACGAAACAGCTTTTACCATCACTGTCGATGCAAAAAATGCAACAACAGGAGTAAGTGCCTACGAAAGAGATATGACTATACAAATTTTTGCTGATGATAATGCAAAGGCGAGTGATTTTGTGCGTCCTGGACATATTAATCCTTTGATAGCAAAAAAAGGTGGAGTTTTAGAAAGAACGGGCCATACAGAAGGAACAGTGGATTTATGTCGTTTGGCAGGATTAAAAGAAGCATGCGTAATATGTGAAATTGTTAAAGATAATGGAGATATGGCTAGAAGAAGCGATTTGCTTGAGTTTTGCAAAAAACATAATATTAATATGATTACTATTTCAGATTTAATCGAGTATCGTTTAAAAAATGAAAGTTTGATTTCTTTAATTAAAGAAGAAGAAAGTATTTTAGCAGGTTTTAAAGCTAAAAAAATGACTTTTAAAGATCACAATGAAAATGAACACATAGCTTTTAGTTTTGGCACTTTGAAAGAATGCGAGAATGTTAAATTTTATCTTAGTGGAAGCGACTTTGAGCTTCTAACTTCTAATAAATTTAATGAATTATTAAAACAAATTGAATTTTTAAGTCAAAAAGGTGGTGTAATCATTTTCATGAAAAATGAAAAACAAGAAAACATACAATTTAAAAATTATGGCATAGGAGCGCAAATTTTAAGGTATTTAAAAATTTCAAAAATCAAACTTCTAAGTCAAAATACCGATAAAGAATTTATAGGCTTAAAAGGCTTTGGGCTTGATATTACAAGCAGTGATTTTAAAGCTTAAATTCTAAAAACTTAAACTTATCGCCAAAGTTAAACATCAAATTTTTACTTTGGTTGATAAAGTTTTTATAAATTTGGAGGTTAATATTTTTAACTTGCTCGATAATTTCTTCTAAGCCAAAATCAATTAAAGCTTGATTTTGATTTTTATATTCTAACACCTCAAAGCCCTCTTCTTTTAAAACTTGTAAAAAATGATCAAAATTTACATTATATGTAATATCGCTTTTAGCAAAAAAATCTTTTAAGTTTTCTTCAAAAAGATTATACACTTGGTGATTTTTATACATTCTAATACTAATTTTTTCTTCTTTTTTTGCATAATCAAAACATGCAAAAGTTAGTTTTTCACAGGTTTGTTTTAATTTGGATAAAAAGGGTTTATAAGAAATACAAAGCTCGCTATTAGTGATAGAATATTTTTCACATTCTTTTAAAAGATCTTCATTCATAGCTTTAAAAACAATGTTTAAATCATCATCAACATATGCCATTGTTCTATCTTTTATAAGCTCACACGCAAAACAATCAAATAATTCATTAGCGTAAAAAAAGGCGTTTTTAAAATGACATTCTTCTAAAGAATTATAAATTTTTACATCCAAATCATACTCATCAAAAAGTTTTTTTTGAACACATTTTAATTTTTCATGTGGCTCTACGATAAAACACTCAATCTGCTCTAAAATATCAGCCCTAAGAGTGTATAGAGCTTGTATAAAATCAAGCATTAAATGCCCTTCATTTGCCCCTATTTCTACAACTTCAACCGGTAAAATTAGCTTTTTATCATCTATAAGTTTTAAAAAATGATTAGCTAAGAGTGTTCCAAACAGATTTCCCACGCTAACTGCGGTATAAAAATCTCCATTTTTACCAACACTCACAGCTTGGGAGTAATATTTATCAATCCAATTTTGAAAAAACTCACTAAAAGCTATCATTATAAAGCATTAAATTTGACTATAAAATCAAGTGGATCAACTTGCACACCATTAACTAAAATTCCAAAATGCAAATGTGGCCCTGTAACCCTACCGCTAGCTCCACTCAAACCTATAAGCTCACCCTTTTTTACCTTTTGTCCTACTTTTACATTAAGTTTTGATAGATGATAATACTGAGAATAAATCCCATATCCATGATCAATTACCACTGAATTTCCTGCATAATAACGATTTGAAGCAATCCTTACAATACCATCATTGCTAGCATAAATTTTTGTCCCACTTGCTGCTCTAAAATCAGTTCCGCTATGATAACTTTTAAGAGTATCATTAAACAATCTTGCTTTTCCAAAAGCACTTGTAATTTTACTTTCTAAAGGGTATGTAAAATTGCCTTCAAATAAAGCCATATTGGTATAAGTATTATAAACCTTAATAGCTTCTTGATATTCTTTGCTAATGCGATCAAGTGTTTCTTTAGGTGGATTAACCTTAGAAGCACTAACTTTTAAAAATTCTTTTTTATAGTTTCCTTCGCTAAATTTTATGTTAATTTCTTCTTTGGAATTATCTTTAAATTCAGCTATTAATTTTCTATCTTTAGGATTTTTATAAGGTATGGCTATACTAACAATGACTTTATTTTTATACTCAAAAAAAGGAAGTTTTTTAGAATTTGAGCTAATTTGTAAAAAATTATTTTTATCAAATTCTAAAAAAATTACTTGCCCTTTTACAAGCTCAATCTCTCTAGCTTCTAATGCAAATACCAAAAAACAAAGTAAAAAAAGAATTTTTTTCATACACTAAGCTCTTTAATATCAGCTATTTTTAAAAACTCACGATAAATTGCACATACTAAAGCTTGACGATTGTTTTTAATATTTTCATCTTTGTCATTAATCATTACTTTATCAAAAAAAGCATCAATTTGTGGTTTTAGTGCAAAAAGGCTTTCTAAAAGCTCTTGGGTATTATTTTCTTTTGTTTTACACTGCATAAAAGCTTGGTATAAATCTTTTTCCTCTTGAATGTTAAACAAATTTTCATTAATTTGAACTTCACTTAATATTGCAATATTTGCCAAGCGCTTAAAAGTAGCAAAATTTTGACTAAAATCTGCCTTATTTGCACTTTGTATTAAAGCTTTAATACAAGAATCAATATAAATAACATCATAAGTTTTAGAGCTAAGCACAGCTTTAACAAAAGAAGCATTAACCTCATAAAAAGTATATAAACGCTCTAAGATAAAGTCTAATAAAATTTTCAAATCAAAGCTTTTATATTCACTAGCTATTACTTCTAAAAATATCTTAAGATCAAAATTTTTATTTAAAGCTAGAATAATTTTTAAAACACCATTTGCTGCTCTTCTTAAAGCATAAGGATCTTTTGTACCACTTGGGATTTTCCCCATTGAAAAAAGCCCCACGAGTGTATCAAATTTATAAGCCAAAGCTACAATAGAACTAAATTCATTACTTGGCATAGCTGAATTATCGCCATTTGGAAGGTATTGTTCTTTAATCGCCAAAGCAAGCTCATCGCTCATACCCATAGCCTTAGCATAATAAGATCCCATAATGCCTTGAAGATCAGTAAATTCATACACCATTTGAGTACTTAGATCAGCTTTTGAGTATTCTATAGCTTTTAAAATTTCATCTTTTTGAGTATTAGCAAAAACCTCACAAAGCTTAGTAGCAATTTTTTGTTCTCTAATAATTTTATCTTTTAAGGTTCCAAGTCCTTCAAGATAAACCATTTGGCTTATTTTATCATTATTTAAACCCTGCGCTAAGTCATTTTTCCAAAAAAACATCGCATCACTTAATCTTGCTCTTAAAACTCTTTCATTTCCATTAATGATTTTAGAATAATCTTCACAAACCGCATTAGAAACTACAATAAAATGATTGCTTAAAGTATTGTTTTTAAATACTGCAAAATAGCGTTGATTTTCTCTCATAGAAGTAATTATCACTTCGCTTGGGATTTCTAAATACTCTTTTTCAAAATGCCCTAATAATGCCTTTGGATACTCTGTGATAGCTACAACTTCAGCTAAAAGCTCATCATCTTCTGCAATAGTAATATCATTTTCTTTTTCAAGTGTCTTTAACTGTTCAATGATAAGCTTTTTTCTTTGTTCTTGATCTAAAATAATATAATTTTGCTCTAAAGTTTTAAAATACTCATCAATATTCGCAAAAGCTATCAAATCATAACTAACACTTCTATGCACAAAAGTACTTTTTGCACTTTTAACGCCATAGCTTTCAAACTCAATCAATTCATCATTTAAAATACAACAAAGCGAGCGAATAGCTCTGATAAATTCAAATCTACCATCACCCCATCTCATAGTTTTACCAAAACTCAAGCTTTTTAAAAAAGCCTCGATCATTTGAGCTAAAACCACCTTGCTTTGCAAGCCTTGTACTTGTTTTTGACAATACAATACTTCTTTACCCTTAATTTCTTTAAATTCAAGCTCTTCTTCTTTTAAACCACTTTTTTCTAAAAAGCTAAATCCTGCTTGAGTAAGCTTTCCATCTTTATAAGCTATCGCCTTAGGTGCGCCTATAAATTCCACAAAAGAATCATCTTGTTTTTCTTTAAAATTTTCATGGATAAAAACCAATCTTCTAGGAGTATAGAAAAATTTAAATTCAGATTCTAAATGATACTCTTGTAAAATCTTTTCCCATTTTTTACTAATATTTGGAAGTTCTTTTAATAAAGGAATAGCAGGAAGTTCTTCTGTACCTATTTCTATTAACAATTTCATTTTACACTCTTTTTTAAAAATTTTTTAGTGTATTTTACCTATTTTTTTTAAAATCTTTCTTTGTTTTTAATTTTTCTTCTCTTTGTTTGGCTTTTTCTTGCATTTGGCGGTTAAAGCCAAACACAAGAAAAACCATAAAAGCTATAAACAAAGCAATAATAATATAATCTATCATTAGTCCCAACACTCTGCGTTTTTAATACCAAGCTTTGAAGCGCTAAACACTGGATCTCTACCTTGTCTTTTTTGCTCGCTAAAATCTTTTAATACCTTTTTCACTATACCACCAAGCAATAAAATAGAAATGATATTAATCGTAGCCATAAACGCCATAGTAGTATCAGCTAAATCCCATGCAAATTTTAAATCCATATTTGCACCAATAAAAATCATAAGCACGGCACTTGCTTTAAAAAGATTAATAATAATAGGATTTTGAGTAAGGTATTTAATATTTGCTTGAGCATAATAGTAATTTCCTATCAAAGAAGTAATAGCAAATAAAACTATACTAACAGTAGTAAAATGTACACCTAGATTTCCATAATATTCTTTCATGGATTCTTGTACTAAAGGTAGTGCTGTTAAAATAGGCTTACCGTCTACACCAATATTATTAGCATAAGCAAGTGAAAATAATACCAAAAATCCTGAACTTGTACAAATAATCACATCAATTAATACAGAAAATGCTTGAATAACCCCTTGTTTTGCAGGGTGAGTTGTAAGAGCTGAAGCTGCTGCATTTGGTGCTGAACCCATACCTGCTTCATTAGAAAATAATCCTCTTTTTATACCTATAACTAAAGCAGAACCTGCAAATCCACCAAAAATAGCTTCAAAATCAAAAGCACTTTTAAAAATCATAGAAAACACTTCAGGAATTTTATCAAAATTCATAAACATCGCTATAATAGATAAACCAACATAAATCATCGCCATAATAGGAACGATGACCGAGCTTACTTTACCTATTTTAGTATGATCACCAAAAAACATATAAGCAGCAAAAATAGCCAAAATAGCCCCTATTACAATAGGCCACCAACTTTGCGAAAAACTTACTTCGCTAGCATCAACCATACCTTTATAATAAAACTCAAATGCTGAAGTCATAGTTTGACTTTGAAGTCCATTAAATCCATAAGCATAAGTAATGATTAAAATCACCGCAAAAACAGCTCCAAGCCATTTTAAATTTAAAGCTTTACTAATATAATAAGCAGGGCCACCTTTAAAACTTTTTCCATCACGACTTTTATAAACTTGTGCTAAAGTGCTTTCTGCAAAAGCTGAAGCGCCACCAAAAAATGCCATAGCCCACATCCAAAACAAAGCGCCAGGTCCGCCTAAAACAACTGCTACTGCAATACCTGCAATATTTCCTATACCAACTCTTGAAGCTGTTGAAATCATCAAAGCCTGAAAAGGAGTAATATGGTGTTTTTCATGTTTTTCTTGCTTTTCTGTCAAAATGTCAAACACATAAGGAAGCATTCGAAATTGCACAAAACCCGTCAAATAACTATAATAAAACCCTACAATAATAAGCAAAATAACCAAAATGGAATAATACTGATTATTTACAAAGCCAACAAATTGGGATATTAAATCCATATTTATCTCCTTTTTATAATTTAATCGAGTGTAAATTTATCATAAAAAAATGAATTTGCTACAAAAAAATATAATTTTATATTAATTTTATTTTATTTTTTACAGCTATGTGAAAATTTAACTCACGATATTTACCAAAAAAACACATAAAAATGCTTTTAAGTAAAAAGAAAACTTAATTTTTATACACTTAGTTTTTTTAAAATTTTATAAGGTGTTTAAATTGAAACAAAATACGATGAAAATTTTTGTATTTTTTGGCATTATTGTTTTTTGGGCTTATTTTTCATTTCCTATTGAAATTTTACAAGTTAAAGATCAAAATGGCTTAGCTACAGGAGAATATGCTTATACTATAGAAGCCAAAGCTTATGTTCATAGTTATTTCACAACACTTGGCTTAACAGTGGGTGGAATTTTAATAGGAATAGCACTTGGTTTTTTCCTAGCATTTTTAAGATTTTTAGAAATCCAAAGTTTAAATTTCATCATAGATGAATACATAGACATTATACGCGGAACCCCTCTGCTTTTACAGCTTTTGATTTTTTCAGTAGTGATTTTTGCTACTTGGAGTGATAATTTTTATGTAGCTATTATTGCACTTGGACTTAATAGTTCTGCTTATGTAGCTGAAATCGTAAGAAGTGGAATTCAAAGTGTAGACAAAGGACAAATGGAAGCATCAAGAGCAATGGGGCTTAATTATTCTGCTTCTATGAGACTAATCATCTTTCCGCAAGCGATTAAAAATATCTTACCTTCTTTAATGAATGAATTTATTTCTTTATTTAAAGAAACTTCAATAGTGGGCTATATTAGCGTTATGGATATTACCATGCAAAGTAAAAGCTTACAAGCAATTTATTACAACCCTAAACCTATTATTTTTACAGGACTTGTATATTATGTAAGCGTTAAAATTTTAACACTAATTGCAAGATTTATAGAAATGAGATTAAACAAACATGATTAAAATAGAAAATTTGATTAAAAAATATGGAGATTTAGAAGTTTTAAAAGATATTAGCATTGAAGTACATAAAGGTGATATTATTGCTATTATAGGGCCTAGCGGAGGTGGAAAAAGTACTTTTTTACGCTGTTTAAATAAACTTGAAACACCAGATAGTGGTAATATTTATATCAATAATATCAATATACTTGATAAAAAAACAGATATCAATAAAATTCGACAAAAAGTAAGCATGGTATTTCAACATTTTAATCTTTTTAATAATAAAAATGTTTTGGAAAATTTATGCCTAGCGCCAGTACAAACAAAAATCATGGGTAAAGATGAAGCAGTAAAAAAAGCACGAGAATTACTCAAAAAAGTTGGCTTAAGTGATAAAGAAAATTATTTTCCTCATAAGCTTTCAGGCGGACAAAAACAGCGTATTGCTATAGCAAGATCATTAATGATGAATCCTGATGTGATTTTATTTGATGAGCCAACTTCAGCTTTAGATCCTGAAATGATAGGTGAGGTTTTAAATATCATGAAAGAAGTAGCTAAAGAAGGTCTAACCATGCTTGTAGTTACACATGAAATGGGATTTGCAAGAAATGTAGCTAATCGAATTTTCTTTATGGATAAAGGCATTATAGCAGTAGATGAATGTCCTAAAATAGCTTTTGAAAACCCAAAAAATGAAAGATTGAAAGAATTTTTAAATCAAGTTTTAAATCATTAAAATTTTTCAAAAGAGGCAAAATTTTGCCTCAAAGCTTCATAACTCACTATGCCTACACTTGTAGCTAAATTTAAACTTCTACCACAATCTTTCATCGGTATAGTAATGGCATTTTCCCATTTTTTTTGCATTAAATCCATAGGCAAACCAAAACTTTCACTTCCAAAAAATAAAAAATCACCTTTTTGATAATTTACATCAAAATAAGCTTGAGTAGTTTTAGTTGTTGCAAAGAAAAATCTATCTTGAAATTTTTCATACTCTTTTAAAAAATCTTCTAAATTATCCCATAAAAAAGGATTTAATTTTTTCCAATAATCAAGCCCTGCTCTTTTAACTGCCTTTTCATCAATACTAAAAAGCGGATTGATAATATGTAAAGCAAAACCTGCATTAAAACACATTCTACCTATACTTCCTGTATTTTGTGGTATGCGAGGTTCAACTAAGACTATATGAAACATCTTTTTCCTTGAAATGGTGTCCCCAGCAAGGTTTGAACTATGCTATAAAATAGCTTATTTATAGATATTTTATACCAAAAAATTCACAAATAGGTATAAAATGGGTATAATTTGCTAAGAACATATATTTTTTATTTTCCAAAAGATACTTTAAAATATATTAGACAAAACTTAATTATCTAAATTATATCTCAACATCTTTTTCATTTAAAATATCTAAGGTGTCAAAACTATACCAGTTTTCATTTAGTAGATTTTTAGTTACCATTTCAACATCTTCCTTTGAAGCCTCTCCAAAAAAAACATGCTCATCAATATCACTATTTTCATCTAAAGGCAAACTAGCTTCTTTTAAATTAGAGCTTAAAAATATATCACTAATATAACCTATAATATCTGAAGATGTAGCATCTTTATTAATTAAAACATCAACTATAGGGGTTTGATTAGAAATTGCACTATTAATATCAACTCCTATTTTATATCCAGCACTTACCAATCCTGCAACAGCTAAAACCAATTTTAAAACTTTATTTATTTTAGCTAAAGAACTTCCATTATCTACTATGCCTAAAAAACTTAATGCATCTATAACACCTCCAAGCGTACTAAGCGCGATTGTTATATTTGTTATAATTGAGGCCGAAGCTCCGCCTATCATACCACCTAAAGCCCCACCTATAACTCCACCTGTATAAAAACTAATAAAAACAATCACAGCAGAAACAACAGGAGCTATTATAAACTCCCACCATTCCTTATCTTCTTTCACATAAAGATCATACATACTATCCCATAAAATAAACCATCTATCTTTTCTTCCATAAGGCATATTGCTTTCATTATTATAACAAGGCATCAATGAAATATTTTTATTAAAAAGACTATTCTGACTTCTCAAAACAACAGGCTCTTGATAAGCTATATTATTTAAATTAGAAAGAAATGCTAGAGGGTGAAATATATCGCCTAATTTAGAAACATTGATGTTATTGTTAAATGCACTTAAAAAATCAATATTAGATATTTTTTCAGGTACAATAAATACATTTTTATTTAATCTCAAGAACTCATCATAATATGGTCTTAAATTGTAATATCTACCATCTTCACTCTCTACTAAACTTGGCTTAAATTTGTCTTTATCCGGTAAAATAAAATTAGGTTTTATAAACTCGTTATTAATTATATTAGATTTTACAAAAATATATTTTGGCTTACCATATCCAGGGACTATAGCACCATAAAAGCCATGTATTTTTTCAAAAGTAAGATCATGTAGATAATAAAAATTCTTTAGCTCTTCTTTGTATTTTAAAAGATAGCTAGGGTTTGTAACAACATTTTTTCCATGAAAATCAAAACTAAACAAGCTTAAATTTTGTCTTTTCCTTATAATTTGACAAGTATCATGATATATTCCACTTTTATCTCCAGGGTCTCCTCTATACCACTCATAAGGGTTTTGACCTACAAAAAACTGATTTAACCCCAAATCCCCACTATTATGGTAATTATATGGAGCTCTAGAAGGACTTTTAATATCATAAAAATCAATTCCATAGGAATTTGGGAAGAGCGGGTGATAAATTCTTGTTTTTACAGCCCTACCTTTTCTTATTAATTGTTTATGCAAAAGCTCTACATATTTATGTACAAAGGTAGTTCCGTATAAAAACCAAGCTTGATAGCATTCTACATATCCTATGTCATTTGCATTCTGTGGATATTTAGCTCTTAAAAAATATTTTGGAGTTCTATATTTTTTATCAATCATTTATCTATATTTTCAATTTTTTCTTTTACCCAAGATTCCAACTCTTTTGGTATTTCAAGCCCACCTGCGCTTAGCCCAAAACTATATCCTTGTGCAACTTTTGCCGCTTCTATTCTTAACATATCATCTATTTGTTCTCGTTGTCTATCTATGAGTGCGGGTTTTTTCTTTTCAGTTTCTATTTGTGCTTGTATAAGTTTTATTTTCTCGCTATTAAGTTCGTTTTCATCGCCTTGCAAAATCATACCCAATGCTGTCGTTTGACTTTGTGCTACTATACTTTGTCCTACTAAAGATAGCGCATTCGCTAAAGTTTTAAACTGCTCTTCGTTTTTAATAACATCATTTTTTATGCTATCATCTAATATCTTTTTTAATTCTCCAAATGGGGATTTTTCCGCCAAGCTTAACTCTAAAATTTCGGGATATATTTTTTTAAATTGATTTAATCTTTGCTCATAATTCATCATTCAACTCCTTAATTTTATCTATATTGATCTCACATTGCTTATAGTGG
>NZ_JAKMSX010000014.1:0-19053 GCF_025772865.1 Campylobacter sp. CNRCH_2014_2452
CTTAGAAGCTTCTACTCCTGTAGTATCTTTAACTGAGTTAATTGCTGAAATCAAGGCTCCATTTTCATCACCATCTTTATACTCAACCTCACCAATTTTTACCCCATTAATAGCAAAATTTTGATCAGTTTTGCCTGCTTTAATATTACCAACACCTGTAGTTTCAACTAAGAAATTTGCTCTAACACCTGTAATATCAGAAACTCTATTAATCTCTTCAGCTAAAGCTCCCATACCTGTTCCTACTGAAGTAGAAATCACTACAGGTTGGAATTTAAAATCATCTATACCATTATAGTTTTTAATAGTAAGTTGAGCTATACCGCTATCTTTAGCTTGTGAGCCTGTTTCAAATCTAGTTACACCTATTTTAGAGCTTTGAGTTGAACCAATACTTGCTTTGATAGATTGATTTGACTGTGCACCTACTTGGAATTCTTGATTTACAAAACCACCACTTAATAACTGCTTTCCGTTAAATGAAGTTTGATTTGCAATATTATCAAGTTGCTCCATCAAACGATTAATATCAGCTTGAAGCATATTTCTTGTTTTAGTAGTTTGCCCATCTTGTGCTGCTTGAGTAGCTTTTACTTTGATAGTATCTAAGATTTTAAGCTGCTCATCCATAGCCTTATCAGCTGTTTGTAAAATACCTAAAGCATCATTACCATTGCTTATAGCTTGACCCAAAGTATTAGCTTGTGATCTTAAGCTATCTGCTATAGCCATACCTGAAGCATCATCTGCTGCGGAATTGATTCTAAGACCTGAGCTTAATCTGCTTAGAGAGTTATCTAATGCTCTTGAGTTTAAATTTGCGTTGTTTTGAGCATTTAAAGATGCCACATTAGTATTTATACGAAATCCCATTTTAAATCCTTTTAAATAAATTCAACCGCTTCCATGCAGTTGTTTAAGCTATATCGAAAAAATGATAAAAAAATTTATACTTTTAAGATATTTTTATATTCATTTATAGAATTTTCCATACTTGCTAGACTTAATGCTGTAAATTCTAAAAATATTTTTAAAAAATCTGCATAACTTGATAAAGCATTTTGAGACTCTTGATATAAACTCACATTAAAAAAGCCCCTATGATAAAATAATGGTTTATACATAAAACTTTGTAAAATTTTCGCATTATCCAATAAACCATTAAAATCAAAAATAAACTTTGATACTTGCTCATCAAAAACTGCATTTTGATTTTGCAAAATTACTAAAAGATCTTTTGCTTTTTGATGTAAAGCATTTAACTCTAAATAATCTTTTTGTAAAATTTCCAAAGATTTTTTTAATAATTTTTCTTGTCTATTGATACTTAAAACATTTGGAAATACATAATCTTGTTTGTTATCTTTATATAGTGCTAAAACCTTTTCAAAAGGCATCTCTATGGTATAATCTATAAAAGCTCCGCCTTCTGTGGCATTATAAAACTTAACATTAGGATGAGATAAAAATAAAACTTCCAATCTTTTTCTAAATTCATCCCAACCTATATTTGTTTGAACAAATCCTTGTTTATTATAAGCTAACACTCGAAGTTTTTCTGCTTTGTGTTCAGCTTCTTCTACATTATGAAATGTAAAAACTTCTGGGTTAGCATGTGACTTCCCATCATCACTAAAAGCCAAATCCTGTCCTATCATGATTACATTAGTAAATCCCAAAGCTATAGCAAAATTATAAGCAAAATGAGCTACATTGATACCTATATCCAAATAGCCAAAATCATTTAAATTAAATTTTTGCTGGTAATCTAAATTTTGTAGAATATAAATTTTTTGTTTTTTATCTTTTAAAATTAATATCAATTCTTTATTTATATTTCCACTAAGTACAAAAATAGGTTCTTTGGGATTTAAAGGTAAATCCTCGTAAAAACATTTACATTTTTCCTGTATATCCATAGTAAAAACAAAATCAGGATAAATTTCATTCTTAAGTAAAGTTTTGTAAGTAGCATCTAAAGCAAATATCACATAATCATCTTGATATGTTTTTAAAAGCTTAAGTTGTTTATTTAAAGAAGGACCTGCACACACTACAATAACACTTTTATTTCTTCCTTTATTTTCATAAATAAATCTTTGAAAAGGAGTATTTTTTAAGACTAAAGGTATATTAGATAAAAATTGTTTATAAATTTTAGCATCCATGGTAAAGCTCGTATCTATATTTAGGACAACTCTATAAATAACATCTAAGCACTTTTGATACACAAAATCAAACATAGGACTATTGTTATAAAATTCACTATAAGGCAAAAGTTTAAAAAGCCCTAAATACTCAAAACAATCTTTTTGTGAAAAAAGCAAAACAAGATACTCTTCTAATCTTTTCTCTTCTACATCACAAAGATATATTTTTCCGCTTGAAAGCTCTTGACTCAAATCCATCTTGCTTAAAACATTAGCAAAAAATTCTGCTTTATCAAAAATAAAAATATGTTTATTGATAAGCTTTTTTAAAAAAAGTCCATCTCCTATACCGCAAAAAAATATATTAGGTTTTATTAAATCATCTTTTGAAGGCACAAAGGGTGTTTGACTTGGAAAGATGTCGATAAATTCTTCTTTTAAAGATAGAATTTTTTCTTGTAATGGTTTATTGGTAAATTCTAAAGCTTGTAAGTTTTTTTGCAAAAACATTTTATATCCTATGAAATTAAATTATAAAAAATTATATCATTAATTGCATTTTATTTAAAAATCCATCTAAGCAAAAAATTTAACTTTTTTTTATACACTTTTACTAATTTTAATCCTTATAAGGAAAATAATGAAAAATTTAATCATAGTAGAATCACCTGCTAAAGCTAAAACCATAGGTAATTTTCTAGGTAAAGACTATGAGGTAATAGCTTCTAAAGGCCACATTAGAGATTTACCTAAAACTAGCTTTGGTATAAAAATAGAAGATGAAAATTTTAAACCAGAATATAGAATTTCAAATGATCATTCAAGTTTAGTAAAAGAACTCAAAGAAAAGGCTAAAAAAGCTAAAACCATCTACCTTGCAACCGATGAGGATCGTGAGGGTGAAGCCATAGCTTATCATATAGCTAAGGCTATTAATAAAGATGAAAATTCCCTGCCACGCATAGTTTTTCATGAGATTACTAAAAGCGCTATAGAAAATGCTTTAAAAAACCCAAGATCTTTAAATGTAAATAGTGTCAATGCTCAACAAACTAGACGCTTACTTGATCGTATAGTAGGCTATAAATTAAGTCCTTTACTAAATCAAAAAATCCAAAAAGGCTTAAGTGCAGGGCGTGTGCAAAGTGCGGCTTTAAAAATCATCGTCGATAGGGAAAGAGAAATAAAAGCTTTTACTCCTTTAAAATACTTTAGTATAGATATGATTTTTGAAAAAGACTTGCAAGCTGAATTAGTCGAATTTCAAAATCAAAAGATAGAAAAACTAAGTCTAACTAACGAAGATAGAGCCAAACTCATCTTTGAAGCTTGCAAAAATGCTAACTTTAAAATAAAAGATATAGAAAGTAAAGATAGAAAAATAGCTCCACAAGCACCTTTTATGACCTCAACCCTGCAACAAAGCGCGAGCAATCGCCTAGGTTTTAATCCTAAAAAAACCATGATGATTGCCCAAAAACTTTACGAGGGTGTAAAAACCCATCAAGGTATTATGGGTGTGATCACTTATATGAGAACTGACAGCTTAAACATCGCAAAAGAAGCTTTAGAAGAAGTAAGAAAACTCATCAAAAATGATTTTGGCAAAGAATACCTACCAAACAAAGCAAATATTTATACCACTAAAAGCAAAGGCGCTCAAGAAGCACATGAAGCTATAAGACCGACTAATCTTAGCTTTACGCCAAAACTTGCAAGTGAATTTTTAGAAAAAGATGAAGCAAGATTATATACTTTAATATATAATCGCTTTTTAGCTTCACAAATGAATCCTGCTATATCTCAAACTCAAAATGTCTATGCAAAATCAAATGAAGCAAGTTTTAAAATAAGCGGTAGAAAAATTTTATTTGATGGGCATTATAAAGTATATGGAGATATGGATAAAGATAAAATTTTACCTAATTTAAAACTAGAAGATATACTAAATATACAAAATATAGAATTAAACTCGCATTTTACCGAGCCACCTTCAAGATACTCTGAAGCTGGACTTGTTAAAAAGTTAGAAAATCTTGGCATAGGACGCCCTTCTACTTATGCTCCAACCATCTCTTTACTTAGTGCAAGAGAATATGTGCGTATAGATAAAAAGCAAATCATACCTAATGAAATAGCCTTTGTTGTAACAGAAGTTTTAGAACAAAACTTTAGCGATATAGTAGATAGTGATTTTACTTCTAAAATGGAAGATAAACTTGATATCATTGCAGAAGGCAAAATGGACTGGCAAGAAGTTTTAAGAGAGTTTTATTTTCCTTTTATGAGAAAAATTGATGAAGGTAAAAAAAACATAAAAAGCCAAAAAACTTTCACAAAGCTAGATGAAACCTGCCCTGATTGCGGTGGAGAGCTTGCTATAAGAAAAGGAAGATATGGAGAATTTATAGCTTGTTTAAATTTTCCAAAATGTAAATACTCAAGAAATTTAAAACAAGAAACACAAAATGAAGAAAAAAGCGAGAAAAAACTCAATACCATAGGCGTGAAATGCCCAAGCTGTCAAGAAGGCGAGATCGTGGAGCGTTTTTCTAAGCGTGGTAAATTTTATGGATGTAGTGCTTATCCAAAATGCAACTATATAAGCAAATACAAACCAAGTGAAGAAAAATGTAGCAAATGTAGCGAAACTTTGATTATCAAAGAGCTTAAAAAAGGCACATTTTTAGAGTGCTTAAAATGCAAAATCAAAAAGGAAATTTAATGCAAATCATGCTTTGTGCTATATCTAATATAGCAAGTGGAGGGTGCGGGGAAGATTGTAAATACTGCACTCAAAGCGCTCATGTAAAAACTAATATCAACAAATACAAAAGAAAAGATATAGATCAAATTGTTTTAGAAGCTAAAATAGCTAAGAAAAACGAGGCTTTAGGTTTTTGTTTAGTTACAGCAGGTGCTGGACTTGATGATGAAAAACTTGAGTATGTGTGCAAAGTAGCTCATGCGGTGCAAAAAGAAGTAGAAGGACTTTTACTCATAGCTTGCAATGGCATAGCAAATTTAGAACAACTCAAAGAATTAAAAAAAGCAGGAATTTTTTCTTATAATCATAATCTAGAAACTTCTAAAGAATTTTTTCCAAACATATGCTCTACGCATACTTGGGAGCAAAGATTTCAAACTAATCTTTATGCTAAAGAAGCAGGTTTAATGCTTTGTTGTGGCGGAATTTATGGTCTTGGAGAAAGCGAAGCTGATAGAAAAAGTTTTAGAACAAGTTTAAAAGAGCTTGATCCTTTTTCCTCGCCTATTAATTTTTTCATACCAAATGAAAATTTAAAGCTCAAGCAAAACTTATTAAATGCTGACGAGGCGTTAAATATCATCAAAGACACTAAAAAAGACTTACCAAATGCACATATCATGGTAGCAGGTGGTAGAGAAGTAGTTCTAAAAGAAAGACAATATGAAATTTTTGACGCAGGAGCTAGTGCTATAGTAGTAGGTGATTATCTTACAACTAAAGGCGAAGAACCTAGCAAAGATATACAAAAACTAAAACAAATGGGATTTAGCTTTGCTAGCTCATGCCATTGATGCTCAAGCTGCTACGGATTTAAAAATTTTATTAGTCGTAGCAGGATGTTTGCTTACATCACCTTATATTGCTAAATTTTTAAAACTCCCACTTTCAGCCACTGAAATTATGCTTGGCTCTTTTATAGGATTTTTAGGTTTTATAGGAGAAAGTGAGAATTTTAAGCTTTTGGCTAATGCAGGATTTTACTATCTTATGTTTATAGCAGGGATGGAAATCAATCTTAAAACCTTTTTAAAAACCGAAAGAAGCTTACTTAATAAAGCTTTTATTTACATCATACTTTTATATGTTTTTAGTGTTTTAGCGGTTGAAAGTATAGATATTTCTTATATTTTTGTCATTATCATACCTGTTATGAGCGTGGGTTTGCTCTCAACGCTTTATAGAGACTTTGGCAAAAACTGTGAATGGCTTAATGTATCCATGGTGGTAGCCACTTTAGCTGAAGTTGTGAGCATAGTTTTACTTACCATAGCTGCAGCATTTTTGGGAAAAGGTGCTGATCTTTTCTCACTCACTCAAAATTTATTATACCTAGTGGGATTTTTAGCACTTTGTATTTTTGGATTTAAATTTTTAGAAGTGCTTTTTTGGTGGTATCCACAACTTAAAACTATACTCATGCCTTGGCAAGATCAAAATGAAAAAGATATAAGATTTTGCATGGCAATTTTCATAGCCATAGTTGCGATTATGATTTATTTTAAACTTGAAGTTGCACTTGGAGCTTTTATAGCTGGTTCATTTATAGCTACTTTTTTTGATCATAAAAAAGACTTAGAGCATAAACTTTCTAGTTTTGGTTATGGCTTTTTAATCCCTATATTTTTCATTTATATAGGTTCAAGCTTTAAACTCCAAATGCTTTTAAACCCTCAAGTTTTAATCATAGCTTTTTCACTAACTATCTTTATGATAGGACTAAGAATACTTTGTGCTATGACTTTTGTAAAAATACTTGGTTTAAAAAATACCTTTTTATTTGGCTTAAGCCATTCTATGCCACTAACCTTACTTATCGCAGTAGCTACGCTTTCTTATCAAACTAATATTATCACTCAAGATATATACTCAGGATTAGTGCTTACTGCTTTACTTGAAGCAATTTTAGCTATTAGCTTAATAAAATTTATCAATAATCTTAGTAGAAAATAACTCTACTAAGTATTTATTTTCACTCGCTATAATTTTCTTATGAAAAATTTAGACACACTTTTAGAATTAGCCTTAAAAGCAGGCAAGGAAGCCTCTAAGGTATTGCTTGAATATAAAGACAAAAATACCTTATGGCTTAAAGATGATGATTCCCCAGTAGGTTTAGCTGATATAAAATCTAATGAAGCCATTAGTGAAATTTTAGCTTCAAGCGATATAGCTATATGCTCTGAAGAAAATATACTTTCTTATGAAGAAAGAAAAAATTTAGAGTATTTTTGGCTAATAGATCCTCTTGATGGCACTAAATCTTATACTAAAAAAGATAAAGAATATTGTGTTTTAATCGCATTAATCCATAAAAACACTCCTGTGCTTTCGCTTATAGGCGATGTGGAAAATAATGCATTTTATTATGCACATACCCATACTAAAGTTTATAAAAATAATGAAATTTTAAATCTTAGTCTAGAGCAATACGAAAAGGTTAAAAATATAGCCCTTTACTCTAAAAATCATGATAATAATGAAGATTTTTTTATTCAAAATCATCTTGAAGGCATTAAGGTTTCATCTGCTTTAAAGTTTGTATATTTACTTGAAGCAAAAGCTGGAATTTACCCGCGTTTTGGTGGCCCAAAAGCTTGGGATATAGCTGCAGGAGATTTTTTAGTCAAACAAAATGGTGGAATTTTATACGATTTTGATAAAAAGGCCTTAAACTACAATAGTCCTGATTTTAAACTTCCAAGTTTTATAGCTTTTGCTAAGAATGAATTTAAATTAAAAGGTTTTTAGTGAGATTTTTTTTGGTGTTTTTGTGTTTTTTAAGTGCTATTTATGCTAATTCTTTTGCAAATAAAAAAATCATCAAATTACAAAATAATGATGATTTTAATATCATCAATCTTGATCAAGATATAAATTATGATAAACTCTCACACATTAGCACCTTAGCTTTAGTGCCAAGCTATGAAAAAGAATATAATTTTTATTTTTCAAATTTAAAAATCGATGCTAAAAGCATGGCAAAAGACACACTAAAAGCATTAAGTGCTATTTTAAATGAGCAAAATAATTTTGTCTTACTTAGTCAAAAAGAAAATCAAACTTATATCAATAGCCAAAATATCTTACAAACAAATAAAAATTTCATCGATGCAAGTGAGTTTTTAGAATTTAATCGTTTCAAAAAGGCTGATTTTATTATTTTGCTAGATTTAAAAAGCATTCAAGCAAGCCAACAAAATTTCTTGCTTTTTTCCAATTTTGAAGTCAAAGCCGACATAGAATACAAACTTTTTAATGCCAAAACAAAAAAACTAAAAGATCATAAAATCCTTACTATCAATACTCAATTTAGCACAAATGATAAAAATAAATCTTATCAAGAATTAGTTCAAGAAATAGCTAAAATTGTTTATGAAGATATTAAAAATACTATATAATTACCACTTCTTCTTCTAAAACAATCCCAAATTCTTCAAAAACTCTTTTTTTAGCAAGCTCTATCAAAAATAAAGCATCATCAAAACTAGCATGTTTTTTATTGATTAAAAAATTTGCATGTTCATTGCTAAACATCGCATCATTTTTGCTAAAACCTTTAAGATTAACTGCTTCTATCAACCTTCCTGCATGATCGTTTTTGGGATTTTTAAAAATAGAGCCAAAGCTAGCACCTTTTGGTTGATTTTTTCTTGCATTTTTTAAAAGCTCATCTTTAACTGAGTCAAATCCATATTCTAAAAAAAACTTCGCGCTAAACATCACTTCTTTAATAGGATTAAACCTATAAGCAAAAGCAATATTTTGTTTTAAAATTTCTTGATTAAAAGTGCAAATACTAATTAAATTTTTGCTAATATCCTCATCTTTTAATCCTGCATTCATTTTTAAAATACCGCCCAAAGTCCCTGGGATATTTCTTAAAAACTCAAAACCTTTTAAGTTATTTTCTTTAGCAAAATGATATATTTTAAAAGATTTCACGCTAGAGCCTATCTCTAAAAACATACCTTTTTCATTTTGCTCTAAAATTTTAATATAATCAAAACTTTTCCCTAAAATTCCAAGTTTTTTGGGTTTTGGAGAGATTAAAAGATTATTTGCCCCACCTATTAAAAAACCATCAAATTCGCAAGGCTCTTCAAGTATTTGCACTTCAAAGCTCTCACCTATACGCACAGAAGAATACTTAGAAAAATCAATAATCATCTAATAAAGCTTGGAATTTGATTTAAAATATTAGTTGTAAAATCAATCATAGAACTTATCATCCAAGGCATTAAAAATACTATTACCACAACAACAAGTAAAATTTTTGGCACAAAAGAAAGCGTGGCTTCGTTAATTTGCGTTACAGCTTGAAAAATACTTATAATAAGCCCTGCAATAAGCCCTGCTAAAAGCATAGGTAAAGAAAGCATAAGTGTGATTTTAAAAGTTTGTACACCCAAGGCTACTAAAGTACTTTCCATATTTACTCCTTAAAAATTTAAATTCTATCAAGAATTTCTAAATTCTTCATACTCACTAGGGATAAGATAATCTTTACTTTTTATTAACTTCTCATAAAATCCATGATTATATCCAAGCTCAAAAAGCTTATCTATGGCATTGTATTGTTTATCATTCATATTAATAGAGTTTTTATTTGCATATAAATTTAAATACACATCAAGTTTTTGTGCATCAACGCGTATTAAATTACGCTCTAAAAGCATGGAGGCTAAGATTTTTCTATTATGATCGGCCACTTCTACTGCTTTAATCAAATCTTTTTCAACTGCTATTGCATCACTAAGCGGTAAAGATCTTCTAAGGGCCATACCACCTAAAGGTAAAGGTAAATCATTTTTTGCTAATTCTTGCCAAATATCCCAAAGTTCAGCCTCAACACACAAACTAGAATCAAATTCTAAAATGCTCTCATGTATAAGCACTCCCGCATCAACTTCATCTTCTAAAACAGCCTTTTCAATCTCTAAAAAATTCTTATAAATTATTCTAGCTTGTGGATATTTTATGCGAAAGATTAAAGCATTAGTAGTGTGTGCTCCACTTAAAGCAACTTTAAAATTTAGCTTTAATTTTTTATTCTTTTTCTTAATAAGCTTTGGCCCATAACCCTCACCAAAACTCACAGCAGTTTTTAATAAAGCATATTCACTAGCTATTAAAGGATAGAGTGCAAAAGATATCGCACTAACATCGTATATATTTTCCAATGCAAGTTCATTTAAAGTTTGTATATCCAAGGCTGTATTTTCATACTCATAAGCATTTCCAACCCAACCAAATTTAATCGCCATATACATAAAAATATCATCAGCATCAGGAGAGTGTGCTACGCTAATTTTTTTATTCATTTTTTTCCTTAAAAATCTAAAAAAGTATTTTAGCAAAATTCAAAATAAAAACTTATATTAAATTTCTTTTTGATACAATTTTAAACATATTATAAAAGGATTAACAAGCATGGATGATAATAAAAGAAAATCACTTGATGCAGCCTTAAAAAGTCTTGATAAAACCTTTGGAAAAGGTACTATTTTAAGACTTGGCGATAAAGAAGTTGAAAAAATTGATTCTATTCCTACAGGTTCTGTTGGACTTGATTTAGCTTTAGGAATTGGCGGGGTTCCAAAAGGAAGAATTATAGAAATTTATGGACCTGAAAGTTCAGGTAAAACTACACTTACCTTACACATCATAGCAGAATGTCAAAAAAAAGGTGGAGTTTGTGCGTTTATTGATGCTGAACACGCTCTTGATGTAAGATATGCAAAAAATTTAGGTGTTGATACAGAAAATCTTTACATCTCTCAACCAGATTTTGGAGAACAAGCCTTAGAAATCGTTGAAACTATAGCAAGAAGTGGAGCCATTGATCTAATAGTGGTAGATAGCGTTGCTGCACTTACTCCAAAAGCAGAAATCGAAGGTGATATGGGAGATCAACATGTAGGTCTTCAAGCAAGATTAATGAGCCAAGCTTTAAGAAAATTAACCGGTATCGTTCATAAAATGAACACTACTGTAATTTTCATCAATCAAATTCGTATGAAAATAGGCATGATGGGCTATGGCACTCCTGAAACAACTACTGGCGGAAATGCTTTAAAATTTTATGCTTCAGTGCGTTTAGATGTAAGAAAAACAGCCACCTTAAAACAAAATGATGAGCCTATTGGAAACCGCGTTAAAGTAAAAGTGGCTAAAAACAAAGTAGCCCCTCCTTTTAAACAAGCTGAATTTGATGTGATGTTTGGTGAGGGTGTAAGTCGTGAAGGCGAGCTAATAGATTATGGTGTAAAACTTGATATTATTGATAAAAGTGGTGCATGGTTTTCTTACAAGGCTTCTAAACTTGGTCAAGGTAGAGAAAATGCTAAAGCCTTTTTAAAAGAAAATCCAGCTATTGCAGATGAAATTACTCAAGCTATACAAAACTCAATCGGTATAGATAGTATGATTTTGGGCGCAAAAGAAGACGATGAAGGAGAAGAATAATGTTGATTATTGAAGATTTAAGAGCTTTTGAAGTTTTAGATAGTAGAGGCAATCCTACCATTAAAGCTGAAATCATGCTAAGCGATGGCAGTGTGGGTAGTGCTATCGTTCCAAGTGGTGCAAGCACAGGAAAAAAAGAAGCTTTAGAATTAAGAGATAATGATGAAAGATTTGGCGGAAAAGGTGTTTTAAAAGCCATTGAAAACATCAATGGCACCATAGCTGAAAATATTATAGGGCTTGATGCATTTAATCAAACCCAACTAGATAATACCCTTTTAGAACTTGATGGGACAAAAAACTACTCTAATCTAGGAGCAAATGCAACTTTAGGAATTTCTATGGCAACAGCACGCGCTGCTGCTAATGCACTTGGAGTGCCTTTATATCGTTACTTAGGTGGAGCAAATGCAAGCGTATTGCCTGTGCCAATGTGCAATATCATCAACGGTGGTGCGCATGCAAACAATAGCGTAGATTTTCAAGAATTTATGATTATGCCTTTTGGTTTTTCAAGCTTTAAAGAAGCATTAAGATCAGTTTGTGAAATTTATGCAGTATTAAAAAAAGAATTAGCTAATCTAGGTCACTCTACTGCTTTAGGCGATGAGGGTGGTTTTGCGCCAAATTTAGCAAACAACACTGAACCTCTTGATCTTTTAATGACTTGTATTAAAAAAGCAGGCTATGAAAATAAAATCAAACTAGCACTAGATGTAGCAAGTAGTGAGCTTTATAAAGATGGTAAATACCATTTAGAAGGTAAAGTTTTCTCAAGTGAAGACTTGATTGCTCGCTATGAAGAATTATGCGCTAAATATCCTATTTTTAGTATTGAAGATGGTTTAGCTGAAGATGATTATGAAGGTTGGATTAAACTCACTCAAAAGCTTGGCAATAAAATTCAACTTGTGGGTGATGATTTGTTTGTAACTAATGAAGATATTTTAAGAGAAGGTATCATGAAAAATATGGCAAATGCTGTATTGATTAAGCCTAATCAAATCGGAACAATCACTCAAACTATGAGAACAGTAAGACTAGCTCATAGAAATAATTACAGATGTATTATGAGTCATAGAAGCGGGGAAAGCGAAGATGCTTTTATAGCTGATTTTGCAGTAGCGCTTAATACAGGACAAATCAAAACAGGAGCTCTAGCAAGAGGTGAAAGAACAGCTAAATATAATCGTTTGTTAGAAATCGAACTTGATAATGATGAGTATTTAGGAGATAAACTCTGAGTGATTTATTAAAAGAGTATGATGAGCATTCTAAAAAGAAAGAGGCTCGTCATCATCTAATAAAAACTATTGCATTATCATTTGTAGCTATTATTGTTGCTATGTATTTTGGTAATATGTTTTTTGGCAAATCCTCTTTAGATGTTTTATTATCGCTTAAAGAGGAGCAAAAAATTTTAGAGAAAAACATAATAACCTTAAAAACTAAAAATGCCCAAGCTCAAAAAGAATACTTACAGCTTTTAAGACTTAAAGGAGAAAATTCGCATGAGAATTAAATTTTTTTTACTATTTTTATTATCCTGTGTATTTTTAAATGCAAAAGATAATCCTTTTGACAATAACTCAGAACAACAAAACACCGAGTTTGTAAAACTTAGTCCTTTTCAAAGACAGGATTTTACTTTTAATTCTGATGCAAGAATTTTAAAAAATATTACTATTACTTATATTAATCTTGATGGCTCTGAAGAGCAAACTACTCTAGATATATACAAAAGTATCAATTGGCATGATACTTACTCATTTATAAAAGCCAAAAGTCCAAATGCCACACCTATACTTGATGTATCTGTTACTGTGCCACAAGAACAAGGGGTAAAAAACACTAAAACAGAAGAAAACAATACCACTTTAAACATTGAAACACCAATTTTTAGTGGAAATATTTATAATTTTATTTCTATTAGCTTTTATAACAATAAGATTAATATCAAAACCGAAGATAGAATGCTAAGACATTTATCTATAGGAGATCCAACTAAAATCATTATAGATTTTGCTAAAAAGCAAAATTTCAATACAAAAACTTTACAAGTTAATACTGCTCATGTTAGAAAAGTTGTATTTGGATCACATAAAGGATATTATCGTTTGGTAATTTATCTTGATGGAAAATATAGTTATAAATACTCTCAAGGTGAAAATTTACATACCTTTAACTATCGCTAAGAGTTTTTAAAAACTCTTAAGCAAATCTGTGATCATAAATAATCATTTGAAATCTTTGAGCTATCATTTTAGCTCTTTCTATAACAATACTTCTTGGTTCATCTTCAAAAACTTCTTGCAAACTCTCATCAAACAGATTAAGCCAAACATCAAAAAATTCTCTTGGAAATGAAGGTAATTCATGATGAACTCTCAAAGGAGAACCGCTATAACTTGGATCACCTAAAAACATCCCTGCCCAAAAACTTGCTATTTTTTCTTTGTGTTTTTTCCAACTCTCATCATCTATACCAATTTTTTCATTAAAAATAGGCCCTAAATCCTTGTCTATTCTAACTTTTGCATAAAAAACATCCATAAGTTTTTTTATACCCTCATGATTAATAGTTTCAAATTTCATACTTTTCCTTAAAAAATAATTTTGGCTTATTGTATTAAATTTAGAAATTAAAAATATAAACAAAAGTCAATTTTTAGTATAATCATAAAAACAAATTTAAAGAAAAAATATGACTTATACTATTTTACCACCCAATCAATTCTTGGATAATTATATTTTAAATATACAATTACACCAATTAGCAAATATTTCTAAAAATGCTTATAAATTTTGGAAAAATGTTCAGGCAGCACGCTATCAAGGCACAAGAGTGGTATTTTTACATAAAAAAAGTATTTTACAAAAACACCAACATCTTATACAAAAATGTGAAAATCTAAGTGGCTTTGTATTAGCAAGTGCCTTTTGCTCATTTACTACTTTAGCTCCATCACATTTGGTAGAAAAAAATAATTCTCAAATTTATAAAATCTTAGATATAAAAGAAGTTTGTGGGGTTAAATTTGTAAATTTAAAGGCATTTTATGATTTTTTAAATTTAGATTATAGTTATAATATTTATATCGAAAAATGCCATTTTTTCAGTCCTACTCCTTTGGAAAAACGCATTAAAATCACTGAGAGTATGTGCGTTGGGTATTACTAAGATATTTAAATATCAAAGCACAAGCAAGCGAAATTATAGCCATAGTAAACATATAAAATCCTAAAGAAAAACGAACAATATTTTCTAAATTTCCCAAAGCAATAGTGTGTAAAAATAAAGCAAGTTGCGGAGTAAACCCACCAGCTATTGCATAAGCTATATTATAAGAAAAACTAAGCCCTGAAAATTTAACCTTAGCATCAAATACCTCACTCATCATCAAAGGACAAAAATTCATCACTCCGGTAAAAAAGCAAGCGCTTAAATAGTACACACTCACTAAATTAAAATCAGGTGTTTTAGTATAAAGAGCGTTAAAATAAAATAAACAAGTTAAGAAAAATCCTAGCGAAAAAATCATACAAGCTTTTACTATACCTATTTTATCAGCCAAAATTCCACTTAATATACAACCAATTACAAGCAAAACTATACCAAACATTTGTATGTAAGTTTGAAAGCTTGCATCAATATTTAACATTTTTGCCATAAAAGAAGGTATAGTTAAAATCATCACAACAATACAAGCCGTCAAAACCCAAGTTATCAACATAGAAAGTACAACGCCCAGCTTAGCTTTTTTAAATACTTCTTTTAGAGGGAATTTTTCTAAAGCCTTATCTTTTTTCATTTGTTCAAAAACAGGTGTTTCTTGTAAAAATTTACGCAAATAAGCAGAAATAATCCCAAAAATTCCTCCTAAGAAAAATGGAATTCTCCAGGCCCATTCATAAAGTTCTTCTTGTGTAAAAAACTTATTCATCATTAAAAATACAAAACTTCCAAGCAAAATTCCACCTACTACAGAAGCTGTTAAAAATCCAAGATAAGTGCGTTTTTGTCCATTTGGAGCATGCTCAAAAACAAAAACCCAAGCACCAGGTAATTCCCCACCTATAGCTATACCTTGACAAATCCTTACAAATATTAAAAATACTATACATAAATATCCTATGCTTTCATAAGTAGGTATAAAAGCAAGCATAAAAGTTGGCACAACCATCAGTAAAATACTAAGCATAAACATTTTTTTACGACCAAATTTATCGCCAAAATGTGCCATGATTATACCACCAAGTGGTCTAGCTAAATATCCTGCGGCAAAAATTCCATAAGTATTAAACATTTTCCAAAATGGACTTAAATCTTCAGGAAAAAAATTTTTAGAAATATAACTTGCAAAAAATACAAAAATGATAAAATCGTAAAATTCTAAAGTCCCTCCCAAAGAAGAAAGACTCAAAACTTTTATGTCTTTTTTAGTAAGATTTTTACCCACGATTAATCCATCTCATAAGTATCATCATCACTATAATCATCATCGTATTCATAATCATCATCATCATAATTATATGATCTTTGATTATTTGCATAAGTATCATCATCTGCTTCATCATACATTTCATCATCATAATTTTCAAATTCTTCATCATCATAAGCCATTGCAAATCCTTTAAAATTTTTTAGTAGTATTTTAATATAAAAATATACATTTTGGTATAATTTTTCAAACTTTACTTAAGGAAAAATATGAATTTAACGCATTTAGATGAAAAAAATCACCCCAAAATGGTAGATGTAAGTCAAAAAGATATTACCCAAAGAGAAGCTTGTGCAAGCGGTAAAATATACATGAGTAAAGAAGCATTTGAAGCTATCATTGAAAACAAAGCTAAAAAAGGGCCTGTTTTACAAACTGCCATCACAGCAGCCATCATGGGAGCTAAACAAACTTCAAATCTTATCCCAATGTGTCATCCTTTAATGATCTCAAAAGTACAAACCCATATAGAAGAAAACAAAGAAGAATGTTCTTTTCAACTCTTTGTAACCGTAAAATGCGAAGGAAAAACAGGGGTTGAAATGGAAAGCTTAACAGCTGTTAGTATTGGGCTTTTAACTATTTATGATATGGTTAAAGCTATTGATAAAAGTATGCAAATTACTGATATAGTTTTAGAAAGCAAAGAAGGAGGAAAAAGTGGTAAATATCTGCGATCTTAAAAAAGAACCTATTATAAACTACCCTACTTTTTGGGATTATAAGGTCGTTTTTGAAGCTGAAGTTGATGCTTTAGAAATTTTCACCCAAATACTCAATGAAAGAGAATTTAAATATAAAATCTCAAATACTAGCAAACAAGGAACATATAAAAGTTATCTTTTAAGTGTTTATGTCGATAGTAAAGATGATCGTTTAAATATTTTTAATCAATTAAAAAGTAAAGCGAAATTTGTATTATAAAAAAGGAAAAATATGAAAAATTTAGCCATAATTTTTGAAAATTCTCTCTTAGCTTGTGAAAAAAATGAAATTCCAAACTTAATTAGTGAGCTTGTTTTTAATCTAAGTTATAAAAAAATTAGTTTTGAAAATACTAGCAATGAAGAGCTTTTTGCTATCTTTTCTAAAGTATTAGAAAAACTTGGACTTATAAATGAAGAAAATATTTCCAAAATAATCCAAGGTATTATTAAAGCTAGAGTTGAAGAAGATAAAAAAGCATTTTTTGTTTATATTAACGAATATGGCAAATTAAAAGTAAAAATAGAAGAACAAAAAAACACCATTAAACACAAAATTTGCGATAACTTTTTTGATTTAGAAAAGACTTTAAAAGATTTAAATTTAAATGAATTTAATATAAGTATCAATGATGCAATGCTTTATGATATAGAAATACTAGGCCTTTTAAAAGAAACTGCCGAGAGTGCTTTTATCACAACTTTAGAAAAAGGTGAAAACATAGAACTTACATCTTGTGAAATCGCTAAAAACCTTGTATTTAATGCAATTTGTGAAGGAAGCTTTGAAAAAGAAAGAATTTTAAAAATATCCCAAGTAGTTTTAAATGCTGCTTTTGAACTTGCTAACGAATCAAAGGCTTTTGCTTATGATTTATGTATAGGAAGTATTTATGGGACACAAGAAGGAATTTCTTTGGCGATTGAAAAATTTAAATCAAGCTTTGCATATAGCGCTTTAGAACATGATTTAAAAAATAAAGAAAAAGAGCTTATAGACATAGAGCAAGAATTTATCCAAATGCTTAAAAAAATATCATTAGAATTTAATAATCCCGTAAAAGATATACTTAAAGATTTATTAGAAAATAAATTTGACACTTTATTTGCCAAATTTAAACGCTTAATACAAGAAAACAGAGAGCAAATTCTTATCAAAATTAATGAAATTAAACAAAATCCAAAAATTGATGATTTTAGCAAGCTAGCACAAAGCAAACTCAATATCTTAGCTAAAGAGTTAAATGAACTCGAAAAACTCGCAAGCCATAAATATAAAAATTTAGATAAAAACAATGCAAAAGAATTGGGAGTGAGATTGTGGGAAAAAGCAAAAAAATTAATTAAAAAAATATTAATTGATAATTAATTTTTAAAAATTAAAATTACAAAAATAAAATACGGAGGAAATTATATTTAACACTTTGAAAGTTAAATTGTCTTTAATGGCAAATTTTTTCACTGCACTAAGTTTGATTATTTTAGGTGTGTTAAGTTTTTACTTTACCAAAACATACCTTTATGATAATGAGCTAAAAAGGCAAAATGATATTTTACAAGTTGCTCGAACTTCTTTAGAAACATTTCGAAAGCACAATAGTGATTTAATTTTAAATTTGGAAAAAACAATTTTGGAATTTCCATATGAAAAATTAAATTCCGAACAAGCTTTGATAGATAATGTTGGCTCTATTTTAAAATCATATAGAAAAGCTTCTGGAGTTTTATCTGCTTTTATAAGTTTAGATAATGGAGAAAATCTTGTAAGTAATGATACTAGTGATAAAAATAATAAAAATATCGAAATTTATGGACAAAATATCAACTATGATGCTAGAACTAGACCATGGTATATTGGAGCCAAAGAAAATAAAGATATTTTCATCACTTCTCCTTATATTGATAAAGCAACAAATCAATATGTAATAACATATACTAAATCTATATATAAAAATGGTAATTTTGTAGGAATTATTGGGGTTGATATTCCAGTAAAAGAGCTTCAAGAAAATTTTGAAAATATGCCTGGTAATAGCTTTTTATTTGATGAAAATGGAAAGATATTTGTTGCTAAAAACAAACAGTTATTAGATCCATCGGTAGATCATGGACCGGTATTAAATGCACACAAACAAAATGGTGATTATTCTTTCTTTGAATATGGATTAAAAGGAAAAGAAAGGCTAGGTATATGTGCTAAAATATCTTCTTACCTTGTTTGTAGCACCGAAAGTGCTGATGTTATAAATGAGCCTATTTTCAAAACAGCAACAATACAAACAATTGTTGTAAGTATCATGGTTGCCTTAAGTGTTATCATACTCTACTTCATCATCTCTTATTATCTATCCCCTTTGCAAGCAATCCAAAAAGGTATCAATTCTTTCTTTGACTTCATCAATCATAAAACAAAAGATTCTGCTATGATAGATGTTAAGACTAATGATGAATTTGGAGTTATT
>NZ_JAKMSX010000015.1:0-18377 GCF_025772865.1 Campylobacter sp. CNRCH_2014_2452
GTAATAAGATATGATGAAGTAAAGTAAGGCAATACTTAATATACTTGTGAAAATTACAATTATAGCTTGAACATGGGCAATTTTTTCACTTGAATGGTTTATGGTATCAACATAGGCAATATTACATACTGTATAATCATTTGTTGTATTGCACAAACCAAGTCTTTCATTACCTTCTTTACTAGTGTAAAAAAATGGTTCCCCGTTGTTTGATTTTGCAAATGCATTGGCTACTATTGTAATATTTGGATGATTTGAATTATAATTTTCATTTGTAGATGCAAATGCAAAGTGATTTTTGTCATATACAAATGAATCTCCTGGCATTTTTTTCAAATTTTCTATTAAGTCTTTAACTAAGACATCAATGGCTAAAATACCAATAAATTTCCCATCTTTCAATAAAGGTAGAGCATAAGTGAAACAAGGCAATCCTGTAGTAGCATCTATATAAGAGTCGGTTATAAACAAAGTGTTTTTCTTTTTTGCTTCTATATAATATTCTCTTGTTGTTGCATCGTAACCATCAGCTTTACCATAAAAACCGTAATCAAGATTTTTGCTATCGCTGTCTGTATCGCTTACAACTAACTCTCCATTTGGTTGAGCAATATATACAGCTAGATAATTTCCTGCATCTCTAAATGCTTTTAGTTGAACACCAACATTTTTAGCTAATGCATCTTGAGAATTAAGGTTTGAATATGGGTGTCTAAGAATGGTTTCTGAGAGTTCTATTAAAGATTTAGATGTGTTTTGTCTAAAATCTTCTACAAGATTGCTGGTAAAAATTAAACGATTTTTTTCTGAATTAACAACCTCATTAAAAAGAGATTGTTTTACAAAAATAAATGTTACAATTCCTAAAATCAATAAACAACAAATAGCAATAGCGTTTGCTATTAGTGAAACTTTAAGTTTAATACTTTTCATCAAATAACCTTTCAGTAATTTTTAAAAGTAGAAATTATATTAAAAAAATAATAAATATTTTTTAAATTTAAAAATATTTTTTGAGTAGATTGAATATATTTTCACATGCTTGCGAAAGGATTAAATAAGTCTCATCAAAGTTCCCACTATACCAAGGATCAGGTACTTCGTCATATCCTAATTCTAAGGCAAAAGAAGTGATTTTATGAATTTTATGTTTTGCATTTGGAAAATTTTTAACTATATCATTATAATTAGAATTATCCATTACGATAATTAAATCATTATCCTCGCACATTTTTAAATTTAGTTTTTTACTGCAAAATGGCTTAGAATTTATATTTTTGTTATCTAATAAAGCTTTAGTTTTATAATGCATATCCTCCCCATCGTGGTAACCTGAAGTACCTGCACTAGAAATAATAAATTCATTATTTAAATTTGCTTTTGTTAAAAGATCCTTCATAATAAATTCGGCCATGGGAGAACGACAAATATTACCTAAACAAACAAAAATAATTTTAGTCATATTTTTCCTTTTATTTTTGTGTAGTTTTTTCAAAATTATAGCAGTATTTCAAAATATTTTTAAAGATTAATTAAAACTAAGATATAATTTTTCATTAATGGGGAGCTTTTGCTGAGAGGAAGTATAACTTCGACCCTTGAGAAGTTTGGTAATGCAAACTTTGAATTCTTGCAAAAACTTTCCTTTTTTATAAAAAAAGGATAAAAATGATACAAGCAAAAACAAAAACTAAAATTCCTATCTTAACTATAGCAGGAAGTGATTGTAGTGGTGGAGCTGGCATACAAGCTGATTTAAAAACTTTTAGCGCTCATAATTTATTTGGTATGAGTGTAGTTTTAAGCGTTGTGGCTGAAAATACTGCAAGGGTGATTTCTTGTTTTGATATACCCACTAAGATAATAGATGAGCAAATGCTAGCAGTTTATGAAGACATAGAGCCAGCTGCTGTAAAAATTGGAATGCTAGGTTCAAAGGAAATCATAATTTGTGTAAAAGAAAATTTATTGCACTTTAAAGCTAAAAATGTAGTGATTGATCCTGTGATGTTTGCAAAAAATGGCTATGCTTTAATGCCTTTAGAAAATTGTCAGTTTTTTAAAGATGAAATTTTATCTTTAGCTGATGTACTTACTCCAAATATTCCCGAGGCTGAATTTTTGTGTGATTTTAAAATACTTAATGAGGAGGATATGAAAAAAGCCGCTATAAAACTTCACAAAGAAGGTGCAAAAAGTGTTTTGATTAAAGGTGGACATAGTAAATATAACACCAATGATGTTTTTTATGATGGAAAGGAATTTAGTATTTTTAAAGCAGAAAAAATTAATACAAAAAATACACACGGCACAGGTTGTACATTAAGTTCAGCTATAGCTAGTAATCTTGCCTTAGGTAAAGAAAAACATGAAGCTATAAAACTTGCTAAAGATTATGTGTATGGAGCTATATTAAATTCTTTAGCACTTGGAAAAGGTTGTGGTCCGACTAATCATTTTTTTCAATATGACAAGGAGTAAAAATGATTATTAAAGCAGTAAGAGAAAAAAATCCTTTGATTCATCATATTACTAATTATGTTACAGCTAATGATTGTGCAAATGTAACTATAGCAATGGGAGCAAGTGCTGCTATGGCTGATTTTTATGAAGAGCAAGCTGATTTTGCTAGAATAAGTTCAGCCTTAGTATTAAACACAGGTACGATTAATCAGCTTATAGCAAATTCTATGTTAAAAGCAACTAAAGAATATACTTTATTAAATAAACCTATAATTTTTGATCCTGTTGCTTTGGGTGTGAGTAAGGCAAGAGATGGGATTAATTTTGAATTACTTAATCTAAAAGGTATTAGTATTGTTAAGGCAAATGCATCTGAAATGGCTAGTGTTATAGGTTTAGATGGTAAAGCAAGAGGGGTTGATAGTACTTTTGTAATCGATAATGAGTTTTTAGAAAAAGCTAAAGAATACTCTTATAAAACCAAGCGTGTTTTGGCTATAACTGGAAAAATTGATTATATTATAAATCAAGAGCATATTGCTAAAATTTATAATGGCTCAATCATGGCTACTAAGATAACTGGGGCAGGTTGTATGTGTGCTTCTTTGTGTGGAGTTTTTGCAGGAGCGTTAGAAGATAAATTTCAGGCTAGTTTATATGCTTTGCTTAGTTTTGGCATAGCTAGCGAAATCGCTCAAGAGCTTTCTAGTGGAAGCGGTAGTTTTAGAGTGAATTTAATCGATGCTTTAAGTAATTTAGATGATGAAGAAATTAAAAAAAGAGCCAAATATGAAATCATTTAAAATTTATCTTGTCGCAAGCAAGGGTGAAAAAAGCGAAAGCGAGTTTTTAAATATTTTAGAAGCTTCTTTGAAAGCTAAGATTGATATTTTACAACTTAGAGAGAAAAATCTTAGTACTTTAGAATTTTATAATCTTGCTTTAAAAGTTAAAGCTTTGTGTGAAAAATACAACACACCTTTTGTGATAAATGATAGAATCGATATAGCCATGGCTGTGAATGCAAATGGAGTGCATATAGGACAAAAGGATATGCCTTTAAAAAAAGCAAGGGAACTTTTAGGCGAAGAAAAAATCATAGGGCTTACGATCAATCATAAAAATGATCTTATTAATACTCAAGGTGCTACTTATCTTGGAGTGGGGGCTGTTTTTGCTACGCCTAGCAAGCAAGATTGTGTTGTGCTTGGCATAGATGGATTAAAAGAAATTGCTAGTTTAGCTTCTTTACCTATTGTGGCTATAGGTGGGATAGATGAAGTTAATTTAAATTTGCTTAAAGATTGTAATATACAAGGTATAGCTGTGGTTAGAGCGATAATGCAAGCAAATGATCCTTATATGGCAACTTTAAATTTAAGATCAAATTTTGATAAAACTTTTATAGGAAAATAATGATTTATTTTATAGGGGATAAAGAATTTGATGGTGTTAAGACTATAAGATTAAATGAAATTAAATTTCTTGATTTTGAAGTTAATTTAAAGGAATTTGATTGTTTAATCATTAGCTCCAAGAATGCATTAAAAGCATTAATGTCAAGTAAAAACAAAATTGATTTTGATATTAAACTTTATGCTGTGGGAGAAAAAAGTGCTGATTTTGCAAAAGAGCTTGGCTTTAAAAATGTCAAATATCCTAGCAAGGCTTATGGTAAAAATTTAGCTAGTGAGTTTTTATCTGAGTTTAAAAATAAAAAATGTCTTTATTTAAGAGCGAAGAAAATTAGTTCAGGTCTTGATGAGTATTTGCTGAAAGAAAATATCCTTTTAAAACAATTAATCGTTTATGAAAATATAGCCATAGAGCCTAAAAAAGATGAGTTAAAAATACATCATCCAAGTGTTTTTATCTTTAGCGCTCCATCAAGCATGGAGCAATTTTTGAAATTTTTTGCATTAGAAAAAGAAGATAAAGTTGTAGTTATAGGTCAAAGTACAGCTTTAAAACTTCGTAATTTTAAAAATTTATATATATGCAAAGAACAAAATCTAAACTCTTGTTTAAAATTAGCTAAGAGTTTAGATTTTTAAAAGTTTTATATAATAAAAATGAGGCAATAAAAATCATACAAATATCACCCACTAAAGTGGCTAGCCAAACTCCATTTACTCCTAAAAATTGCGTTAGTATAAACAAGGATAAAAATGGGAAAATAAGACTTTGGGTAATAGAAATTCCTAAAGAAAGCAAGGGTTTATCAAGTGCTGTGAAAAATGAAGCGCAGAGTTTTCCAAACCAAGAAAATAAAAACGAAAAAGAAAAAAATATTAAAGCATTTTGTGCTATATGGATAAAATCTTGGTTGTTATCTTTATTAAAAATATCTACTATAAGGTTATTGAAAAAATAAACAAATAAAAACACTATTGTACTTACACCCCAAGAAGTAAAAAACATTCTTTTAAAAATAGCTTGAATTCTTGCAATATTTTTGTGTCCATAATTATAACTTAATGCAGGTTGCATAGCATCACTCATGGCCAAAACTAGCATGAAAACAAAAGTGCTAAGATATAAAATCACAGAAAATGCTGCAACAGCTGTACTTCCAGAAAGTTTAAGCAAGAAAGCATTAGCTAAGATGGTATAAAAAGAGCTAGAAATATTAGAAAAAAATTCAGATGAGCCATTATAAAGTATATTTTTTAGTATTTGCAGCTTGATTATTGGTTTTTTAAATTTTAAAGTTAAATCTTTAAAAACAAAAGGTAATATCCCTAAAACGCTTCCTAAAAACATCCCTATACAAGTTGCTAAAGCTGCCGAATAAAGCCCCCAATCAAAAACCACTATAAAAAGCCAGTCAAGAAAAATATTACTCAAAGCAGTAATGATATTAACTATCATGCTATAAAAAGTTTTTCCACAAATCCTAAGATAATTATCCATAGCAAAAGCTAGCATAATAAAGGGAGCAAAAGTGGCAAAAATTTGCATATATTCAGTAGATAAACTTTGAATATTCTCATTAGCTCCCATAAAAACACTTAATGTTTTTGCTAGAAAAAATCCTAAAATTCCCATTAAACAAGAAATTGCAAAAATAAGAACTATACAAAAAGAAAAAATAGCTCTTGCTTTTTCAACTTTTCCTTTACCTAGATTAATTGCTATTTGCACTGATGAGCCTATGGCTATCATATCAGCTAGAGCAAAACTTATCATGATAAAAGGCATCATTAAATTCATAGCAGCAAGTGCATTTGAACCTAAATATCTTCCAACAAAAATTCCATCAATAATCACATAAAGATAAATAAAAGCCATACTCGCCATATTTGGCAAAGCACATTTTATAAATAGTTTGGTAGGATTTAATGTAGTGTAAAAATTATGTATTGACATAGCTTTCCTTATTAAAAATTATTTTATTTAAAATTTTATAGATAAAATAAATTTAATAAAGAGATTCTATACCTTCTATAATATCTTTAAAATATGGATCAACAATGATAATGAAAAAATCTTTGAAAAACATTTATATCACCCAAATTTTAAAAATACAATAAATATTTGGCATTATATTTAAGCTGTAATTATAAATTTCTTAATGTAAATTTTAATTTTTTTTAGACGATTTTTATGAACCCACAAAAAAGGAGCAAGGATGCAAATAAATTCGTATTCACGCGTGGCAGTAGAGTCGCAAGTTAGCAATAGGAAGGCTAATTTGAATACAAAACTTGAAGATGCCAATACTAAAAGTGCTAATAGCACAAAAGATATAGATGAGGATAAGCTTAGTAAGCTTGCTAGTATGGGAGGAAAAGGCATAACCGAGCTTTATGCTATGAATTTTATGCAGCAAGTATTTAGCATGAGTTCATCCAATGGTCTATCTCAGGCAGGGATTTTTCAAGGAGCTCAATCTAAGGATTCTTTAACAGCTATTTTATCAAATGTAGATTTTAAAGCTATAGGATATGAAGGTAAAGATATACTTAGTTTAAATGCTGATGAAGCAAAAGAGCTTATTGGGGAAGATGGATATTTTGGTGTAGCAAAAACATCTCAAAGATTGGCTGATTTTGTTATTAATGGGGCTGGTGAAGACATGGAAAAACTTCAAAAAGGTTTAGAGGGTCTAAAAGCAGGATTTGCACAAGCGGAAAAAATGTGGGGTGGCAAACTTCCTGATATCAGCTATGAGACAATTGATAAAGCTATTGAAACAGTAACTCAAAAAATTAACGAAATGGGTGGAAATTCTTTAGATATCAATGCATAAATTTATATCCCTAGTGTATAAACTAGGGATTTAGTCTATTTTTAAAACACTTAAAAATGCTTCTTGAGGTAAATGTACCTTACCAATAGCTTTCATTCTTTTTTTACCTTCTTTTTGTTTTTCAAGAAGTTTTCTTTTTCTAGTAATATCCCCACCATAACATTTTGCGGTTACATTTTTACCCATGGATTTTACATTTTCTCTTGCAATAATTTTATTTCCTATGCTTGCTTGGATAGCAACTTCAAAAAGCTGTCTTGGGACGATTTCTTTCATCGCTTTTACAAGCTCTCTGCCCTTGCTTAGTGCTTTTTCATTTGGCACTATGATGCTTAGTGCATCGACATTTTCACCAGCTACTTTAATATCAAGTTTTACAAGATCTCCCACTCTAAATTCAATAGGCTCATAATCAAAACTAGCATAGCCTTTGGTAAGTGATTTAAGTTTATCGTAAAAGTCCATAACGATTTCGTTTAAAGGTATATCATACTCAAGTAAAACGCGCTCAGGAGTGATGTAATCCATCTTAACTTGCATACCGCGTTTGCGATTTAAAAGAGTGATTAAATTCCCTAGGTATTCGCTTGGAGTTATGATAGTTGCTTTTACATAAGGTTCTTTTATATGATCGATTTTATTTACCGGAGGTAGTTCGCTTGGATTTTGAATTTTTAAAACTTCTCCATCGGTTTGATAAATTTCATAAGTAACAGTTGGAGCAGTAGCAATTAAATCAAGGTTAAACTCACGCTCAAGTCTTTCTTTAATAACCTCCATATGCAAAAGACCTAAAAAACCAACTCTAAAGCCAAATCCTAAAGCAAGGGATGTTTCAGGTTCGTAGGTGATAGAGCTATCATTAAGTTTTAATTTATCTAAAGCATCTCTTAAATCTTCAAATTTATCCGTTTCTATAGGATATAATCCTGCAAAAACAAAAGCTTTGGCTTTTTCAAAACCACCAATGGCTTTTTTTGCTTTATTTTTAGTTAGTGTTATGGTGTCACCTACTTGAACATCGGCGACATTTTTAAGTCCAAGCACGATAACACCCACTTCACCTGATTCTAATTTTTTAGTTTTTATAGGGCTTAATGGATGAGGATAGAAAAGATCTTGCACAAGATGTTTTTTATCTGTACTCATAACTAAAACTTCATCATTTTTAGCAATATTTCCCTCATAAATTCTAACTAAAGCCAAAGCTCCAAGATAATTATCAAACCAAGAATCATAAATTAAAGCTTTAGTAGGTGCTTCATCATCAGTTTTTGGCGCAGGAATTTTTGTGATGATAGTTTCTATGAGTTCTTTTATACCTACACCTGTTTTTGCGCTAACACAAATTGCATTAGAGCAATCAATTCCTATAATATGCTCTATTTCGTGTTTAACCTTTTCAATATCAGCCGAAGGAAGATCAATTTTATTAATCACTGGTATGATTTCAAGATCATTTTCTAAGGCTATATAAACATTGGCTATAGTTTGAGCCTCTACTCCTTGAGAAGCATCAACAACAAGTAAAGCCCCTTCGCAACTTGCTAAAGAGCGACTTACTTCATAGGAAAAATCAACATGGCCCGGAGTGTCTATTAAATTTAATACATATTCTTCATTGTTGAATTTATAATTTAAACGCACAGATTGAGCTTTTATAGTTATACCACGCTCTTTTTCTATATCCATAGTATCCATTACTTGGGCGCTCATTTGTCTATCGCTAATAGCTCCGCATTCGCTGATAATTCTATCAGCTAATGTGCTTTTACCATGATCAATATGAGCTATAATAGAGAAATTTCTAATATTTTTCATCAAAAAACCTTAAGATTGTCTCATTTTTCTTTTTGCTAGGCCTATTTGCTCATAAGCATCAATTTCTTTTTTCAAAGCTTTATATCTTTTTTTTAGCTCATTGTTTAAAAATGAAATGTTTTTAGGAGTAGCATTAGCATTGGCTGAAATAGCACTAATGAAATCAAGTTTTCTTTTAGTGGCGCTGTCTTTTGGATTAGATCCTAGTTTTTGTGAATTTAAAAATTGCAAAATTAAAGCTTGAATTTCTTGAGAGTTGTTTGCATTATTTGCTTTAGATATAAAATCTTCTATATTACTTATTTTTGGAGTTTTAGCTGGATTTGATTTGCTTGGTTGTTTTTCTTTGTGCATGAAAAATAATATCAAAAGAATTCCAAGTATGATAATTATCACTAAAGCTATAACTAAAAAAATAAAAAGAGAATTATTCATTTAAAACTTTCCTATAATTTTGTTGCATAAGATCTTTTAAAATAACTTGCTAAGCTTAATGCTACCATAAATAAAAATCCCCAATACACATAATCAGGAATTTTCACAGAATCTCCTGCTGCATAAGAATGCATACCAGTTAAAAAGTAATTTACACCAAAATAAGTCATGATAATTACCCAATATGCAAACATGGAGCAAACTGCAAAAATGTATTGATTTGCCCATTTTGGTACCATTCTAATGTGCAAAATAGCTGCATAAACTAAAATACTAATTAAAGCCCAAGTTTCTTTAGAGTCCCAACTCCAATATCTTCCCCAACTTTCATTTGCCCATATAGCACCTAAGAAATTTCCAACTGTAAGTAAGCAAAGTCCTAAAATCATAGCCATTTCGTTGATTCTTGTTGCTTCTGTAATATTTCTTAAAATGTTTTCATTATGTTTGCCATTGATTTTTAGCATACATAATAAAATAAGTACAAATATACCCAACAATGCACATAATCCTAAAAATCCATAGCTAGCAGTAATAACCGAAACATGTATTGTTAGCCAATAAGATTGCAACACAGGAACTAAATTGGTAATTTGCGGATCCATTTGGCTAAGATGAGCCACACCTAAAGTAACTCCTGCTAAAATAGAGGTTAAAGAAAGTGCAATAGGGCTTTTTCTTGAAAAGAAAATTCCAGATAATGATAAAGCCCAAGCTATATAAACCATGCTCTCATATGCATTACTCCATGGAGCGCGACCTGCTATATACCAACGCAAAGCCAAACCTAGAGTATGGATGAAAAATGCCACAATGTTAAACACATAAACACATTTAAATATAAAATCAATGCGAATTTTTGGCAGGAGCATTTTAACAAAAACTATAATCAAAAGTAAAAATCCAGCGCATAAATAAAGCGGAGCAAGATTTACAAAAATTTGACTTTTGTTGAAAAAGATTTCTGTATTAATTTTTTTAGCACTTGGCATAACTTCATGCCCGTATTTTTCTTGGTAATTTTTGATAATATTTAAATTTTTAGTTGCTTCATCCCAGTTGTTATGTACAATAGAATTACTAACTGCATTGAAATAATTTTCTAAAATGCTTCTTACTTCTTTACCTTCTTCGCCTTTTAATCCTATATATGCTTCGCGTGGTGCCACCCATTGATTATTGGTGCTATTTTGTAGTGGAATAAATTTAAAAATATCTCCTGAAAAAATTAAATTTACAATATTTACTCTTTCATCAAGCTTGATTATTTCTTTATCAAAAACACTTCTACGATTTGGATTTTTTCTATTAGCATTTTCTACATATTTTTGTAGTTTATAAGCATCTGTAGTGAAAAAATCTTTAAAACTAGTATAAGCTCTAGGTTCAATACCTAAAATTTTAGAAATTTCTTCATTAACCAAGCGACTTGTTGGCATAAATATAATATCTTTATCATACCATGCACTGCCATCAAAAATCATTGATATGATAGTTGCTTCGGCACTTTGGCCTTGAAAGGTTGTGTTTTTGTATATTTTTTCTAAAACTTCCATAGCTAAAGTATTAAAAGGAACCATTCTACCATCAGGTTTTTGCACTACCAAAGAAGCAAGTTCTTTAGCATGTGTTTCATCTACCTTGATGGGTTCATTTGCATAAGTATTTTGGCTTGCAAAAAAAACTAATATAAATGTCAATATCGCACTTGTTTTTTTCAAGGTGTCTTGATTGATTAATTTAGCTAAAGTCCTAAATCTTGAATGAGGATTTAAAATATTTAAAAACATTCCTAATGTAAGTAAAAAATATCCAATATATGTAGGAATTTTACCCGGATCTTTATTAACTGAAAGTATGGTGCCAAGCTCATCTTGATCATAAGAACTTTGGTAAAATCTATAACCTTGATAATCTAAAACATTATTCATAAAAATCTTATATTCTAATTTTTGTTCGGCATTATCAATTTCCACATAACTTGCATAAGACATAGGCGACATCGAACCAGGATAGCGTTCTAGTTCAAAGTCTTTTAAGTACATTTCAAATGGCATTTCTATTCCTTTAGGACCCCATCTTAAAAAGAAAGGTTGACCTGCTACATCAATACGGATAGGCGAGTTGTATTCTACTAGGAAAACTTCTTTAGATTCTCCTTTATAGCTTAATTTTAATTTTAAAGCATTAATAGCATTTTCTGAAAGTTGAGTTGGTATATATTTAGTGCTTTGTGCAAAGTCTTTGAAATTATTTAATAAAGAATTATTCCAGTATTTTGCCTCACCAAATAAAGAAATCAAAGCATTGCGTCCTAGCTCTATCCAACTATTTTTAAACCAAGTAAAAAAGCTTTCATCTTGAGCTTGATTAATACCTTCTAAGGTTTTTTTACCATGTAAAGAAGCAAATTTTACCACTAAATTAATATCATTAAAAGAATATAATCTTAAATCTTTAGCTTGTGCTTTTTGATTTGCTTTTAAAATGTTTTCTTTACCATCACTCATTGACATGTATTTTAAATCAAAATCAGCACTAAGCTTTAGATCTTTATCAATTTTTATATAAGGACTTGGAGTAGATTCGTTTAAAAATGCTATATTGACACCATTGATATTTTTTATATCCCCTGCTTGAAAAAGCAATTCTTTAGATTCGTTATTTTGTGAAAGCATTAAAGATAAAAGAGGAGCAGAGTTGTTATCATCGATATAAATTTCTTTTGCATCTAAAATCAAATTTTCATATGAAATTTGAGCCTTTTCATCGGGTAGTATTAAATCAAATGAAAAATCATTTACAAAAGGTAAAGTGGCAATATATTCAGATTTTGCAGCACTATATACTTTATCATCTTTTAAGGTTGCTATGTAGATATAACTTTTTGAGGTTTCAATGATATTATTTTTTTCGTTTTCTCTAATGTGTAAAATTCCTTCAAATCCCATATATCTAGTCATAGCCGAGCCTAGTAATATAAATAAAAATGAGATATGAAAGATTAAAAGCGGTATTTTTCTTTTGTTAAACATTTTATATTTAAAAAGAGCTGTTAAAAGATTGATTCCTAATATGAGCTGTATAAAGCCAAACCAAGATGTTCCATATATCATGGCCCATGCTGTTGGAGTATTGTAAGCACTTTCTATAAAAGTGGCTAGAGCGCAAAATAGGGCAAAAATTAAAAATAAAAAAATAGAAATTTTTATATCCCCAAAAGCTAAAAGTTGTCTTCTCATGATTTAAGCTCCAAGGTATTTTTTTCTAATCTCATCATTACCGATAAGATCTTTTGCAGGTGCATGCATAGCGATTTTACCATTTTCTAGAACATAAGCATAATCGCTGATTTTTAAAGCTGAAAATGCATTTTGTTCCACCAATAAAATAGTAATACCTTCTTCTTTTAATTTGACTATAATATCAAAAACCTCTCCAACTATTTTTGGAGCAAGTCCTAGCGAAGGTTCATCTAGCATTAAAAGTTTTGGCTCACTCATAAGAGCTCTTGAAATAGCTAGCATTTGAGCTTCCCCGCCACTTAGGGTTCCTGCAAGGGCATTTTTTTTATCTTTTAATCTTGGGAAAAGTCTATACATTTGATTTTTCAAATGTTCATAGTTTTCTGCATTATTAAAAGCACCAATTTTTAAATTTTCTTCTATAGTGAGATTTATAAAAACTCTTCTTCCTTCAGGTACCAATGCTATACCTTTTTGTACTAAAGTATGAGGTAAATGTCTTTGAGTGTCATAACCTAAAAAACTTACTTCACCAGTTTTTTTAACACAATTTAGCATTGCATTAAGTGTTGATGTTTTTCCTGCACCATTTGAGCCTATCAAGCTAACTATACTTCCTGTTTTTATGGTGAAATCTATACCTTTAACAGCTTCTATTAAGCCATAATAAACATGTAAATCTTTAACTACTAGCATTAAAATCTCCCAAATATGCACTAATTACTTCAGGATTTTGAACAGCATCGCTTGGCTTTCCTTCAAAAATAGTCTTACCATAATCAAGCACCATAACCCTATCGCAAAGCTTATTTACAAATTTCATATCATGCTCAATAAGCAAAACGCTGATTTTTTTATTATTTCTTATATCAAAAATCAATTCAGCTAAATCATCGCTTTCTGTTGAATTCATACCTGCTGCTGGTTCATCTAGCAATAAAAGTTTAGGGTTTGTTGCTAAAGCTCTTGCTATTTCAACTTTTCTTTGTTGTCCATAACTTAAACTAGTGGCCCTTTCATCAGCCAAATGAGCAATATTGAGTTGTTCTAAAATTTCATAAGCTGCTTTTTTTGCATTTTTTTCTGCTTTGGAGAATCTTCCCAAATGCAAAAAAGCTTCAAAAATATTATATTTAATACTCTTATCAAAACCAATTAATACATTTTCTAAAACACTCATGCTAGAAAAAAGTCTAATATTTTGAAAAGTTCTTGCTATGCCTAGATGAACTATTTTGTGCGGCTTTAAATGGTCAATCTTTTTTCCTAGAAAAAATACTTCTCCGCTGCTTGGTTTATAATTTCCTGTAATAATATTAAATAGTGTCGTTTTTCCTGCACCATTTGGACCTATAAGTCCAAAAATTTCGCTTTCTTTTATAGTAAAAGAAGTATTTGCTATAGCACTAACTCCACCAAAATTTTTATGGATTTTTTTAAGCTCTAAAATCATTTTTTATTCCTTTTAGAAAACTTAAATAAAATATCTGTTAATTCTTTATCACCCATTATTCCTCTTCTTGCAAAAAGCATTACTAAAATCAATATAACAGAAAACACAACCATTCTAAGACCAGGCATGGCAGGAGTTTCATAACCAAAAATATTCATACTCTCATCTAAAAATCTTAAATACTCACTTCCGCCTATTACTAAAATAGCTCCTATGATAGCACCAGTAGTTGAACCTAAGCCGCCTAAAACAATGATGATTAAAAGCTGAAAAGTAAATAAAAAGTCAAATTGTTCAGGTGAAACTGAAGCTAGTGCGCAAGCTAATAAGCCCCCTCCAACACCCTCTAAAAATGCTGAAGTGCTAAAAGCTAAGGTTTTAATATTAAAAGTGTTAATACCCATTGCTAATGCTGCATCTTCATCATCTCTTACAGCTTTCATGGCTCTACCAAATTTTGAACTAACAATATTTAAGATGATAATAACAGAAAATATAGCAATCCCACCACTCCAGTATAAGGTAGTATGTTTAGGAATATCGTTTAAGCCCAAAGAGCCATTTGTAACAGAAGCAAAGTTAATTGCCATAAGCTTGATAATAATTCCAAAGCCTAGTGTTACAATAGCTAAATAATCTCCTCTAACTCTAAATACTGCAAAGGCTAAAACTAAAGATAAAAGCATAGCACAAACCCCAGCAGCAAGTAAAGCTACAATAAAGCTTGGCGAATGAATCATCAAAATAAAACTACTTGGATCCTCTAAAGAAAACTGATCGATTTTGCTTTCACTTGTAAGTAAAACTAAGGCTGCAACATAAGCTCCTATAGCTACAAAACCATTTGGCTCTAATGAAAATTGTCCTGTAACTCCATTGATAAGATTATAACTTACCGCTAAGATTACAAAAATAGCAATATTGCTTAAAATTCCTATTTTATAATCGTTAAAAAAATAAGGAGATATAAAAAGAAAAGCAAGCGCTATAATAAAGAAACTTAAATGTGTAATTTTTCTTGCAATCATTTTAAAACCTACTTTTTTCAAAATTAATACCCAAAATTCCAGTTGGTTTAAAAAGTAAAATTAATACCAAAAAGATAAATGCAAATGCATCTTTAAAACCAGAAAGATCAGGGAAAATAGCAACAACAACAACCTCTGTAAAACCTATAATCAAACCACCTAAAACTGCTCCGGCAACAGAACCAATACCACCTAAAACAGCAGCGCCAAAGGCCTTAAGTCCTATAAGAGTTCCCATACTAGGTTCAACAGAAGGATAACTAACAGCCCAAAAAATACCACCAATAGCAGCTAAAGCTGAACCTAGTGCAAATACAATAGCGATAATACGATTTGCATCAATTCCCATTAAATTTACAGTATGAATATCAAAAGCTAAAGCCCTAATAGCAATGCCATATTTGCTTTTATAAAGTATGAATAAAACCACTAATAATATAAAAAATGTCAAAATAGGCACTAAAATACTATTAACGCTAATGCTGATATTATTAAAATTAATCACTGTTTCAAGATAACTTGGTACAGGAAAATACTTTGGTGTTGAGCCAAATAAAACATTAAATACATTTTGTATTAAAAAACTTATACCTATGGCTGTGATGAGTAAAGAAATTCTAGGTGCTTTTCTTAGAGGTTTATAAGCTACTCTATCAATAGCTATACCTAAGGCTGCCGCAAATAACATAGCTAAAGAAAGAGCGCCTAAGAAAGGTACATTCATGCTTGTAACACAAAATAAAGCTGAATATGCACCCACCATCATAATATCACCATGTGCGAAATTAATCAGTCTTAAAACACCATAAACCATTGTATAGCCTATGGCGATAAGTGCATACATACTGCCTAAACTAAATCCATTTATAATTTGCTGTAAAATTAAAGAACTATCCATTGAACCTCTTGAATTTTTATTTATGGTAGAATCGAGTCTTTATAAACTTGCTTTTGATTCTCTATTGATTTTATAACAATTGAGCGCGTGGCATTACCTGTTTTGTCTATACTAATCACCCCGCTAACACCTTCAAATTTAGAAGTAGCATGAATGTTGTTGTTGATACATTCACTATTGAAATCATTAACACATTTTTGCATAGCTTCAAAGATTACAAAATATGCATCTGCACCCATAGCTGTAAAATTTGGAACTTCTTTGCTTTGTTTTTCTTTTTCATAGGCTAATATAAAGTCTTTTGAAAGCTCTGTTGGAGGGTTATTATAATCAAAACTATCTGTAAATAAATATCCTTCTGCTGCATCTTGAGCTAGATTGATAAAAGTTTCATCGGCAACTCCATCTGCTGAACCCATAGGAATATTAACACCCATTGCTTTTGCTTGACGTGCGAACAAAGAAGCCTCAGTGTAATATACTGGAAGATAAATAAAATCAGGTTTTAAATTTTTAACTTGAGAAAGTATAGCTTTAAAATCTTTATCGCCTGCTGTAATTCTAAATTTATCTAAAATTTTTCCACCTTGTTTGTTAAATTCTTTTTCAAAGGCCCTAGTTAAACCTAAAGAATAATCTGCACTTTGATCGCTAATTATCACAGCTTTAGTGTAATTTAACTTATTTTTTACATAATTAGCCAAAGATGAGCCTTGAAAGCTATCCATAAAACAAACTCTACTGGCATATAATTTTTTATTTAAAATTTTATCAGCAGTAGCAGCAGGAGCAACCACTGGTATCTTTTTTTCCTCGCCAATTCTTATCACTTGTAAAGTATTAGCTGTTAGCATTTCTCCAATAAGTGCATAAGCTTTATTTTGCGAAATTAATCTTGTGCTAGCATTCGCACTTTCTATTTTATCACCTTTTGTATCTACTACAACAAGATTTACCTTATCGCCATTACTTAAAGTATTTTTCATAGAATTTGCAATTTTCACTCCATCTAAAGCACTTTGACCATAAGCTGCAGTAGATCCTGTTAGAGGTAAAACTACGCCAATGTTAATTTCTTTTGCCTGTATGATATTACAAGCTATGATAGACAATATAGCTATACTAATTTTTTTCATAGTTTAACCTTTCAAGGATTAATAATAGTTTTATAAACTTGTTTTTGTTCTTGTATTTCTTTTATAACTACAGAACGACTTGCATTGCCACTAGCATCTATGCTTATAACTCCACCTACACCTTCAAAATTATTAGTAGAATGAATTTTTTCATTAATGCATTGTGCGTTAAGATCATTGGCACATTCATTCATTGCATTTACCATTACATAATAAGCATCAGCTCCCATAGCAGAAAATGCTGGAAGCTCTTTGCTGCCATGATCTTTTTCATAAGCATTGATGAAATTTTTAGACAAAGTTGTTGGTGGATTGTTATAATCAAAACTATCGGTAAAGATTACTCCATTTACAGCATCACCCCCAAGTTCAATAAATGTTTTATTATTTACCCCATCACCTGCACTTAAAAGTTTATTAAAACCAACTGCTTTTGCTTGTCTTGCTATTAAAGCTGCTTCTGGATGGTAAATTGGCATATAAACAAAGTCAGGGTTGATACTTTTAAGTTGTGAAACAATAGCTTTAAAGTCTTTATCGCCCGATGAGATAGTTAATTTTTTAAGTATTTTTCCGCCATTTTGTTTAAATTCTTTTTCAAAGGCTCTTGCTAAGCCTAGTGAATACACATTGCTTTGATCAACTATTACAACTACAGTTTTTAAATTTAAATCTTTATATGCATAGTTTGCAAATTTATCTCCTTGGAAGCTATCCATAAAACAAACTCTACTAGCGTAGCTTTTTTTATCCAAAAGTTTATCGCCTGAAGCAACGGGAGCTATTACTGGAATTTTTCTTTCTTCAGCTATAGATAAAACTTGCATAGTATTTGGTGTAACAGCTTCACCTATAAGTCCTAAAACTTTATCTTGAGAGATAAGTCTAGTGGTGGCATTTGCTGCTTCTATTTTATCGCCTTTTGTATCTATGGCTATGATTTTAACATTATCTCCGTTTTTTAAATTTGGATTTAAGGTATTAGCTAGTTTGATACCTTCATATACATCATTACCATAAGCTGCTAAAGTACCAGTAAGTGGTAAAATAACTCCTATTTTTACTTCCGCAGCATAAATTGAACTAGCACAAAGCAAGCTAGCTAGCAGTAGATTTTTTTTCATGAAAACTCCTTTTTTATTTTAAAAATGTATTATGTTTTGTTTTTGGTGCAGGTTCTTCTTCTAAAAGATCTTTTTGATTAAGCTCGATAGAAAAATTTTGCCCCTTTAAGTAAGCTATAATGTGATCCATATCACTTCCACTTAATTTTTTGGCGTATATGCTCATTTGAATGTTATCGCTTTTAAAATATCCATTAGCATAGTCTTTTAAGGCACCTTTGATTTCTTCTGGGCTTAAATCTTTAATAGCTTTTTTACCATAAGAATTTTTTTCTCCATTTTCTCCATGACAGGTGTTACATTTGTTTTTAAAATATATTTCTTTAGCTTTTTTTAAATCATAGCTAATATTATCATTAAAAGTATAAGTAAATAAAGACTTTACATTAAAAGCCATTAAAGAATTTATAAATAAAATACTAATTATAAATGAGCGTAACATAATATGCCTTTTTTAAATATAAATAAAGCTCGATTATATCTAAAAAAAATAAACAATTTTATCTCAATCTCACTTTTTTA
>NZ_JAKMSX010000016.1:0-14076 GCF_025772865.1 Campylobacter sp. CNRCH_2014_2452
ACATTTTAATTTTTTTATAATGTTATCTAGTTTTTTACTATCTCCATCTTTTAAATCTTCTAAAGCTTCTATGGCTGGAGCAAAGTCTTCTATTTCATCAAGATAATTTTCTAAAGCATTGCGTAAAATTTCAGCTTTTTTCTTTTTAGAAAATTTCGCAGTTTGATTTAAGCGTTCATAAAGCTCTAATGGAATAGTTAAGGTGTAGCGTTTATTCATTTTATAGCCTTTATTTTAGTTTGATAGCTTCTTGACAAGTTTTACATTTGTAACTTGCATTGTTTAATTGAATTTTTTGGTGAATTTCGCAAGGAACTTTGTGAATTTTATTTACACAAGAGCAAATATATTCATAAATTTCTTGAGTTTCTTGAAAAGTTATAGTATTGGTATTTTTATTTAGTTGTGCTTGATGCCATTTTTCTATCTTCATATCTTCTCTTAAAATATGCTCTAAAAGCCATTTTGATGCAATGACATTAAGTTTTTCTTTGAGATCATTTGTGCTTTTGAGATTTTGAATTAAATCAATCATAGATTGGATGATACTTTTGTGAATTTTTTGATGGTTAGAAAGTTCAGGATAACCTATTTTTGCCATGTATTTTTCTTCTTCGGCAAAATGCTCTTTCATATAATTAAAAAAATCTGCAAGTAAAAATTTAATTTGTCCTTTATGGACAGGTTTATCTGAAATCATCTCGACATTTGCAGCAAGTTCAAAAAGTTTTTTATGCTGTCTGTCAATTTCTTCATTATGGATACTATATTTACTACACCATTTTGGTAGCATGTTAGCTCCTTGTTTATATTTAGAAGAGTTTTATAAGCATTATAGTTTACTATATTTTAAATTATTATTAATTTTTATTAGATTTCTATTTTTTCTTTGTATTGTATTAAATTAGCAGAGCATTCTTTACATTTAAACTGCACTTTAGAATATTGCATTTTTAAATGAATATCATAAGGAACTTTGTGTGTTTTTCCTTCGCATTGACATTGATATAAGAATTTTTTTGGTTTTGGAGCTTCTTCTTCAAAAGTATCTGAAGAATTCTTTGCTTGGGTGTTTTGACGCCAATGTTCTATCATCATATCATGCTGAATGATGTGTTCTATCAACCATGAATTAACTACTATATATAATTTTTCTTTTAAATCATTTGTACTTTTTATACTTTGTATGAGTTTTATCATGGATTTTGTGATTTGTTTATGCATGAGTTTGTGTTGATTTAGATAAGGGTAATTAATCTCAGTCATATAGGATTCTTCATCTTGAAAATGAATTTTAATATAGTGAAAAAATTCAGCAACTATCTTTTTAAGTTCGACTTGATAAACTGGCCTATCTGAAATTTCTTCCACTTTGGCGGCAAGTTCAAAAAGTTTTTTATGTTGTTCGTCAATTTTTTCATTATTAATACTATATTTTTGATCCCAATTTGGCAACATAATAAAATCCTAAATTCAATAAAATAGTTAATATTTTATAAATACTTGCCTTTAAATATGCTAAATTCACACTAAATTTACATAAAAAAAATATAATAATCTAAATTAAAATAGCATAAAAGGCTTAAAATGGCTACGCAAATTCTTTTACTAGAAGATGATATTAACTTAGGGGAAATTGTTGGTGAGTTTTTAGAAGAAGAAGGCTTTGAAGTGATTTTGGTGGATAATGCTCAAGATGCGCAAGATAAAGCTTATGAGAAAAATTTTGATTTATGGATTTTTGATGTAAAAGTCCCTTTAGGAGATGGTTTTAGTGTGCTTAAAAATTTAAGAGAAGCAGGTAGATATACCCCAGCTATTTTTATGACCTCTTTAAACACTACTATGGATTTACAACAAGGATTTGAATGTGGTTGTGATGATTATATCAAAAAGCCTTTTGAGTTGCAGGAGTTAAAAATAAGGATTAATGCTATTTTAAAGCGTTCTTTTGCGCATAAAAATGAAGATTATGAGGACTTGGGAAATGGTTTTAAATTTGCTTTTATATCGCAAACTTTATATCAAAACGATAAGCCATTGTCTTTACCTTTAAAAGAATTAAAACTTTTATCATTACTTTTGAAAAATAAAGGTAAATTTATAGATACTGCTTATATTTTTGAAGAAATTTGGGAATATGACCAAGAGCCAAGTGAGCTTAGTTTGAGAGCTTATGTGAAAAATTTACGAAAAATTTTAGGAAAAGAAAGCATTATCAATCAAAGAGGAAGAGGGTATTGTTATGCATGAAGCCAAGCGCGTTGCATGGCAAATTCTTTCTTTGTATTTAGTAAGTGTAGGAAGTATTCTTATAGTGCTTTTTGGTATATGGTATGCTAAGTTAATAGAAGATTTAATAAGCGAATATAGCATAAAGCTAAGACAAGAACATCGTTTTGTGATTTTGCAAATGGAAAAATCGCGTTTTGAACCCATAGGAAAAAGTGCTAAGAAAATAGCTCAAATTTCTAATATAAAATTTGCAATATTTGATAGAACTAAGGTTTATTTTTCTAATCTTGATTTATCTGCTCAAACAACTTTTTTTAAATTAAATAATGCGAATATTTATAACAATAACACTTTGATTTATGTAGCTGATATAAATTTAAATAGCTTGTTACTTGCTGATAATCAAAATCAAAGTGCTTTAGAAATATTAGGAGATGTAAATCGTTTAAGAGTTTTAATACAAGGTGATGATATTTCTAAAGAACTTGGATTTATAAGATTTAAAGTTGCTTTAGCTATGGTACTTTCTTTGATTTTTGTTAGTTTAGTAGGATATTTAATACTTAAATTTGCGCTCAAGCCTTTAGAAATGAGGATAAGATTTTTAAATAATTTTATAAAAGATACTACTCATGAGATTAATACGCCAATTAGTGCGATATTAATGAGTGTAGAGAGTTTGGAAAGAAAAAAGAATTTTGAAGAAATTAAGGCTTTAAAACGCGTAAAAATAGCGGCTTTGACTTTGAGTCATTTGTATTCAGATTTAACTTTTTTAAATTTTTCTCAAGCTTATGAAGCTAAAAAAGATTGGATATTTTTAAAAAATTTGATTAAAGAAAGAATGGAGTATTTTAAGATATTTTTAGAGCAAAAAAATATTGACTTAGAACTTGTTTTAGAGGATAATGGAAAAATTTATGCCAATAAAGAGCAGTTTTTTAAAATGTTTGATAATCTTGTTAATAACGCGATAAAATATAATATAAAAAATGGTCATATTAAAATAACTCTTTTAGAGCAAAAACTTATAATAGCAGATAGTGGCTGTGGTATAGCAAAGGAAAATTTGGCTAATATTTTTGAGCGTTATTCAAGATTTAATGAAAATCAAGGTGGTTTTGGTATAGGACTTTCTTTGGTAGATAAAATTTGTAAAGAACATAATATAAAAATAAAAGTAGAAAGTGAGTTAAAGAAAGGAACAAAATTTATTTTAACTTGGAAAAATTAAAATTATTTATTGCTCATTTTAGCTTTTTCTTTAGCATTTATAAGCGTTGTGATAAATTCATTTAAATTTTTAGTATCGTTTTGATTTAGAGTTTGTGGGGTATGATTTAGCATTTGAGTGATTAAAAGTTCATTGCTTAAGTCATTATCACCAAATTCTCTAGCTTTTTGTAGAATTTTTAAAGCAAGTAGATTTTTTACTTCATACATTTTAATCCTTTAAATAAATCACGCTAACAATGCGCTTTGGAGTTTGATTTTTTCTATAAGAAAAAAATCTCTCATCATCAAAGGTGCAAAGATTGATATCAAAAATATCATTAACACCTAATTCTTTTGCTTGAAATTTAACTAATGCTTTTAAATCAAGCTTGTTTTTATGTAAAAAATGTGCAAAATTTTCTTTGCTGTGGTTTAAAACCTCGCCATTAATTTCATAATTTTTAGCACAAATTCCTGCTGAAATGATGAGTTTTAAATTCTTGGTTTGAGTATTAAAGCTTTTTTGCATTTTCAAAATAGCTTCTTTTAAGATATTTGCAAAACAACCTTTTCTACCTGAATGCAAAGCTGCTACGGCTTTATTTTTATCATCATATAAAAGTAAAGGCAAGCAATCAGCGCTTAAAATACACAAAGCTATATTTTTTTCATTGCTAATTATCCCATCAGCATTAAAGTGAAAATTTTTATTATAATGAGTGATGATATTAGAATGAATTTGATTTAAAAATACACACTTTTTTATAGAATTTTCCCGAGGAAAAATATTATCATGAATTTTTGCTCTAAAAATATTATAATCTTGATCAAAGGCTACAAAAGCTTTTGCGAAATCATTTTCTAATAAAGTGATGTAATCTTGTCTATTTGTTGCCATGAAATTTCTTTTTTATAATTTAATTGTCTGTGTATATATCTTGCTAAAAGATCACTTTCTATATTGACGCGTCTTCCTATGGTGTAATTTTTAAACAAGGTTTCATTAAAGGTTATAGGAATAATAGTCAAACGAATACTATCTTTTAAAACTTCATTGATAGTTAAACTTACTCCATCTATAGCTACACTTGCTTTATTTGCCATATAAATTTGTATATTATCAGGGCATTTAATATAAAAATCAACTCCGTTTTCTTTTTTAGAAATATTAGTAATTTCGCCAATACCATCAATGTGTCCTTGCATTAAATGCCCATCTATTCTATCGCCATAAGCTAATGCAGGTTCAATATGCACATAGTCTTTTAAATTTTCAATAGCTATGTGAGTTCTTGTTTCATAAGAAAGTTCAAGATTAAAGCCATCATCAAAAAGTTTTGTTACGCTCAAGCACGCACCATTAACTGCTATACTATCGCCTAGTTTTGGCTTGTAACTTGCTTTTAATCTTAAAGTGTTGTTTTGATATGATTTGACAAAGGCTAATTCGCGGATTAATCCATTAAACATTCAATACCTTTAATTTTTATGAGATTTTATCCAAAACTTTTAAATTTCAAAAAGTATTTTTAGTGTTTTATTTTAAAAAATATTATATAATTTTTGCCTTTTTTATAAAAATGAGGTCAAAATATGTATGATATAATCGTAATAGGTGGCGGGCATGCTGGAGTTGAGGCTAGTGCCGGGGCTGCTAGAATGGGCAAAAAAACTTTACTTTTAACTACTTTAATCGAGCAAATTGGTGCTGCAAGTTGTAATCCTGCTATAGGCGGCTTAGCAAAAGGACATTTGGTAAAAGAGCTTGATGCTATGGGTGGGCTTATGGGGCAAATTACCGATGAGGCTGGAATTCAATTTAGAATTTTAAATGAAAGCAAAGGTGTTGCAGTTCGCGGAAGTAGAGCGCAAATTGATATGGATGCTTATAGAATTTGTGCTAGAAATAAGCTTTTAAAACTTGAAAATTTAGAAATCTCTCAAGAGCAAGCTTTGTCTTTACTTATAGAAAATGATGAAGTTAAGGGCGTTAAAACTAATTTAGAAAATACATATTTTGCTAAAAAAATCATACTTACAACAGGAACTTTTTTAAATGGACTTATCCATATAGGTGAAACTAAGCTTCAAGCAGGTAGGGTAGGTGAGCTTGCGTCTGTAAATTTGGGTGAGTATTTAAAACAAAGTGGTTTAAAAGTAGGGAGGTTAAAAACAGGAACTTGTCCAAGAGTAGATGCTAAAAGTATTGATTTTAGTGTTTTAGAAATTCAACCCGGAGATGAAAATCCTAAGGCCTTTAGTTTTAAAACAAAAAATTTCAAGCCTAATCAACATCCATGTTATATAGCAAGAACAAATTTAAAAACACATGAGATTATAAAAAGTAACTTTTACCGCGCTCCGCTTTTTACAGGACAAATTGAAGGTATAGGTCCAAGATATTGTCCATCTATAGAAGATAAGATTAATCGTTTTGGTGATAAAGAAAGTCATCATTTATTTATAGAGCCACAAACTAAAGATGCTACTGAATATTATATCAATGGCTTTTCTACCTCACTTCCTTATGAAGTGCAAATTGCGATGTTAAGAAGTATAAAAGGTTTTGAAAATGCTAAAATCACGCGTTTTGGTTATGCCATAGAGTATGATTATATTGATCCAACGGAGTTAAAACATACTTTAGAAACTAAAAAGATTAAAAATTTGTATTGTGCCGGGCAAATTAACGGAACTACTGGTTATGAAGAAGCAGCTGCGCAAGGTTTTATGGCAGGAGTGAACGCGGTTTTAGCAATTGATGAAAAAGAGCCTTTTGTATTAAGACGCGATGAGGCTTATATAGGGGTATTAATCGATGATTTAGTAATGAAAGGCACAAAAGAGCCTTATAGAATGTTTACTTCAAGAGCTGAATATAGACTGCTCTTAAGAGAAGAAAATGCTATTTTAAGACTTGGAGAATATGGACATAATTTTAAACTTTTAAGTCAAGAAGACTATGCATATATTGATAATATAAAGCAAAATGTTAGGAAAGGACTTGAGTTTTTACTTCAAACTACATGGACACCAAGCAATCAAAATAATGAATTTTTGCAAAGCATTAAAGAAGAAAAAATTACCTCAATAGTAAGTTTGCAAAAAATTGTTGCAAGAGCGAGTTTTAATATAGAAAAACTAAAAGCTCTAGATGAAATGTTTGCAAAAATGGATGAGTATTCTTTAAATGAAATTTTAAATGAAGCAAAATATTATCATTATATAGCAATGCAAAAAGCACAAATAGAAAAAATGAAAAACTTAAATGACTTAAAAATTCCTGAAAATTTTGACTTTAAAAGTGTAAGTGGTTTGAGTAATGAAGTGGTGGAAAAACTGCAAAAATTTAATCCGCCAACTATTTTTGCTGCTTCGCAAATTAGTGGTATTACCCCTGCTGCTTTAGATATTTTGCATATTTATATCAAAATGAAAAACAATAGATGATATTAACTTATCTATTGTTTTGATTTGAAAATAAATACACTTCTGTTATTTTAAATAAATACTTGCATATCTTAAATAAAGCTTTTTTATATAAAGAAAAAATTTATTATTTTTTAGATAAACTGCTATACTTTACAACAAATAAATCAAAACAAAGGAAGTAAAATGGCTACATCTGAAAGTAGACGAAGCTTTATGGGCTTTGCCTTTGGAACGGTAGCTGCTGTGGGTGGTGCTTTTTCATTAGTTGCAATGAAAAAAACATGGGATCCGCTCCCAAGTGTAAAAGCAGCAGGTATTACTACCGTAGATCTTTCTGGTATGAAAGAAGGCGAATTAAGAACAATCGAGTGGCGTAAAAAGCCTATATTTATCTTAAAAAAAGATGCGGATATGGCAAAAGATAGCAGTAGGGATGTTATTGTGGGTGATGTTGCATATACTGTAGTTATTGGTCTTTGCACGCATTTAGGCTGTATTCCAGCTTATGCTCCAAGTGAGAAATTGTTTAAGTGTGCATGCCACGGTGGCGAATTTGACACTAGTGGTAAAAATGTATTTGGTCCTCCTCCAAGACCTTTGGACATTCCTCCTTTTAGAATTGATGGAACTAAATTAGTGTTAGGTGAAGAAGGTCCAGAATATAAAAAAATGATTGCGGAGGCTTGATATGGCACAGATAAAAAAAGCTAGTGGTATTATAGATTGGCTTGATCAAAGATTAGCTGTAAATAAGCTTTTTAATGTTTTAATGGCTCAGTATTGGATACCAAAACAAATTAACTTCTTATGGGCAATGGGTGTTATCTTGACAACTCTTTTTGCTATTTTATTTATTTCAGGTCTATTTTTAGTAATGTATTATAAGCCAGATGTGGCTTTGGCTTTTGATAGTGTTAATAAAACTATCATGCAAGAAGTAGAGTATGGTTGGCTTTGGCGTCATATGCATGGTGTGGCTGCTTCAGTTGTGTTTTTAATCATATATATCCATATGTTAACAGGAATTTATTATGGCTCTTATAAAAAGGGTCGTGAGATGATTTGGATTAGCGGTATGCTTTTGTTTGTTGTATTTTCAGCAGAAGCATTTAGTGGGTATATGTTACCTTGGGGACAAATGAGTTTTTGGGCTGCTCAAGTTATTACTCAGCTTTTTGGCGGAATTCCTTTTATAGGTGATGCATTAGTTATTTGGATAAGAGGAGATTTTGCAGTATCAGATCCAACTTTAACTAGATTTTTTATGCTGCATGTGTGCTTATTGCCAATTGTAATTTTAGCAATTATTGCATTCCACTTTTATTCTTTAAGAATTCCTCATGTAAATAATGAAATTTCAGAAGAAATTGATTTTGATTTGGAAGCTGAAAAATATTTAGCAGGTGATACAAAAGGTTCTAAAGTTATTCCTTTTTGGCCAGGATTTTTAGCTAAAGATTTTATGTATATTGCGTTATTTATGATTTTCTTCTTCTATTTGGTGTGTTTTAAATTTAATTTCGCAATGGATCCAATTAACTTTGACCCAGCAAATTCTTTAAAAACACCTCCACATATTTATCCTGAGTGGTATTTCTTATGGAGTTATGAAGTTTTAAGAGGATTTTTCTTTGATGTTGGAAGCATTAAAGCTTTTGATATAGGTCTTGCAGCGTTTGGTATAGCACAAATTATTTTCTTCTTGTTACCTTGGCTTGATAGAAGTGATGTTGTGAAACCAGCACACGAAAGACCAATGTTTTTTGCATGGTTTTGGGTGTTATTGATAGATTTAATTGTACTAACAGTTTATGGAAAGCTTCCTCCAACAGGAATTAATGCTTGGATAGGATTTTATGCTTCTATGGTATTTTTACTATTATTGTTAGTAGTCTTACCAATTATTACTATCATGGAAAGAAAAAGGGGCTAATAATGAGAGAATTAAAAATATTTTTTGTAGTTGTCTTTTTCACAGGTTTAGTTTATTGGGGGGTTGAGCCTTATGCACATTCAGTGATGAATCCTCCTTCAACTCCGGTTAATTTTGACTTTGCAAAAGCTGATGTAGAATTTACCAAAGGCGAAGTTGCTTTAAAAGAAAAAGCTGCAATAGATGCTAATGCTTCAGGAAGTGAAAAAGCTATAGCTAATGCTCAAAAAGCACTAGAGCTTGCTAAAAGCCAAGAAGAAGCTACCAAGCAATTATGGGAAAAAATCGCAAAAATTGATTTTAGTAAAGGTAATGCACAAAAAGGAAAAGAGCTTTTTGAAGGAAATTGTATTGCATGTCATGGTGTGAAAGCCGTCGGAATTCCTGCTACTATTACAGATTCTTCTTTAGGTGTAACACCTCCTGATTTAAGTGATGCGGGTGCTATTTATGATGAGAAATTTTTAGCAGCACTGATTGTTGATCCAGTTAAGGTTTTGCAAATTTCACATAAATTTAATGATGAAAATCCATTCTTAATGCCTGCTTATCCTTTAAGTGGTGATGAAGCACAAGATAATCAAGATTTAGCAGATTTAATTGCATTCTTTAAAAATACAGCTAGTGAGTATGAGAAGGAATTTGATACAAAATTAAAAGCAGATTTAGAAGAAAAATATGCTAAAAACCAAGAGCTTTCAGAGCAAGCAAAAACGGCTTTAATTGCAAAAGAATTTGATTTTGCTAAAAACAAACATACATTTGAAAATGCTTGCGGAAGATGCCATGATGTAAAATATGATGGTTTTATTTCAAGTTCAAATATGAGCGATTTAAAAAATTATCTTGGTATGACGCCTCCGGATTTATCTATGATGATTCGTTCTAAAGGCACGCATTATCTTGAAATCTTCATCAATGAACCTCAAAAGAAAATTCATGGAACTGCTATGCCAAGAGTTGGTCTAAATGAAAAAGCACAAACTCAAGTTATTAGTTATCTTGAAAAAGTTGGTGATAGTAAAAAAGAAGAAAGAGAGCAAACAGGAATTTATATTATGATATTCTTTGCTATCTTAAGTATTTTTGCTATAGGTTGGAAAAGATCAGTTTGGTCTAAACTACACTAATTTACTCAAAGAACGCCTTGTGGCGTTCTTTTTCTTCAATAATAAGCTAAATATAAAATAAAATTTGATATAATATTTTTTCATTTCACACGCATTAATTTCCTTATTAGGTTGCTTATGGGTTAAAGAATGCGGAGGAATAAACCTAATTATTTTATTTCAAGGAGAATTTCATGGTAAGCATGAGAGATTTGTTAGAGTGTGGTGTACACTTTGGACACCAAACAAGAAGATGGAATCCAAAAATGAAAAAATTTATTTTTGGTGAAAGAAAAGGTATTTATGTAATTGATTTGCAAAAAACGCTTAGATATTTTAGATATACATATAACATTGTTCGTGACGCTGCAGCAGAAGGTAAGACAATTTTATTTGTTGGAACTAAAAAACAAGCAGGTGGAGCGATTAAAGAATACGCTGAAAAATGTGGTATGCCTTATGTAAATCACAGATGGCTTGGTGGTATGATGACAAATTTTGGAACTATCCGCCAATCAATTAGAAAATTAGAAGTTATAGAAAAAATGGAAGAAGATGGAAGTATTAAACTTTTAACTAAAAAAGAAGCATTAATGCTTACTAGAAAAAAAGAAAAATTACTAGCATATCTTGGTGGTATTAGATATATGAAAACTCAACCTGATATGATTTTTGTTATTGATACTGTTAAAGAAAAAATTGCAGTACAAGAAGCTAATAGATTAAAAATCCCTGTAGTTGCTCCACTAGATACAAACTGCGATCCTGATTTAGTTGATTTCCCAATTCCAGGAAATGATGATGCAATTCGTTCGGTCCAACTTTTCTGTCAAGAAATGGCTGAAGCAATCAATGAAGGTAAAGCATTAAGAGAGCAAGATGGTGAAGTTAGCGAAGAACAGCCTATTTCTGAAGAAGAGAAAAAAGAAGTTTTAGAAGAAGCTATGAGTGAAGAAGATTTTGAAGGAGATAAAGAGTAATGGCTGAAATCACTGCACAAATGGTAAAAGAACTGCGCGAGAGTACTGGCGCAGGTATGATGGATTGTAAAAATGCTTTAAAAGATACAGATGGTGATTTTGAAAAAGCAGTGCAACTTTTAAGAGAAAAAGGACTTGGAAAAGCTGATAAAAAAGCTGATCGTTTAGCTGCTGAAGGTTTAGTAAGTGTAAAAGTAAGTGATGATTTTAAATGTGCAACTGTAAGTGAAATTAACTCAGAAACAGATTTTGTTGCTAAAAATGAACAATTTATTGCTTTAACAAAAGATACAACAGCACATATTCAAGCTAAGAGTCTTCAAAATGTTGAAGAATTACATTCAAGTGAGATTAATGGTGTTAAATTTGAAGAGTACTTAAAAAGCCAAATTGCAACTATTGGTGAAAATTTAGTTGTTAGAAGATTTGCTACTTTAAAAGAAGGTGCTAATGGCATAGTAAATGGTTATATTCACACCAATGGTCGTGTTGGTGTAGTTATTGCTGCAGCTTGCGATAGTGAAGCTACGGCTAGCAAGTGTGGAGAATTTTTAAAACATATTTGTATGCATATTGCTGCAATGAAGCCAAGTTATTTATCTTATGAAGAGCTTGATATGGATTTTGTAGAAAATGAGTATAAAGCTTTAGTTGCTGAGTTAGAAAAAGAAAATGAAGAAAGAAGAAGATTAAAAGATCCTAATAAACCAGAGCATAAAATTCCAAAATATGCAAGCAGAAAACAATTAACTCAAGAGGTAATTCAAGCAGCTGAAGAAGCTATTAAGGCTGAACTTCAAGCACAAGGTAAGCCAGAAAAAATTTGGCCTAATATTATCCCAGGTAAGTTGAATAGTTTTATAGCAGATAACTCTCAACTTGATAGCAGACTTACTTTAATGGGTCAGTTTTATGTAATGGATGATAAAAAAACTATCGAACAAGTAATTGCTGATAAAGAAAAGGAACTAGGCGGAACTATCAAAATAGTCAAATTTATTCGTTTTGAAGTAGGTGAGGGCCTAGAAAAGAAAACTGAAGATTTTGCTGCTGAAGTTGCTGCACAAATTGGTTAAAAATGGAACTTTTAAAAGCGGAAAATTTAAACCATAGTTTTGATATTCCGCTTTTTGAAAATTTAAATTTTACTTTAAATACAAAAGATTGTATTGCAGTATGTGGAAGCAGTGGATGTGGTAAATCTACTCTTTTGCATATTTTATCTACCTTATTAAAACCTCAATCGGGAAAAGTTTTTTATAATAATCAAGATTTATACGACTTAGATGATGAAGCTTTGCTAGAAATTCGTAGAAAAGATTTTGGTATTATTTTTCAAATGCATTATTTATTTAAAGGTTTTTTGGCTTTTGAAAATATAGAACTTGCGAGTGTTTTAAGTGGGCAGAATATTGATTATGAATTATTAAAAAAACTTGATATTGCAGATTTAATGAATCAAAAAATCACAAAATTAAGCGGTGGACAACAGCAAAGAGTAAGTATAGCTAGGGTTTTAAGCAAGAAGCCAAAAATTATTTTTGCAGATGAGGCTACCGGAAATTTAGATTTTAAAAATGCTTTAAATGTAATGGATATTTTGATTGATTATATCAAAGAAAACAATGCAGCTTTAATTTTTGTTACGCATGATCAAGAGCTTGCTAAAAAATGTGATAAGGTTTTTCACTTAAACAACCATGGAATTTGTTAAATATTTAGGTGATGAAAATGTAGTTATTTTCATGCTTTTGTTTGCTAGAATGAGTGGGTTGATAGTTTTTTTCCCTTTTTTTTCTCATAATAGTATTCCTTTGGTGGTAAAAACAACTTTGGTAATGTTTTTAACAATGTTTTTATACCCTTTAGCTAAACTTGAAAATAATACACCTGATTCTTTTTTTATTCTATATCTTTTAAGTGAAGTTATTTTTGGGATGATAGCAGGAATGATTTTGCAAATGACTTTTGCCATTTTGCAAATGGCAGGTGAGCAGATTTCTTTTACTATGGGTTTTTCAATGGCTAGTGTTATGGATCCCACAACAGGTGCAAATACTCCTGTAATTTCACAAGTTTTAAATTTATTAGCTTTGCTTGTATTTTTAGCTTTTGATGGACATCATTTGATTTTGCTTTTTATATCTAATTCATTGGAATATATTAGTTTAGGTGGATTTTATCCACATGAAAATTTAATGCTTTATTTAAATAAAGCTATGGTAAATATTTTTGTGCTTGGTTTTTCTATGGCTTTTCCTGTTTTAGCTATTTCTTTGCTATCAGATGTGATTTTTGGCATGCTTATGAAAACTATGCCGCAATTTAATCTTTTAGTGGTTGGTTATCCTATCAAGATATTTTTGTCTTTCGCGGTTCTTATTGCTATTTTACTTATTATGATGCAATATTTTAAAAATTTAATAGTAAAAAGTTTTGAGCATATGGAGTTGTTATTTTTTAATATATAAGCATTAAATAATTAAAAATGTTTTAAAATAATGTATTTTTTATTCTTGGGAGATGATAATGAGGGTTTTGCTAATAAATTCCAATATAGCTGTTTCAAAATTAATTAGTTTGGGAGTTCAAAAATTAGGTTATGATTTTGAGGAGCTCACGGGTATTGAGGAGCTTGAGGGATTTTATGATGTAATTATTATAGATCATGATATTGAGGCTGATTTAGATGATTTAAAAAGTAAATGTGATAGATTGATTTATTTGTTACCTAGAAACCTAGAACAAAAAGAAGGTATAGAGTGTTTGTATAAACCGTTTTTACCTACCGATTTTATAAATCTTCTAAGTGGAGATGGGGTTTTGGATGATATTCAAAAAGATGCTTTGAGCGAAGATGAACTAAATTTTGATGATGAGGAAGTTGTTGGTAAAGATATGCCTTTGGATGGAAATGAACTTTTAGAAGGTATTGATTTGTCTGAACATGAAGAAAATTTGAGTGAAGATGATTTAAATTTACAAGAAGATTTTTTTGAAGAGAATTTAGGTGATGGATTAAAAAATGATGATATGTTTGATGCAACAAGTGAGTTAATAGATGAAGAGAAAACAGAAGATGATTTAGTTTTTTCAGATAGCTTAGATAAAGAAAATATAGAAGAAAATATAGAAGAAAATATAGAAGAAAATATAGAAGAAAATATAGAAG
>NZ_JAKMSX010000017.1:0-14068 GCF_025772865.1 Campylobacter sp. CNRCH_2014_2452
ATATGTTTGAATTAATTGTATTTTATATTCTATTGGAGTTGCAGGATCTTTGGCGCTATGATAACTTGTATAAATAATATTTTTATTCTTTTGAGCTTGTAAGATCAAATGATCTTTATTAAGTAAAGCTCTAATTAAATAATTTTCATCAGCAAAATAATAAGGTGAGTTTGGGTTTTTGCGTGTCCAATATGATTTTAAAATACCATACAATATAACATTTGGAGTTTCTAAAACATGGTCATATCCGTTAATATCTCTTCCTATGATGTAATGTAAAGGTAATATTCCAGCACTAGAATTATCTATCACTCCATCTACATACCAAGGAGCTATTTTAGCGCACATTAGCGCTAAATAACCTCCATATGATCCTCCCCCGTAAATTTTAGGTAAAGATTTAAATTGAGGATAATTTTTTATTATATCTTTTAAGGCATTGATATGATCGATAGCAGGCATAATTCCATAATTATTATATTCATTATTAGGCGGGATAAAAGAGCGTGAAAGACTAACTTTATAATCTATATCTAATAACTTTTTTTCTTTTAAGCTACTAATAGTTTGATGCAAAAACTCATAATGAATTGATGCTGTTGAGCAATCTAATTTACTTGTTTGAATTTTGAAATTTTCTAAAATGTTTTTTAAGTGTACTAAATCTTCTTCTGTAAATGTAATAGCTGCACTATATTTTTCTACATCTGATCTCCTTTGACAAAAACAATGATACAAAACGCTTACAGCTACAACATTATATTTTTGAGCCAAAAACTTCCTATTAAAATCAACAAAAGTCATATGAGCATTAGCTCCATATCCACCTATGATAAAAACAATAGCTTCCATTTGCTTACTATCATCATAAGTAATTCTATATTCTAATTTACTTTCTCTTTTTATATTTAATTCTACATCATTACAAGAGTCTATAAAATAAGTTTGATTTATGAGCATGTTAAGCCTTATATTTGCATTTTTTAAGTATTATTATAACTAAAAAATAAGGAGCTAGATGTGAATATTAACTTTGAAGATATTCAAAAAATGTTTAATGCAATCAACAGAAGTGATATAAATGAAAATAGTCGTAATTTAGTGGATGATGATATTATTGATAGTATTGATATGATGAAATTAATACTTGAAATCGAAAAATTTATAGGAAAAAATTTAGATGCTAAATATATCACTCCGGATAATTTTGAGGATTTTTCTACAATTAAAAATATGCTTGAGGAAGTTATATAATCTCAAGCACAAATTTATCACTTTTATCTTTAAAAGTAAAAACTTTATCCTTACAAGGATAACTTATACTATCTTCTCTTAGAGTGAAATTTTATCCTTAAATTTTTCAAGCATTTTTGGTAATTCCCTGCCAAATAAAGCTTTAACTGTTATTCCACCTCCATGTGCGAGTTTTTTTATAAACTTACCATCAATTTCTTGTATATCTACAAATGAAAATTGGCATTAGAACCATACGCTCCTATGATAAAAACGATAGCTTTCATTTGCTTACTATCATCATAAGTAATTCTATATTCTAATTTACTTTCTCTTTTTATATTTAATTCTACATCATCACAAGAGTCTATAAAATAAGTTTCATTTTTAAGCATAATTTTCTCTAATCATTAAAATACTTTGTAAAATGCTCTTGATATCGCATTTCTAAATTATCATATATATCTTGAATTTTGTCAATAAATTTTTCATTTCTATATGCTTGCATAGTCATAGAATTAATCTCTTGAAAAGCAAAAAAATCAAATTTTTCTTCATGTGTTAATTCTTCAAGATAAATTACTTTTCCATAATGATCATAAGTATACTGCTTAAGAGTTTCTTCTACTACTTCAAGCACCTTAAACACAAATATCATTATAGGTTCCTTTCTTAATACCTGTGTGCTTTGCTCAAATTCCTTTAAAAACTCATCATTTTTTCTATGGGTTATAGTACAATAATGCTTTTGGGCATCTTTATAAAAAATATCAAATAACGCACAAGGTTTAACCCCTAAAAAATTTCCATCATAATCAACCTGAGGATAATAAGGATAAAGCTTGCATATCAAAGGTCTAAGACTATGAGGATTGCAAAGTCCATTTAAATCACATTTTGCAAAAAAAGCATTGATTTTTTTTCCATTTTTTAAAGTAAAGGTATTGACTTTTCCATTTTCTAAATATGTATTACCGGCTTGCTTTAGCGAAAGATATTCAACTTCAAGCATAGGTAATATCACCGCACTAGATTTATTAAATTTAAAATATTGTGCATGAATATTATGACAGCATCCGCCATTGCATGTTTTATAGCATTGTGGCGCAAAAATAAATTCTTTATCTTGTAATGAGTTAAAAAAATTTTTCATTTCTTTCCTTTCTTGCATCTTTTAGTTTAATTTTTGCACATCAAGTAATATTTGCTCATTTTCCTCTTTAAAAGTATATATTAAATCATCACACTTGTATGAGATTTCTTTTTTACAAGTTTTATCTTTTAAAGGCTCTTGTAAAATTTGTGGTAAGTGTTTTTTAATAAGTAGTTTCATAGGTATACCCATACCGTGAGTTAGATTTTTAATAAACTTACCATCTATTTGTTTTTCATCTACAACCTTTATAAATTCAACATCAAGTCCATGTTCTTTTAAGATATTAACATATTCTTCTTTTTCTTCTAATGGAGCATATTGATCAAATTTAGAATGATAAGTAATGTGTTTTGGATTTGGATATTTTGCTTGTGTGTTTATATGATCTTTATTTAGTGTTTCTCTAATGAGTTTTCTAGCAGGTGAAAAATAATAAGGGGATTGTTTGTTTGTAGTCCATAGTGTTTTTTCAGAAGCACAAAGTCTAATATTATTAAAATAGTGAAAAGTTCCGAAACAAAAATACTGAGTAAAATCAACTTCTTTTCCAAAACCTATATATCTCCAAGCATCTCCATCAAGCGTCACATGAGAAGAATTATCAATAATTGCATCTATAGTCCACGGAGCTATCTTTGCAGATAATATACCCATATAAGCACCATGTGAAACCCCTACTACAATGGTTTTTAAATCTTTATTTTTAAAAATATTCGCTTTTACATAAAGCAAAACATTAAGAATATCTATAGTCTGCATAATACCATAATTTTGATATTCATCATTTGTAAGTTTTAAGCTCACACTTAAATCTAAATAATAATCTCTATCAAAATCCCAAGCGTCTTTCTTTTTTTGAATTTCTTTGTTAAGATAATCCATAGCAGGATGAAATTCTTCAAAAATATTAAGTTTTGATATATCATAAGGAATTTCTATGTCAATAGCTTTTAAGCTTGCATCAAAAATAAGTTTATCAATATCATCTAAATACCATTGTGCTCCAGTTTGAGGACGATTACCTATACCATGATAATTTACACTCAAAACTGCTACATTATATTTTGATGCAAAATACTCCATATTAAATTTTAAAACAGGATCTCTTATATCAGCACCAAGTCCTTGAATGATACACATTATAGCTTGAATTTCTTTTGTATCATCATATATAAGTTGAAATTCTAATTTACTTTCTCTTTTTATATTTAATTCTACATCATCACAAGAGTCTATAAAATAAGTTTGATTTATGAGCATGTTAAGCCTTTTAAAATAAAAATTCAATTATACTTACTTTTTTATAAATTTAAAGAGAAATCATGAAAAATCTTTGTATTATCCCTGCACGCGGTGGTTCTAAGCGTATTCCTAGAAAAAATATTATTGATTTTTTGGGAAAACCATTGATTGCTTATAGCATAGAAAGTGCTTTAAATTCGGGTATTTTTGATGATGTAATTATTTCAAGTGATGATTATGAGATCATAGAAGTGGCTTTAAAGTATGGTGCTAAGGCTCCTTTTGTGCGTAAAAAAGAACTAAGTGATGATTATGCAAGTTCAACCGCTGTAATCCAAGATGCCATCATCACTCTAGAAAAACAAAGTAAAATCTATGAAAATGTGTGTTGCTTATACGCAACTGCTCCACTTATAGATGAGTTTATCTTAAAAGAAGCTTTTGAACAATTTAGTCAAGAAGAATGTAAATTTTTATTTTCAGCTTGCGAGTTTGAATATCCTATACAAAGAGGTTTTTACCTTGATGATCAAAATAAAGTTTATATGTTTGATGAGTCAAATTACGATAAACGCTCACAAGATCTTACTAAAGCTTACCATGATGGTGGTGCATTTTACTTTGGCAAAAAAGAAGCGTGGCTAGAAGAAGATTTTATGTTTAAATCTCATTCTAAAGCTTTTTTACTTCCAAGAAATAAAATTTGCGATATTGACACTTTTGAAGACTTAGAATTTGCTAAAATATTGTATCAATTCCATGAAAGAAACAAATGTTTATAAATAAAATCAAAGGTTTTAAATATCCTGATATGGAACTTGTAAGATGGTTTTTTAAAAACAAACTTGATGCTTTAAAAAATGCAAAAGTTTTAGAATTTGCTTCTCATAATGGCAATAATCTTTCTTTATTTGCAAATTATAATTATGCGTGTATCGGTGTAGAACTTAGCAAACAAAATCATGAAAACGCTATTTATAATTTTAAAGAAATTATGCATTATAAAAAGGCAAGTTTTTTTAATGAAAATATGCTTGATTTTGCTAAAAATCATCAAAATATAAATGCAGATGTATTTTTAATACCTAATGTTATTAATTACATTACTAAAGATGAATTTAAAAATTTACTACAAAGTGCAAAACAAAATAATCTTTATCAAGCAAATGGGGGGGGGTATGCTCACTTTTTCTTAAGAGCAAGAAGTATTAAAGATCATCGCTATGGGCTTGGAGAAAAATTAAAAAATGATAGTTTTATTTTAAGCTATGATGAATTTAGTGGCGAAAAAAATTGTCTTTGCACAGCATACCAAGAACATGAACTTGTGGAAATTTTAAAAGAAAATTTAAATTTATATGATTTTGAAGTTATCACAAGTGAAAATATTAATATAAAAAATAAAGTTTATATCAAAGATAGCGATATAATTATATATGGAAAAATCACTAAGGAGTAAAAATGTATTTAAAAAATTTAAAAGGCTTAAAATTTCCAGATTTAGCCGTGATTAAATTTTTTTTCAAACAAGGACTGCATCAAAAAAGCAACCAAAAAGTTTTAGAATTTGCCTGTTCTAATGGCAACAATCTCTCTTTATTTGCAAATTATGATTATGAGTGTATCGGAGTTGACTTAAGCAAAGAAAGTATCAGCAATGCTAATTATAACTTCAAAGAAATAATTCAATGTAAAAACTATCAGTTTTTTCATGATAATATCTTAGATTTTCCTTTAAAAAATCCAAATATTAATGCAGATATTTTTATGATTCCCAATGTGATTAACTATCTATTGAAAGAAGATTTTTTAAAATTATTAAAAATTTCTAAAGAAAATTCTATGTATAAAGAAAATGCTTTGTTTTTTTTAAGAACAAGAAGCATAAAAGATTATAGATATGGTTATGGAGAAAAAATAGCTCATAATTGTTTTAAAATCACAAATGATAATACTACAGGAGAGCTTGGATGTATTAATACTCTATATCAAGAATACGAACTTGTAGAAATTTTAAAAGAATATTTAAATTTATATGATTTTAAAGTGCTTACTTATGAAAATACCAATATCATGGGAGAAGATGAAAGATTAGTTAATGATAGCGATATTGTAATTTATGGAAAAATTAAGTGAAAATAGCTATCATGCAGCCAACCTTTAATCCATGGCTTGGCTATATATATATGATACAAAGTGTTGATACTTTTGTCTTTTTGGATAATGTGCAATTTGAACGCAGATCATGGCAAAATAGAAATAAAATTAAACTACAAGATAAAACCTTTTTATTGGGATTAAATTTACAAAAAGCGTCACAAAAAACATTACTTCAGGATATATTATTTGATAAAGATGATAAATGGAAAATTAAATTTTTAAAAACTATTCATCATGCTTACTCTAAAAGTATTAATTTTAATAAATACTACAATATCTTAGAAAAAGTCTTATTTAAACATACACATTTAGTACAATTTAACATGGAGCTAATCAGAATTTACTGCGAGCATTTGAGCATCAAAACACCCATTTTGCAAAGCTCTTCTTTAAATTTAAAAAATGAAAAAAAAGAAAAATTACTACTTGAAATTTGCCAAATACTAAAAGCTGATCATTACCTTTCCCCAGAAGGTTCAAAAAACTATCTTGAAAAAGAAACAGCAAAAGAAATTTTTAAAAATGCAAATATAAAAATTGAATATTTTGATTTTATCCATCCAACCTATACTCAATTGGGTGCAAATTTTATAGCTTATTTAGGAATTTTAGATTTTTTATTTAATGAAAAAGAGCCTTGTGCAAAATTTCAAGAATGTATCAAAATTAACGAGCATAATACATGAAAGTTCTTTTTAGAAGTGATAGTTCTAGCACCATAGGACACGGACATATCAAAAGAGATCTTTTGTTAGCTAAGCAATATCATGATGTATCTTTTGCATGTTTAGCTCTAGAAGGTTCTTTGATAGATGAAATTCCTTATCCTGTATATGAGCTAACAAGTGCTAGTGTATATGAGCTAATCAATCTCATCAAAAAAGAAAAATTTGATCTTTTGATTATTGATCATTATGAAATTACTGCAGATGATGAAAAACTCATCAAGCTAGAAACAGGGGTTAAAATTCTAAGTTTTGATGATGAGATAAAAGAACATTTTTGTGACATTTTACTAAATGTTAATGCTTATGCTAAAGAAAGTGATTATGAGAATTTAGTGCCAAAATATTGTGAATTAAGATGTGGTTTTTCCTATGCTCTAATACGCGATGAGTTTTATGAAGAAAGCAAGATAAAAAGAGAAAAAATTTATGATTATTTTATCTGTATAGGAGGAAGTGATCCAAAAAATATTTCCTTTGATATAGCAAACAAACTTAACAAAAACAAAACTATCATCATAGCTACTACAAAAGCAAATTCTCATCTAAACTCGCTTCGAAAATTAAGCCAAAAAAACCCTAATATACAAATTCTCATTGACCAATCTAATCTTGCAAGATTGATGAATGAAAGCAAAAAACTCATCATTAGCGCAAGTTCATTGGTAAATGAAGCTTTAATTTTAAAAGCAAATTTTAAAGCCATAGCTTATGCTAAAAATCAAGAAAAACTTGCAACATGGCTTGCTAAAAAAGGCTATGAAGTGGAGAATTTTATATGATAATTTTAAAAGATTTTATCCATTTGACTCAAGAAGAAATTAAGCTTGTTTTAAAATGGCGTAACGATGAAAGCATTGCTAAATTTATGAAAACGCAAAATATTAGCCTAGAAGTGCATTTAAACTTTTTATCTAGCTTAAAAACAAACGCAACTAAAAAATATTTTTTAGTATATGATGATAAAAATATCATAGGCGTGATTGATTTTATCAATATTACTAAACTTTCTTGTGAATTTGGGCTTTATGGTATAAAAAAAGGCGTAGGTGAGCTTTTAATGCAAGAAGTTAAAAACTATGCTTTCAATGTTTTAAAAGTTCAAACTTTAAACGCATGTGTTTTTAAAGAAAACACAAAAGCTTTGAATTTATATTTAAAACATGGTTTTGAAGTTATTAAAGAAGATAATAATTTTTATTTTGTAAATTTGTCTTTTGCATACATGGGGGGGGGTAACAACTTAAATATATTTAATCAAATATATGGAGTTGCAGTTTGAATATAATCATAGCAACTCTTAGAGAGCACAATATTAATAATTTTTATAAACTAAAAGAATTATATAAAACATATACTTTTTACCTCATAACAAAAAAAGACGATCTTACTTTAGAAAAAATAACAAAAATAAACCCAGATTATATATTCTTCCCGCATTGGTCTTTCTATATACCTCAAGAAATTTACAATAACTATCAATGTATTATTTTCCACCTTGGAAATTTACCATTTGGAAGAGGAGGTTCACCTTTACAAAATTTAATCATAAGAGGGGTATATAAAAGCAAAATTTGTGCTTTAAAAGCTTGTGATACATTAGATGGTGGAGAAATATATCTAAAACACAATATTAGTTTTAAAATTTCAAATGCACAACGAATTTATGAAAAAATCTCAAAAATCATATTCTTTAAACTAATACCAAGAATTTTACATACAAAAATCAACCCTCGCATACAAAAAGGGAAAGTAGTAATTTTCAAAAGAAGAACAAAAGAACAAAGTAATATCAATACACTCGAAAATCCAAATTTGATAAAAATATATGATTTTATACGCATGCTTGATGCCATTGATTATCCAAAAGCTTTTTTGGAATTTGAAAATATAAAAATGGTTTTTCAAAACGCAAAAAAACACAATAATAAAATAAAAGCAGAGGTAATATTTTATGAAAAATAACAAAATTTTAATTATAGCAGCTCACCCAGATGATGAAGTTTTAGGATGCTTTGGAACTATAGCAAAATATATTCAACAAGGATATGAAGCTTATACTTTAATACTTGGAGAAGGCAAAACAAGCAGAGAGATAAATAGTGAAAATGAACAAGAAATTTTAGAAGATGAGTTATTTAAAGCAAATAATCTTTTAGGCATTAAAAAAGTTTTTAGAAAGTTTTTTCCTGATAATGCTTTTGATAAAATACCATTATTAGAAATAGTCAAGAGTATAGAAGAAGTTAAAAATGAAATTAAACCAAATATAATTTTCACACATTATGAAAAAGATCTCAATATAGACCATCAAATTACATACAAAGCAACAATTACTGCTACAAGATCTCTACAAGAAGAAAGTGTTAAAGAAATTTATAGTTTTGAAATTCTTTCGAGTACAGAATGGAACTATCCATTAAGCTTTCAACCTGATGTATTTTTTGATATTAGTGAGACGCTTGATTTGAAGCTAAAAGCTATGTCTTTTTATCAATCAGAACTAAGAAATTATCCCCATCCAAGAAGCTTAGAGGGAATAAAAATAAATGCACAATACCAAGGAATGAGAGTTGGTCTTCAATATGCTGAAGTGTTTAAAAGTGTAAAGGTTATAAAGTGATTTTTTATAAAAATTTTACTAATCTTACAAAAGAAGAAAAAAAGGAAATTTTTTATATAAGAAATTCTCCAAATATCTCTAAATTTATGAAAACAAAAAATATAAATTATAAAAATCACTTAATATTTTTAAAAGAACTAAACAAAAACAAAAATAAAAAATATTTTTTGTTGATAAAAAATAACGAGAAACTGGGAGTAATATATTTTAATAATATCATAAAATTATCCTGTGAATTTGGGCTTTATGGTATAAAAAAAGGCGTAGGTGAGCTTTTAATGCAAGAAGTTAAAAACTATGCTTTCAATGTTTTAAAAGTTCAAACTTTAAACGCATATGTTTTCAAAGAAAATATAAAAGCTTTAAATTTATATTTAAAACATGGTTTTGAAGTTATTAAAGAAGATAATAATTTTTATTTTGTAAATTTAAACAATCCTCACGGGGATATCATTTTTTAAAAGCTCATTTTTAACATCATTTGGAGTATATTGACTAAAATGAAATATATAAGCACCAGCCAATGCATTTGCACCAAGTTGTATGGCTTTTACCCCATCTTGAGGCTTAGAAAGTCCTCCATTGATAATGAGTGGAATTTTTAATTTACCTTTGAAGTACTCTAGTAATTCCCAATCATACCCCAAAGAACTTCCTTCTTTATCAACACTTGTTAAAAGTATCTCCCCTGCTCCTAAAGATTCGTATTTTAATGCAAGTTCTAGCGGATCAATATCTAAAATTTCATTATTAAAAACTTTAAATTTATTTTTGTCTTTTTTTACATCAATCGAGCATACTACACAAGAGCTTCCAAAAGTATTTGCCACCTTTTTGACAAAATCTGGATCTTGCAAAGCCATAGAATTAATACTAATTTTATCAGCACCTATATCTAACACTTTTCTAATATCTTCTAAAGTTCTAATCCCACCTCCAATAGTTAAAGGCATAAAGCACTCATTAGCTATATCTTCTAAGCTTTCAAAATCTATAACACCATTTTTATTGATATCCAAAACTATAAGCTCATCAACATTTCTAGCATTATATATCCTAGCTGTGCTTATTACATGCCCTATAGTCCTAAAAGAAGAAAAATTGATACTTTTTACAAGCTGATGATCTTTTAATAACACGCAAGGTATAATTCTTGTTTTAAGCATACTAGGCCTTTAAATTTGCAAAATTTTCCAAAAGTTTCAAACCTACATTTTGGCTTTTTTCAGGGTGAAATTGCACAGCAAAAATATTATCTTTTTCAAAACTTGCACAAAAAGGTTTTTCGTACTCACAAAAAGAAGTTTCCACACTTTCTAAACACTCTACATAATAAGAATGCACAAAATAAAAATCACTTTTTTCTAAAATTCCATCAAATAGCTTGCTTTTTTTATCACTAAATTGTAAATCATCCCAACCACTATGCAATAATTTTTCTTTACTTAAATCAAATTTCAAAACCTTTGCTTTTATAAAATCAAGCCCTTCGCACTCTCCGCCCTCATATCCCTTACTAGCAAAAAGTTGCATACCAAGACAAATCCCCAAAATAGGCTTTTTATCTTTTAAAACACATTCTTTTAAAAGCTCATCTAGTGCAAGTTTTTTTAAATTTTCCATACCTTGTTTAAAAGATCCAACGCCTGGTAAAACTAATTTAGAGGCATTTTTTACATCTTCTTTTTTAGAACTTATAATCACTTCTTGATTAAGTTTTTCAAAAGCTTTCAAAACAGATTTAAAATTTCCAAGATGATAATCAACAATACAAATCATTTCAAAACAAACTCATCTTTTTTTATCAATGACCCATCACTATCTCTTAAAAATTTACCATTTTCATCGCGCTTAAATATCTTTTTATTAGTATAAGAATCTACAATTTTTTCAAATTCTTTTTCACTAAAACCACTAAATTCCAAATACTTCTTAATAGCCTTTTTAGGTGGCTTTCCATCATATTTATTTACAAGCCTCACGCCCTCTTCACGGCTAATATAGCCAAGTCTTATATCCAAACACGCATTATCCGTAGCTCTTCCAAAACCATATTTGCAGTATTTTAAATAATCATGCACATGATTTGAATAACAATCTAAATTTTCAAAATTCTCATAAGTAGTTTCAACTGGTTTTGTACTAGTTTTAAAGCCATTTTCTTTAGATATTTTTAAATTATACTTATAATCCCATTTAAAATAATATCCCAAAAATAACCCTGTAACTCCTACTCTTTGAAGCTCTTCATCACTTGGATAAGTATAAAAATATAAATCCTTTTCTCTAATACCATCAACACCAATCATATCAGAAATTCTATTACCCAAAAGTCCGCCAAATTCTTCAAGCCACTCTCTACCTAAAGTGTTTTTTTCTTTAGAACTAGCTGGCCCACCATACTCAATCTGCGGACTTTCTCCCCAAATAATCAAAGGAATACCAAAAGCAACAGCTACTTTTGGAACACATGTAAAAATCCCCAAATGGTTTTGCCATTCATTATCACCCGTTCTTATAAAAGCTTCGCGGGCCAATTTTTTATACACCAAAGGATTTCTTTTGATATGGATTAAATCAACACCAAGATTATTTAAATTTTTTAAATTCTTTTTACCTATTTTAGTAGGGATACTTGGTTCAAAACAAACACACAAAGGATTAAGTCCAAGTTCAAGACATTTTAAAACTTGAAAGGTAGAATCCTTACCACCACTTACTCCTATCACACAATCATACACAGGATGTTTTTTATATTTTTTAACGAGTTCTAGAAATTCTTTTTCACGCTCTTGCCAATTTATCTCATGATTTTTAGCTTCTTGCGAGCAACACGCATCACAAATTCCCTCATCATTAAAATGCAAATCAGGCTTAGTATCTGGCATAACGCATTTTTTACAAAATTTCATATTAACTCCAAAAAATCTTTATAATCATCATAAATCGACTATGATTATATTTTCTAAAGATAAATAAATTTTATTTTGTTACAATATTTTTTATTTAAAGGTTTATAAATTATGGATTTAACTTTACTTCCTTATATGATTATAGGAATTTTTTCAGGTATGGCTTCAGGGGTTTTTGGCATAGGTGGTGGTATGATTATCGTTCCTTTCATGCTTACTTTAGGACTTAGCTCTCATCATGCTGTTGCAATTTCTGTTGTACAAATGATTTTTGCTTCTATTTTTGGTTCCTATTTAAACTATAAAAAGAAAAATTTAATCTTAAAAGATGGACTTATCATAGGCTTTGGAGGCTTTTTAGGTGCGATGTTTAGCGGGCTTTTACTCTCGTATTTTTCAGATATAACCTTAACAAGTATTTTTCTATGCGTGAGTATTGTATTCTTTTTAAAATTTGCTTTTAATCAAAAAAGCACCATTGGAAACATTAACCACTCTAATATCTTAAAAAATTCTATTTTGCTAATTTGTGGCGTATTTACAGGAATTTTTGCTATATCTTTAGGAATTGGTGGTGGGCTTTTAATTACCCCTATTTTAGCTTATTTTTTAGGCTATGATACTAAAAAAGTAGTGCCACTTAGTTTATTTTTTGTAATATTTGCTTCAATTTCAGGAATTAGTTCTTTTGTATATAATGACATCATTGATAAAGAAGTGTTACAAAATGGAAGCTTAGTAGGATTTAGCTCTATGCTAGGAGTTTATCTTGGTATAAAAATCATGGAAAAAATCAATCTTAAATCCCACCGCATAGCACTTTTAGGTATTTACACCCTTTCTATAACTATGACCATTATAAGCTTAATTAAAAAGCTAAATTTATTTTAATCTATCGGCAAATTTTTGTCTATTGGAAGTATAGACAAAGCTTAAAACCTCTGCCACTGCTTTAAAAAGCTCTGGTGGAATAAGATCATTTACCTCGCAAGCTTTATAAAGTTCTCTAGCTAAAGGAGGATTTTCATAAATCATAACATTGTATTCATATGCCATATCTTTAATACGCAAAGCTAAAAAATCCACCCCCTTAGCTAAAACTTTTGGTGCAGCTTCTTTGGAACTATCATAACGCAAAGCAACTGCATAGTGGGTAGGGTTAGTAATCACAACATCAGCACTAGCAACATCTTGCACCATTCTACGCCTTGCTGCTTCCATTTGCAAACGACGAATTCTTCCTTTTACTAAAGGATCTCCCTCGCTTTGTTTAAATTCATCTTTAACCTCTTGCTTACTCATGCGTAAGTTTTTAAAGTATTGATACCTTACCAAAAGTACATCTAAAAGCCCTATAATCAAAAAAGCTATAATAACAATAGCTGCAAGTATAATAGCTTTATCCCTAAGCCATAAAAGTTGTGGATAAATCGTATAAAGTTCTACTCTAGGAAGTTCTTTCATAAATTGCAATAAAAAAACAAAAGCTATACCAAATACAACACCGACTTTAAGTATAATTTTCAAAGCTTCAATAATCTTTTTTAAAGAAAAAAGATTTTTAAGCCCGTTAATAGGATTAATTTTATTAAAATTTGGAGTAATGGGCTTAGTAGTAAAAATAAAACCAAACTGCATTAGATTTCCAAGCACACCCGCTACCATAATTACTAAAGTAATGGGCAATACCATAATAAACATCTCTATCATAGTTTTTATAATGATTTTTTGTAAAATCTTTAAATCAATTTCAATGCCTATAAAACTTTGATAAAAACGATATAAACCGCTAATTCTCTCACCTATAAAAGGCATCATAAACAACACCACAACCACAGCTATAATAAGTACAGCCACAGCAGATGCATCTTGGCTTTTTGGGACATTTCCTTCTTGTCGCGCATCTTCTATTTTCTTGGATGTGGGTTCTTCTGTTTTCTCTTGATCATCAGCAGCCATAAAAAAACCTTTAAAAAATTTAAAGCAAGATTATAGCATTTTATCAAGTATCTGCTAA
>NZ_JAKMSX010000018.1:0-11734 GCF_025772865.1 Campylobacter sp. CNRCH_2014_2452
TCTTTATAACATTAATGAAAAGGGAGAATTTGGTAGCAATGGTAGTATAGGAATAGTTAATGGAGTATTGTTTGAAGATTTATTAAAGCATTTAAGCTATATTACAAATGAAGAAGAATTGCTTTGCGAATTAGAAGTTAAATACCCCCAAAAACGAAACAATAAAATTGTATTTGCAAAAGAAATAAAGGATAGATAAATGAATAGCATAAACTCTAAGGAAATATACGATCTTAAAGCTCCGTTTGCACCAGGAACATATATAGAACTTTTCTTAGAGAATAACGACGATATACAAAGAAAATGGGGTTTTTTTGAATGTGATAGTCAAGCTAAAATGCAATTATTATTTGTATCGGATGATTATTTGCAAAGTTTTGATAGTTTTAGTACTTTAGTTGATATTGATGAAGATGGAGAATTAGAGTGCAATGATGATTACAATGCAACTTTAATTGAACAAGAAAATACAAATAAAATTGGCTTTTCTCTTCCTCTTTATAGAACAAAAGAAACTAAATTTGAAAAATATTATATTGTGGTATTTGCTTATGAAGGCGAAATGCCGACTTTACAAGATCCTTATGTGATCATTGATATGAGTTTTAGAGTGGGTATTGGAGAAGATGATAATGTTGCTAATGGTGTTAATCTTGCAAATTATCCCAAAAATATTCAAGAATGGAACCAAATATCACACATACAAAGTGTTTGGGATGCTGTTAAATTTTTCGAATGTCTATCTAAAAAAATAGGTGATACCTTTACTATTATGAGAGAAAATTTCTTTTCATTCTGTAAAAATAATCCTCAAATAGCAGGAAAAATTGCTTATATTTACTATAGATTTGACCTAGGTAGTCAATCTTTCATAGATAGCGTGGAAAATGATTTCAAAGACTATCAAAGAGATAGAGATTTTTATTTTCAAACTTGTAAAGATGTTTTGCTAAATTGCCCTATAGAAAAAAACAATCCTAAAACATTGAAAGAAAAATATGATGAATTGATGCAAGGTAAAAAATTGGATATAGCAATTTATAAAAATTTAATTAGTAAGATTGCAACCGCTATATGTGAAAAATTAGACTTAAATTTAATAACAAAAAATGGTGAAATAGATTTTTTCCAAGGAGACGAAGAAGAATGGGGAGAATATTACAAAAGACGCATACGTGTTAATGAAAATAATCTACATGATTTAAAAGAAATAATAAAAACTATGATTCACGAGATTAGACATTTTTATGTTGAAACTTATTATTATCCGGGACAAGGTATTTTAAGAGGATATTTGTTTTATGCACATGGATTCTCTATAAGCGATGATTATAAAATTTTATTTGATGGCTTTTATAAATTTGATGACAAAGAAAGGCAAGAAAATGCTTACGAAATACAACCAAATGAAAGAGATGCAAGATTTGTCGAAAAAATAATAGATTTTCTAGGCTAAAGAATGAAAATTAAACTTCCTGATTTAAAAAAATATGCTTTTAACAATAGATTAGATAAAACCATATATCTTGGCATAGAAACAAATATTTTATGTGTTGAAGATAGAATAAACGATATTTCAAATTTCTATAGTAGTAAATATAATAAAAAAATTAATGATTTAACCGCTATTTTATATATAGGAAAGGTAATATTTCAAGAAGAAAAAAACAACTTGTTTCCAAAATTTATAGCAAGTAATTTTGATATTAATTTTGAAAAATTAAATAATTTTTGGCTTAATGAAATAACAAACAACAAAGTGCAATATTTCAGGCAAAATAACAATATAATCTTATCCAAAGAACAAATTTACTCATATTTTGATGATTTACATTCCAAAAACATTAACTTAATTAAAAATTATTTTAATAAAATTTATGAAAATAGTGGCATTACCGCTTTAATCTATGACAAAAACAACCATAAAAACGATATATTAAATCAACTTGATACACTATCTAAACAAGATTATAAAATTACATTTAGCGATGAGCTTTTTTACGAATATTTAGTTTGGAGTCTAAATGACTTTTTAATTCCATATTTTTCTGGTAAATTTCAAGATGAAAATGAATTACTTTTTAATGCCGGTGCTTACACTACATATAAAGAATTATATCAAAAACAAATCAATCTTATACCAAATCCTTACTATGGAGAAAATTCTAATATCCCTTTTATTGATTTTTTCTATACCAATATAAATCCATTAAAATATGGGGTGGGTTATATCGAAGGTTATTTAAAATTTTTCAAACACTATCCAAATTCAAAGTTCCTTAAAAAAATGCCTCCAATAAAAGGATATAAATTTTATAGCCCTAATATTAACCATGATGGTAAAATTTTATCTTCAAATAAAGGAAAATTTTATTTTTCTCTAGCTGAAAATCCTCAAATTTTTATTTATTTTTTTCAAAAATATTACCCAAAAATTTGTAATCTTCCAAAACATTGGAACGAAATTATGTTTCAAAAGTTAAAATTAAACATTCCAAACGAAGAGTTATAATTTTTCTATATTCTTAATCAAACTGCTAATATTAGAATCGATTTTAATATTATGAGTTTGTAAATCAAAAATTGCAAAAATAAAAAAACCTAAAATACATCCAATAGGTATAACAACTAACGTAAATTTCATAAATCTGCGTTGAAAATACTGCCAAAATTTTTCCCTATTAGCTCCATTATAAGCCTTATCAAAAGCTGTCTCATCTGTTAAATTTATAAGAGGAGTTAAAGCCGATGCTATATTATTACAAAGATAAATAATTTTTTCCTCAACATCTTTTTCATGAGAATATTTTCCTCTATATCCTAAAATCAAGCAAACATATATGAATTCCAAAAAATCCTTGTTTTTGGATGGATTAGACAACCAAGAAAGCGCTATATCGTAAAAATTATCACCACCTAGAGTCTCATCAAATAACCTCACGGTTAAAGTATGATTTGCCCAAGAGCTATTAATAAATAAATCATTTTTCATTAGACTTTCATCTATAAATACACATAAACAATATCTTAATTTTATAATATCTTTCTCATCATACTCTTTAAAAGTACTTAATCTTGAACTCCAAACCAAAATTTCATTCACAAGCTTTTCTTTTAAATTCTCTATATAAGCAGTATCCAAAGAATGAACCTTAGATAATCTATAAACAAGTAAAAGAATTTCCAAGCAATTATCAACAACTTTATTGATTTCTAAACCTTTTAAATCACTTTCTAAAAGCAAAGATCCTTCTTTAAAATGTGATTCTTTTTGCATATTACTCCTTAAAATACAGCCCACATTTTTATATCAGGGTTTTTTATATTTGTTGTTAGATATAAACTTATAACATTTTCACCCTTAAAGTATTTAAACAGCTCATCTTTTTTGTCTAACTTGTAATAAATATAACCATTTAAATAAGGTATAGAAGATGGAATATTTGAAATTTGCTCTATGTTTATCCCTCGTAATTGTGTTGTTACTATACTTTTTATCCTACTTTGAGTATGAATTTTACTTTGAGTTTTAAAATTATATAATAAATACTCATGATTAACATCAGCACTAATAGCTAAAAATAATTCACCCTCTTCAATAACCGTAGGATTGTCAAATAACAAATCATAAAATCCATTGTTATTGTCAATTACTTGAGCCATAGTATATTTTGGAGAAGTTATTTTTGCAAATAAAACTCTCAGTTGATTAGTAAGTGGTAAAAAAGTGTTAGTCAAGTCATCATGATTATATACTATAAAATCAGAAAAGGAGCTTTCAGTACCAAAAGCACTAAGATCTCCTTGAAAATCAACTAATTTTTCATATAAATTTTCAGGATGTATTTTATCTTTATTGATTATATATGAAAAAATAAAATACCATTTTTTTAAAAGATTAAGCGATAAATATGTACTAAAATCCAAGGTGTTTTTAGTTTGATCTATACCCTTAAATACTTCAGTGAGTATTTCTTTATGCTGTTTAATTGAATGCGAAATTTCTTCTAAAAATGATTTAATATACGAAGATTTATTTAAATCTAAACAAGTGGGTATAAAACTTTCATCTAACTCTATTTTTTTATTTAAATCAATATTTTTGATTTTTGCTATAGGAATTTCAAGTTCATCTGGAGTTTTACTACCTAAAAAGCCCAATTTCAATCTTAAACTAGCTAAAGTAATGCTTATTTTTTCTTGAGAGAAAGTAATATTATCATTCTCATATTCATCTTCCAAATCAGTATGTTTAAAAACATCATTAGTATTATCATCATATATTCTTGAAGCTACAACACTTCTTAAACTAATGTATTTTGAATTAGGTATATTATTGTGTAAAGATATATCTGCTATAGAGGATAAACCCATAGGAATTTTAATAACAATAATAGAATTTACCAAAGAATCATAATTAACTTCCAAAGGCTCTGGAAGCTCATCTTGTTCTGGCGCATTAAAAATGCTACCATCTTTAGCAATTCCAGAAATTCTTTTAAGTGCTATTTTTCCTTGCATTAACATTTCATTGGAAAATTCTAAATCAATTATTCCATATAAATTATTGAAAGTTGAAATTGTCTTAAGATTAATATTTCTTTCAAAATATCGTTCTTGTTGCTCAAAATGAATTTTATCAATATTTAGCCCATTAAACCAAGCTACTTTTAGCTTATCTGCCATTATATTTTCCTTAGATTAAATATGTCTAATACCATCTTTTGTTATTTCAAATTTTAATGTTTTTTTAGTTCCAAAACCATTAGCATCATCTGTTTTTGCCCAAATTTTTGTTACCTTTTTAGTATTATTTGCAAATAAAACCAAAATACCAATATACGGCACTTCTTCATCTATAACTTTAAAAGCAATAATATTATCTTTAGGGGCAATTTGTAGTCTAATCGAGTCAATTTTATCTCTACCGAGTATAGCATCCTCTCTATTAATCAGCTCTAAATCACTAGCCTTTATAAATTTATTTACATCTTTTAGTTGATACACAATAACAGTCAAAGGAACATCATCATTTCTACTATTTAAATTAGAATTTTTTATATTATCAATCTTTACACTTACAACACTAGAGCAAGAACTTAAAAACAACCCCATGAGCAACATAACAAAAATTTTTCTCATTCCCATCCTTAAAAAAATACTTAAATAAATAACACTATAATTTTATTTTTTATTATAATTAAAAAAACTTTCAATAGTGCTTAGGAGATAAAAAATGATTTTCTGTGATCATTATGAAGAAAATTTAGAAAACTTAGAGATATTTCATTTACTTGAAGAAGAGATGACAAAATACAAAACATTAAATCATGAAAAAATACAATGGGATAAGGTATATGAATACTCATTAGATATTTTACAAAACAACTCGATGGATATGAAAATTTTCGCTTACTTTTCTTTATCATGTTTAGCATTAAATAACGAAGAGTGTTTTAAAATATTTTTAGAAATAATAATTTTTACAGAAAAATTATTTCGAGAAAAACCTGAAAATATAAGTAAAACATCTTCTATACTATTAAATCAAAAAAAGAAATACAAACAAATTGTTGAAAATTTTATTAATGAATTTAATAAAAATTCACCAAAATGCTCACAAGTCACAGCTAAAAGTTTAAATGAGTATTTTGAAAAATTACGCGAAATTTTAAATTGTAATTTTGCAAAATTAAACATTAAAGAAGAAATAACTCAAACTAAACAATCACCTCTTAAATCTCCAGTGACACAAGTAAATATCGATATAAAAAACACAAAATTATCTAATCTTAGTGATAGAGAATACAGAACATTATTAAATAATCTAGCAATAGAATTACTAGAAAATAACATTGAAAATACCAATGCTTATTCATTGTTTGCAGAAGCAGCTTGGGGAAGATTAAAAACCCTTCCACCGCATTCAGATTTTGTCACTAAAGTAAGATATCCTGATAGAAATTTAATAAAATTACTATTAGATAAAAATACGAATGAGTTAGATCAAATAAAATGTTTTATCAATAACCTTTCACTTAACCCTTTCTGGATAGAAGGATTTAAACTATTTTGTGATTTTTTACATCATCATCAAAAAGAACACTCCTTGAAAATTTTAAATTTACTAACTTGCAATTTTATTCTCAAATTCAAAGATATTACCAAGTTAAGATTTGACAACGGCGAATTAATGTGTAAAGAAGATACATTTAATTATTTTGTAAAACAAAATCAAGAAACTAATAAAAAAACACTCACTACATCCGATAAAAATAAAAAAGTAGAGCAATTACTCATTGAAATAAATAATGAAAATTATAATAATTCTTTATTTTGTAATATAAATTCTTTAATAGCCATGGCACAAGTTTTTGAAACAAACAATATGAAAAATAATGCAAAAATTATATACTTACAACTAGTTGAACTTATGGAAAAAACCTTATTAAAGGATTACTTAAGTGATGAGTATAATTATGCAAAAAACAAAACTAATAAAAAAATATAAACTTAGTTATTCTTTATTTAGTTTTATGTATAATTTAAAAAATAAATTTTAATTCAAAAAATAAGGAAGTAAAATGTCTGATGGATCAAGTGCACCAAAAGAACGCATAAATATAACCTACAAGGCAAAAACAAACGGGCAAAATGCAGAGATAGAATTACCTTTAAAACTTATGATAATGGCTAATTTAACAGGTAAAAATGAACAAAATTTAGAAGATAGGGAAATTGTGTCTATCAACAAAATAAATTTTAATCAAGTTATGCAAAAACTAGACATCAAAACCCAATTTAATGTTAAAAATACTTTGGGTGGAGGCGCTGAAGAATTAGATATCAACCTAAAAATATCTAGTATGAAAGATTTTTCGCCTGATAATATAGTGCAACAAGTGCCAGAGTTAAATAAACTAATGCGCCTTAGAGAAGCATTAATGGCTCTAAAAGGACCTATGGGTAATATTCCAAATTTTAGAAAAGCTGTTTTAGATGCTCTAAAAAATGAAAAAACCAAAGAGCAATTGCTTCTAGAAATCAAAAAAGAAAATAACGAAGAATAAAGGAAACATAATATGTCAAAAGATAAAGTAATTGATACTCCAATTATTGAAAGTATTATGGAAAAAAGCAAATATGCTAGAAATGATGAAAGCTATAGTATAGCAAAAAGAGGAGTAGCCGAATTTATTTCCGCAATAGTTGAAAGCGATAACATAGAAGATAAAATCAACAAATTTGCACTTGATGAAATGATTGCCCATATCGATGATTTATTATCAAAACAAATGGATGAGATTTTACATAATGAAGAATTTCAAAAATTAGAATCGACTTGGAGAGGACTTTTCTTCTTAGTAGAAAGAACTGATTTTAATGAAAATATTAAAATTAATCTTTTTGATATTACAAAAGAAGAAGTTTTAGAAGATTTCGAAAATAATCCAGACATCACCCAAAGTGTTGTTTATAAAAATATTTATTCTTCAGAATATGGACAATTTGGTGGAGAACCAGTTGGTGCTATAATTGGTGATTACCAACTAAGCACTACAAGTCCAGATATGACTTTTTTAAATAAAATGTCAAGCATAGCAGCAATGAGTCATTCTCCATTTTTAACTTCTTTAGGACCTAAATTTTTTGGTTTAGAAAATTATTCAGAATTAGCTAATATTCAGGATTTACAAAGTCTTCTCGAGGGTCCACAATACACAAGATGGAGAACTTTTAGAGAAAATGAAGATTCTAAATACACAGGATTAATGGTTACGAGGTTTTTGACAAGATCGCCTTATGATAGTGAAGAAAATCCCATCAAAAGCTTTAATTACAAAGAAAATGTTCACGCATCTCACAATCATCTATTATGGGGAAATTCAGCATATGCTTTCGCAACAAGATTAACAGAAAGTTTTGCTAAATACAGGTGGTGCGGTAGTATCATAGGACCAAAAAGCGGTGGAAGCGTAAAAGATCTTCCTACTTATTTTTATGAAAATTTTGGAAACTTAAAAGCTAAAATTCCTACTGAAGTTTTGATTACAGATAGAAGAGAATATGAACTTGCAGAAAATGGGTTTATAACTTTAACTCTAAGAAGAGACACCAATAATGCAGCATTTTTTTCAGCAAATTCTGCTTTAAAACCTAAAATATTTCCAAACACACCAGAAGGAAAAGAGGCTGAAACAAATTACCGCTTAGGCACTCAATTGCCTTATGTATTTTTAATTTCAAGATTAGCACATTATCTAAAAGTACTACAAAGAGAAGAAATTGGAAGCTGGAAGGAAAGAAGTGATATTGAAAATGGTTTAAACGAATGGGTTAGACAATATATTTCAGATCAAGAAAATCCACCAGCAGAGGTTAGAAGTAGAAGACCTTTTAGAGGGGCTCAAGTAAAAGTGGATAATATACCAGGGGAGCCTGGATGGTATAAGATTGGGTTGAGTGTTCGTCCTCACTTTAAATATATGGGTGGAAATTTTGAACTATCTTTAGTAGGTAAATTGGATAAAGAATAATAAATGTCTTTGTTGGATAAAATTATTCATTCATTGGATGAGCAATATAAAAATATCCCTTTTTATCAAAATGAATTTCAAGAAATAAAAAATAATATACAAGTTTTGCTTAATGCAAAACTTGATGACTGCTTAAGTGTTGAAGATTTTGGATTATCTAGTATGGAAAATCTAAATTTAAGCTCGACAGAACTTTGCTTGAACATGGCAAAAGAAATTCATAAACTCATAAGTAAATACGAAAAAAGAATTATAATTAATTCTATCACATATAATGATTCTTTAAAACCTTGGCAACTTTCATTTTTACTAAAATGTGTTTTTTGTAATGATAATTTTAAAGAATTTGCAATTGAAATTATATTTAAAAATAATCGATATTGCGAGGTTATCTAAAATGACACAAGATGATATACATTATTATCAAAAGGAGATTGCTTATCTTAATCATGCTCGGAAAATTTTTATAGATAAATTTCCCAAGTTAACCCCTTTTTTATCTTACGATAGTAAAGATCCAGATATAGAAAGAATTATTGAAAATTTAGCAATATTAACCTCTAAAATTCATCAAGAATTAGATCAAAATATACCCTATATTGCAGAATCTCTAATTAATATTCTTTCTCCAAATTACACCAACATTCTACCTTCTATGTGTATGCAAGAATTCAAATTTAGCGAAAACAGCAAACTCAACAGATTAATTATTCCTAAAAATAGTACAGTTAAATCTGTATCTATAGAAAAATGTGAATGTGAATTTAAAACAGTATATGATGTATATCTATATCCATTAAATATAGAGAATGTTTTTTTAGGAAGTGAAAGACAATATCATACATTAGATATACAACTTAGAGTTAGTAGAGAAGATTTAAACATAGAACATCTAGGTTTAGATAAACTAAGTATATACTTAGGGGATGATGTTTACACATCATCTACATTACTTTTTTATATGCATCAATATTTAGAAGAAATAAAAGTCATATCTCATGACACAAAAGAAGAATTTAAAATAAATACCCATAATATTAAAACTATGGGTTTAAAGCCAAACGAAAGTTGCCTATTTTATAATGACTTAGGATTTGAATCTTTTTCCTTGCTAAGAGAATACTTTTTTTTGCCTGAAAAATTTAATTTTATCTCAATACAAGGCTTGGATGTTTTACATGAGTGTAAAGGTAAATTAATTAGCATTTTTTTTAAATTTAATAAAACACTTCCTAAAAATTGTATTATAAAAAATGAATTATTCTCATTATCGACAACACCAATCATTAATATTTTCGAAAAAACAGCAGAACCTATCATCAATAATCACTCGAAAAATGGATATAGAATTTTTATCGATAGAACAAATTTAAATGCATATGATATAGTTCAAATAAAACAAGTCAAAGCACATAATAGCGACAGCGGGAGTAGAATTTTAAAAAATTATAAAAATTTTGAACGTTTTGAATTTATGCAAAATAAAATACAAGATTTTTACTACATTACAAATAAATCAAATTCCAAGCAAGATAACTTCAAAGAAATATCGTTTTTTTCCTCAAACAATACAAATGAAACAATCACAATGGATGTATTATGCTGTAATAAAAATTTACCGACCCGTTTAAAAATAGGCGATATCAATCTTATACCTTTTTATAAAGATGCTATTACGAAAAACATTACCATTCCAACGCCGATTAAGCAAGTTAAAACCAATGGTGATCTTTTATGGAAATTAGTTTCTATTTTGTCATTTAGTTATCAAACTCTTTTAACAAAAACATCCTTTTTTCAAGTTTTAGAAAGCTATAGCTTTCCTGATGATAAAACTTCTGAAGTAGTATGTCAATTACTTACCTCTTCAATAATTGACATACGGTCAAAACCAAGCTACTTAATTGATGAGCATATTACAAAAAAAGGCACTATGAGTATTATAAGTATAGATGATTCTAAATTTTATTCTTTGGGTGAAGTTTATAAGTTAGGATTAATAATTTCAGAATTTTTATCATCCTTTGTGAGTATTAATTCATTTTGTGAATTAAAAATTAAATGCATAAACTCAAAAGTGACTATACACTATCCTTTTAAAAAAGGAATTAAACCTATATTATGAACAATGCAAACTCTTATACCTTTTATAAACTTCTTAAAAAATTATTAAAAGATCATCCCAAAGAAGATATTTTTCTAAGGGTAAATAATGGCCTAATGCATCCTAACAAAGAAATCGAATATGTAAAATTCAATAAAAATATTAGTGATTTTCCCATTGAAATTATGATTAATTTTATGGGTCTACAAGGTAATACATCACAACTCCCTTCTTATATACTAGACAAGCTCTCTAGGAATGAGGATGGCGGGGATGGATGGAGTTTATTTTTTGATTTCTTCAATCACCATCTTCTTTGGATTTTTTTTGAAATTACCACTCTTAACAATTATCCAAAAAGTTTTGATATTAACTTCAACGATAGAATTTCTAAAATACTATTTTCTATGTTAGGTATCAATGACACAAAAATTGCAAAGAGATATCTGCCTTTTGCACCGTTATTACTAAGTTTAAGAAGACCTAAAAGTTATATTGAAAGAATTTTACAAATCACTTTTAATTTACAAAATCAATTAAATATTATAGAAAATATACCCCATCAAATTTACATAAGACACATACAATTAAATAAATTAGGAAGTAAAAATCATATTTTAGGAAAAAATCTAATCTTAGGAAAAAAATTTCTATCTTACCAAAATAAAATAGCTATTTATATAAAAGATATACACTATGATGAAGCTTTAAAATACTTTCCAAACGCAGAAAAATACAAAGAGCTTAAAGAAAGTATATTATTTCTAACTAACAATGAATTTTGTGTTGATTTATATCTTAAAATTATTTTTAATAAAAGAATGCTGTTTAAGCTAGGAGATTACTCTCACTCCAAATTAGGATGGGGTAAAATTTTAGGAAAAAAAATAAAAAATTACGAAATAATACATATTAAACTTCATGAATAATTTTTATATTTATCAAAATATATCATTTATTCATCTATATTAAAATCAAATACATAAGATCTGAATTTTTATTATTTAAACTATTGATATTATTAAATTTTAATAATACCCAATATTATGAAAATAACCATAAATTAACAACAAGCTTATATTAATCCAAAACT
>NZ_JAKMSX010000019.1:0-9805 GCF_025772865.1 Campylobacter sp. CNRCH_2014_2452
AAGGGTAATAAATTTATATTGGAAATTATGTGATTTTGATATAATTACTAGATATAGATTTTTAAAATATGAAAAGGAAAAAATGACAGCGTATATTAGTATAGGAACAACCAATAGTGGCAATCAAGAAAGACAAGGCTTTTTAATGCAAAATGAAAATAAACTTTTGCAACAAGGTTATATCTATCCAAAATCTCTTAGAATGGCAAATAGACATTGGGTTTTAGTCGATATAGTTTTAGAACTTATAAAAAAAGATAAATTAAGTCAAAATCCATTGGACGATTTAGAAGATGTGCGTTTGATTAAGGCTGTTGAGAATTTCAAAATAGAGGCCACAATACATAAAGATAAGAAATTTATATTTTCTGCAGAAGGGATAGTTTGGGATTTTTCTACTAAAAGACATATAGAAATTCTTAAAAGTGTTTTAAATGCTTTAGGATTTGATGAAATTTATGAAATTATTTACTTTAGAGATACTCTTGGATATTTAAATTCTCATTGTTCTCAAGATATTAAAAATAATATGGGGTTTTATAGTGCTGATTTTAAGCCTGATGAGCATCCTAGAAAATATATATTTGATTATAAGTGGATTTGCGAGAGCCATATAGAAGTATTTGGTGAAAAAAGTTTAATAGTGAGACTTTTGAAGGAAGAATATGTTGGCGGAACATTACTTAAAGATTTTGTATATCATTTAGGTTTAGAATGGGATGATGAATTTTCATTAAAGCAAAATAAAAATGAAAGTTTTAATCTTTTAGGTATGGAGCTTCAAGGAAGACTTATAAAAAAAGATTTGCATGGGCAAAACATAAATTCTTTACTTTATACGGCTAGAAAAATTTTTGAAGGTGCTAATGAGGATAGGTTGAAATTTAGAGTGCAAAAAGAAATAGCAAAAGCTTATGTTGATTATTATGCTCCTTCACTTGAGTGGGTTAGAGCTAAGTATTTTCCACACAGAAAAAGCTTATTTGAGCCGATTAATTGGGATGAGTATGAAGAAAATCCAACCTTAACCCAAACCAAAGAAAGTGATTGGGATAAAATAGCTGATTTTATAGCAGAAATTATTGTGTCTAAAAATAAAATTATCCAGTCTTTAAAAAGTAATTAACGCAATGTTTTAACATTGCGTTAATTATATGCTTTTTCTAGCATATTTTTGATACTTTGAAAATCTTCAAAATTTTCAGGACTTATAAATTCAGCATTGAGACTTTTTCCATAGTGTTTTTCAATTTCAGCTACTAAAGCCATAATATCAATACTATCTATAATGTCTTCACTTACTAAATTTTGCATTGTTTCATCAATATCGGTTCTCTCTATGTTCATAAAAAACTTTTTAATATTTTGCATATTTATCCTTTTTTTGTTTAAAATAATAATGATTATTATATCTTATTAATATTGAAATTTATAAGAATTTGATAATATATTATCTTTATTAATTTGAGAAAGTTTTAAATGATTGCAAGTGTTATTTGGCTTACAGGTTTAGCAGGTAGTGGAAAAAGTACTATAGGTAAAGCATTATATGAGAAATTAAAAAATGAACATAAAAACATTATCTATCTTGATGGAGATGAATTAAGAGATTTACTAGGACATTATAGCTATGATAAGCAAGGTCGTATAGATGTAGCATTAAAAAGATCCCAATTTGCTAAATTTTTAAATGATCAAGGTATGATAGTAGTTGTAACAACCATATCTATGTTTAATGAAATTTATAAACATAATAGAGAAAATTTAAAAAATTATTTTGAGATTTATATTAAATGTCCAATGGAAGAATTAATAAAAAGAGATCAAAAAGGACTTTATACAAAAGCTTTAAATGGTGAAATTAAAAATGTTGTAGGTGTTGATGTAAAATATGATGAACCAAATGCACATTTTATACTAGATAATTCATTGCAGGATAATTTAGATAAAAAGGTCGATATAATATTTGATTTAGTAACAAAGGAGTTTCATGAAACAAGGTGACTTTAGTGAAGTTGCAAAACATTATCACAATAGACCAGCATACTCAAGTATGCTTATAGAAAAACTCATAAAATGTGTAAATGACCAAAATAAAAGCACATTAAAAGTTGTAGAAGTAGGTGCGGGTACGGGAAAGCTTACTAAAATGCTTGCTGATGAGTTTAACCTTTGTATAGATGCAGTCGAGCCAAATGATAATATGCGTGAAGAGGGTATTAAATTTACTCAAAATTCACAAAATATTACTTGGTATAAAGGCAGTGGAGAAGAAACTACCATGCCTAGTAATTATGCTGATTGGGTAATCATGGCCAGTTCTTTTCACTGGACAGATCCTAAAAAATCCTTACCTGAGTTTGCAAGAGTGCTTACAGGGGGGGGGTATTTCACTGCTATATGGAATCCACGCCATATAGCTAAAGGCTCTGTGTTTTATGAAATTGAAGAGGAAATTAAACATATTATACCAGAGCTTACTCGTGTAAGTAGTGGGGTGCAAAATGTTAAAAATTGGGAAGAAATCTTAGTAAGTACTGGAGATTTCAAGGATTGCTTTTTTATGGAGTGCGATTATAAAGAGCTTTGGAGTAAAGAGCGTTATCTTGGGGCTTGGCATTCTGTAAATGATATTCAAGCACAAGCTGGAAAAGCTAGATGGGAAGAAATTTTAAAAATGATAGAAAATAAAATTTCTTCTATGGATATGATTGAAATTCCTTATAAAATCCGTGCATGGACGGTGCATAAGGCATAGTAAAATCCTTTAGCTTTTTTAGCTTTGCTATTAAAGTTAAAGGAAAAAAATGGAAAAAATAGTAGAACAAGTTTGGGATTATACTAAGCATGCAAAATTTTATTCATATAGACCAAATTATGCACCACTTAGTATAGATATGCTAGTAGAGCTTGCTAAAAGAACTAGTCAAAGTTCAAAGATAAAAGTTGCAGATATTGGAGCAGGTACAGGGAATTTAAGTATTATGCTTTTAGAGAGAGCTTGTAAAGTGGTAGCGGTTGAGCCAAATGATGCAATGCGTGAAATTGGTATAGAAAGAACTCAAGGTCAAGATGTAGAATGGGTAAGAGCTACCGGTATTGACTCTACTTTAAAAGATGGAGAGTTTGATTGGGTGAGCTTTGGAAGTAGCTTTAATGTGATGGATAGATCAATGGCACTAAAAGAAAGTCATAGATTACTCAAAAAAGGATGTTATTTTACTTGTATGTGGAATCATAGAGATTTAAATGATCCTATTCAAAAAATAGCAGAAGATATTATTGTTAGTTTTGTTCCAAATTATACAAGAGGCACAAGAAGAGAAGATCAACGCCCTATTATAGAAGCACATAAAGAGCTTTTTGATAATATTATTTATTTGGAAGAAGATTTTTACTTTCATCAAAGTGTAGATAATTATATCAATGCTTGGAAAAGTGTAAAAAATCCTTATTGGGATCTTGAGACTAAAGAAGGTAATGAGTTGTTTGAGAAAATCACTGATAAGTTAAAACAAGAATTACCAGGTGAATTTGATATCAAATATACAACAAGAGCTTGGAGTGCAAAAAAAATATAAAAGAGTGATATTATGGATAGATTAGTTTTTCAAACAAAAGCAAGAAATTTACAGAATTTAAAAAATATACTTAAAAATGCAAAAGTTTTAGATGTAGTTATCACTTCTTTAAAAGAAATCATTCAAGATAAAGAAGAAGTGCTTAAAAAAATTATCAATCTAAATGCGAAAAAACTAATCATCCGTAGTTCTTCTAATAGCGAAGATAGTTTAAAAAGCTCCAATGCTGGAGCTTTTCTAAGTTTGGCTAATGTAGATATTAATGATAAAAGCCAACTTTTTAATGCTTTAGAAAAAGTAGGTCATTCTATGCCTAGTGAGAATGATGAAATTCTAATCCAACCTATGCTTTTAGATATTAAAAAATGTGGTGTTGCTTTTAGTGTAGATAAGGATAATTTTGCTCCATATTTTTGTATAGAATATGATGAAAACGGCTCTAATAGTTCCATTACAGATGGAAGTGCTAAAAATGCTAAAACATATTTTCACTACCGTGAAAATGAAGATATAAAAGATCCATATATGCAAAAAGTTATTTTATTATTAAAAGAACTTGAAAGTTTATATGGTTGTAATTTTTTAGATGTAGAATTTGCTTTTAATGAGCAAGATGAACTTTTTTGCTTGCAAGTTAGACCTTTAATAATGCAAGAAAAAATTAATCTTTTTAATAACTTGCCTAAAGAAGCTTTACATAGACTTTATAAAAGATTTGTATCTTTACAAGAACCAAGATCTAGAGTGCTTGGAGATAAAGCCATTTTTGGTGTAATGCCTGATTGGAATCCAGCAGAAATTATAGGACTTAGACCAAAAAGATTAGCTTTTAGTCTTTATAAAGAAATCATTACAGATAATATTTGGGCTTATCAAAGAAATAATTATGGCTATAGAGATTTAAGATCGCACCCTTTAATCCATTCTTTTTTAGGTATTCCTTATGTAGATGTGAGACTTTCTTTTAATTCTTTTATACCAAAAACACTGGATGAGAGTATTGCTAAAAAGTTAGTTAATTATTATTTAGATAAATTATATGAAAATCATGAGTTGCACGATAAAGTAGAATTTGATATAGTATTTTCTTGTTATGATTTTCATATGGTTGATAAATTAGAATGCTTATTAGATCATGGTTTTAATAAAAATGAAATTAAACGCATTGAATTTTCTTTATTAAATCTTACTAATTCTATTGTTAATATTAAAAATGGCTTATGTTTAAAAGATATAGAAAAATCAAAACAAATGATTGTATATTATGAAAATATTATGCATTCAGATTTTTCACCATTAGATAAAATTTATTGGCTTTTAGAAGAGTGTAAAAGATATGGAACATTACCATTTGCTGGTGTTGCAAGGGCTGCGTTTGTGGCCATGACTATGCTTAATTCTTTGGTGGAAATTAGATTTTTTAGCAAAGAAGAAAAAAATGAATTTTTAAATTCTCTCCACACCGTTAGTAAAACTTTGAGTTATGAATTAGCAACTTTAAATGAAAATAACAAACAAGATTTTTTAAAACAATTTGGTCATTTAAGAGCAGGGACTTATAATATTTTATCTCCAAGGTATGATGAGGATTTTGATGGGTATTTTGATTTAAAACAAAAAAGTGAAATTCAAAAAGAAAAGGAATTTAAGATTAGCGATGATAAATTGCAAAAACTTGATCAAATTTTAAAAGAACATGGAATTGAAGTTAATGCAAAAGAATTTTTTAGCTTTTTGAAAATAGCTATAGAAGGACGCGAATTTATTAAATTTGAATTTAGCAAGCTCTTATCTAAAGCTATATCACTGATAGAGGATCTTGGAAATTATTATGGAATATCTAAAGAAGATATGGCCCATTTGGATATTAAGAGTATTTTAAATTTGTATTCTAGTGTGTATTCTAAAAATCCAAAAGATAAATTTTTGAGTGAAATTAATGAAAACAAACAAGAATATCAATTAAGTTTAGCTATAAAACTTCCGGCTTTACTAACTGATGCACATCAAATATTTGGGTTTTTTACTAGCTATATTCATCCAAATTTTATCACGCAAAAAAGCATTAGTGCTAATATTGCTCTAGAAAATGAACAAGATTTAAAAGGCAAGATAGTGTTAATCTATGCAGCTGATCCTGGATATGATTATTTATTTACTAAAGATATTGCAGGTTTTATCACTTGCTATGGTGGTGCAAATTCACATATGGCTATTAGAGCTTCTGAACTTGCTATGCCTGCTGTTATTGGTGTAGGTGAAGAGAATTTTAAAAAATATCTTCAAGCAAAAAAAATTAAAATTGATTGTCAAAGTGAGCAGATATTTTGTCTATGAAATTTATAGCTATTAGTCAAAGAATTTTAGAAAATCAAGATTATTATGAATTAAGAGAGTGTTTGGCACTTGATTGGGGAAGTTTTTTTAAAAAAGAATTAAGTGAGTTTTTGCCTCTTCCATTGAGTTATGAAATTGATTTTAAAAATTATATCTCTAGTATTAGTGCTGTGATTTTAAGTGGGGGTAATGATTTAAACTCTTGTAAATTTTCTTTTATTAATCAAAAAAGAGATGAGTATGAAAAAAACATTATAAAACATTGTATGCAAAATAACATTCCACTACTTGGGGTTTGTAAAGGAGCACAGATGATCGCTTCTTATTTTAATTCTACTATTTGTCCTTGTAAAGATCATGTTGGAAATCATGAAGTGTATTTAAAAGATCAAATAATTAATGTTAATTCATATCATAATTTTGCTATTAAAACATTAGGTAATGAGCTTGAGGCGTTAGCAAATGCAAAAGATGAAACAATAGAAGCTTTTAAGCATAAAAAATTTAGTATTTACGGTCTAATGTGGCATATTGAAAGAGAAAATGGTATGAGCGAAAAAAGTATTTTTAATGCGTGGTTAAAGGATATAAAATGAGAGCTATAATTTTAGCAGCAGGGTTTGGTTCAAGGTTAATGCCTTTAACAAAGAACAATCCAAAATGTATGGTTGAATATAAAAATAAAAAAATCATAGACTATGAAATTCAAGCTTTAAAAGAAAATAATATTCATGAGATATGTGTAGTTGGTGGATATTTATTTGATGTTTTAAAGGATTATGTGGGTAAAAATCATAATTTGGAGTTGTTTTATAAAAATGAAAACTATGATAAAACTAATATGGTCCAGACTTTATTTTGTGCTAGAGATTTTTTGCAAAAGTGTATTGAGGATGAGCAAGATTTGATTGTTTCTTACGCTGATATAGTTTATTTTAAAGATAGTATAGAAAAACTCAAACAATCAAAAGATGATTTTGCTGTTATTGTGGATAAAGCTTGGAAAGAACTATGGTTAAAAAGGTTTGAAAATCCACTTGATGATGCTGAAACTTTAAAATTACATGATGATTTTATAGTAGAGCTTGGCAAAAAAGCAAAAAGTTATGATGAAATTCAAGGGCAATATATAGGCTTATTTAAATTTTCTCATCATTTTTTAAAAGAAGTTTTAAAAACTTATGATGAGCTTGATAGAACTTTACTTTATGATGAAAAAGATTTTAAAAATATGTATATGACAAGTTTTTTACAAATTTTAATAAATAAATACAAAAATGCAAAAGCTATAAAAATCAATGGAAATTGGTGCGAGATAGATTTTATGAGCGATTTAAGAGTGGAGATTTAAGAGTTTTTACTCAAAACTTTCCTATCAATCTTCCCATTTGCATTTAAAGTAAATTGTTCTATTTTAACAAATTTCTTAGGTATCATGTAAACAGGGAGTTTGTCTTTTAAAAAGTTTTTAAAATCTAACTCTTCCTTACTTTCATAAAAGCAAATAATTTCTTCTTTAAAAATACAAGCACAATTTCTTACATTCTCATGAGAATTGATAATACTTTCTATCTCTCCAAGTTCTATGCGATGACCCATATATTTGATTTGATGATCTATCCGTCCATAATATAAAAGTTCACCAAATTCATTATAAGCTACCACATCACCTGTTTTATAAAGCAAATCTAGGTAATTATCATGCAAAGGATTTTGCACAAAAGCTTGCTTTGTTTTTTCTTTATCGTTGTAATAGCCTAAAGAAAGACAAGTTCCTCTTACATAAAGCTCGCCTTTAATTCTCACTTGACTTGGAGTAATTAAATTTAAATTTTCATCAAAGACTAAAAGTTGGGTATTTTTACAAGCTTTTCCTATAGGTAAAAGCTCATCATCGCTAAATTGCCTATCAACTATGTAAAAAGAGCATACATCGGTAATTTCAGTAGGTCCGTAAAGATTAGCAAATAAAGCACTAGGAAGGTATTTGCGCCAAATGTTGAGTTGTTTATTTGGCATGATTTCACCACAAAAAAGAATTTTGTTTAAATTTTTTAATTTGGTGCTATCTACCGCATTGGTATTAGCAAAATAAATCAGCACTGAAGGTACCCAAAAAATTGTTGTTATTTTTTCTTGTTCTAGATACTCTAAAATTTTATTTGGAAAAGCAAAAAGATGATTAGGCAGTATATGAAGCGTAGCTCCCATTTTAACAGAGCTAAATATATCTAATATGCTATTATCAAAGTAAAATGGCGCTTGATTAGCAAGTATATCTTCATGGCTTAGCTTAAAAGTTTCACATACCCAAAAAGTATAATCAATCACACTTTTATGGCTTATGCTTACTCCTTTTGGAGTTCCTGTGCTTCCGCTTGTAAAAAAGACATAAAGTAAATTAGTATCTATGTGATCGTTTAAAGCTTTTTCTAAAGCATTTTCATTTATATCAAAGCTTTCAAAATCTTCTGTAAAAATGATATCAAGACTAAAATCTAAATTTAATTTTTTAGAAGTAATTAAAAGCTTTGGTTTTAAAACTTCTATGACTTTTTCTACACGCTCTTTAGGGCTTTTTTCATCTAAAAGTGTATAAAAATTTCCACTTTTTGCTACACCAAAAAAAGAAAGCAGACAATCAATCCCTTTAGGAAGTATGATTAATACAGGATCTTGTGTATTTTTAGTAGGAAGTTTAGAAAGAATTTTACTTGCTATTTTTTTACTTAAATCATCAAATTCTTTATAGCTTATACTTCTACCATTAAACTCAACAAAAGCATTTTTACTTCCAAATTTAGCAACACTTTCTTGTAAAAAATCATTGATATGAGTTGTCATGAGCTTCCTTGATTTTTTTAGTTATAATAGCATATAAATTATAATATCAAGAAAGAAAAACATGCTTAAAAATGAAACTTATTTTATAGACTCTTGTGATGATGTAGAATTAAATATAAAAAGAGAAAGTAAATTAGAATATAGAATTACTTATGATGATAGTAAGCAAATGAAAGCTATTGTTTTTATCATAGGTGGATTTGGAGCAAATGCAAATATACATTTTCTAGAAAGTTATAGAAATTTTATAGCTAAAAAATTTGATGTAGTAGCTGTAAATGTATTTTATCATTGTTTTTGCCAAAGAGTTTCTGATGTGGATAAATATAGCGCTGAAATGACTTTTTTATTAGACGATATAAGAACATTTGAAAAGGCTTTCAGGGATTTTGAAATAGAATTTGAAGTGCTAGATAATACAAAAAATATAGAAAAATATTATCAAATTCTTGATCAAAAAATGAGTGTATTAAAAGAACAAGGAATTTTAAATCAAGACTATAAGGTTGAGTTATCTGTAACTTTTATCCCACCCAACAATGAGTATAATAATTTTGCCATTATGCCTGCTATCGATCATATCAATGCCTTAAAAGATATAATAAAAAATTATCCTCAATTTAAATCTTTACCTAAAATTTACGGGGGGGGGGTCATACGGTGGCTTAGTGGCACTAATGTGTGCTAAAATAGCTCCTTGGTATGTAGATGGAGTAATAGATAATTCAGGTGCTGCATTGCCTCCATTAAGATATATCATAGGAAGGGATTTAAATAAAGGTGATGCTATTTTAAACGAAGATGAGTTAAATAGTAAAGTTCATTGTTATGTGGAAACTTATTGGACACGCAAAAACCCAAACTCACCTTATTATTTTGCTGATGAAAATTATTTAATAAGAGCTTTACTTAATAAAGATCATTTGATTTTACAAGCTCAAAAGAATAAAAATATTATTTATACAAGTTATCATAGTGCTAAAGATGACTTAACTCCAGCTGATCATAAAATTTCTATGATAGAAATTTTAAAAGCCTTAAAT
>NZ_JAKMSX010000002.1:0-207813 GCF_025772865.1 Campylobacter sp. CNRCH_2014_2452
TTTTATGATTGATAAAGTCAAAGAAAGAATTGATACCTTTTTGGATTGCTTGTAAAGGGGATAGTAATTTTGAAGAAAAAAAGTAAATAGCAAAACATGAAATAAACAATATAATAATAGAAAAAATAATTTGCTTATATGCGTCTTTTAAAACCAACATTTCCAACTCATCTTGCTTTTGAGTTGCACAAGCAATATAGCTTACTTTAGCTTTTGAATTATCTATATTAGCGCAAATTCCAAATCTTTCTTCTTGTGTATCAACGCTTATATATTCAAATGTTTTATAATCTCCAAATTGTTGATGATATTTTTTTATCTCTTCTATACTTGGATGTTGAGTTAAGATTAGTGATTTATTATTTGAAGCAAAAGGAATAGAGCTTGTTGTATCAAAAACAAAAACATTTCCTGGAAGTTTTTCAAAGGTCTTTTGCAAAGATGTTAGTAGTAAATCAACACCTAAAACACCTATCAACTTACCATTTTTCTTAATCGGGGTAGAATAAGTAAAACTAGGTAATTTTGTAACAGAATCTTCATAAACATCACTTATAAACACTCCATCATTTGCAATAGCCCCTTTATACCAGTCTCTAGAAGTAGCATCGTAACTTGGATCATCATAAGAAGAAATTCCACCACCTCTTTTTCTAAAATTAACCCCTTTTTTATCAGAAACAGTATCACTTACAAGCATAGTTCCATCGGGAAAACCAACATAGACAGCTAAAGTATTTGATCCATCTTTAAAAATTTTTAAATCATCTCCTAGCATTTGCTCCATAGAATCAAAATTTAAAACTTGATTTTTTCCCAAAGAATCAATGTATTTTTTTATGGCAAGTAAAATATCTATATAGCCATCAACATATCCTTCTACTTGAGTTTCTGTGATCAATAAATAATCTTCATTCGCTTGTTTACTGTTTGAAATTAAATTATTTCTACTAGAAACAAATGCCATTATAGTGATTATTGATAAAGCTAAAAAGACAATAACACCAACAACAATGGACAATTTATTTTTCACACTCATTTGTGTATTTGCATTCATGTATCTCCTTTTTTGTATTTAAATTGAAGTATTTTAGTAAATATATTTTATCAAAAAAATAATAAATTTTAATAAAAATTATATATTATGACAAAATATTTGTTTATTATTTAAAATAATACTCTGCTGGTTTAGTGAAGAAAAATTAGGTATATAAGCATAACCACTAATAGGATTTATAACTATACATATATGCTGATCTTGTTTATTAGATAATCTTATAATGCAGTTATTATTAAAAGATGAGAGCTTATCATAAGGACGCATAGCATTTTTCAAAGGTGTATATAAGCGACCATAATCATCAAAAATTAAACGCGTACTTCCCTTGCAAGCACCTTCAAACAAAACTTTTGAAATACCATATGTTTTTTCTATATTATATTTTAAATTCGCCTTAGAATCATTTTGATTTATTACTCCGCTTTGTCCTGAGTTCATCAATAAGTTTGGATTAATTAAATCAACAGCTATTTCTCTGTCTTTATTAATCATGTTTTTACCTATATTTGCATTACCATCACCATTTTTATCTAAAAAAATAGTATAAGTTTGTTCATTATTTGTAGCTGACTTTGAGCGTATGAAATATAATTGCCATTTGGCTTTAAACCACTCTCGTTTAGCAATATTAAATTCTTTTACTCTAAAATCATTTTGTATTAATGCTAAATGTCTTGTGTATTTAATATCATTTAAAATTTGTTCAGCCCCTAAACGCAAATAGTCAGGTTTGTAATAAAAATACCCCATAGAAAACAATAAAGATAATATAATACAAACAAAAACTAATTCCATTAAAGTAAAAGCTTGTTTCATTTTATATAATAATAAATTTTATGCCTACCTAAACTAACATATATCTTACTAGTTTTTTTACTAGAATGAAGTTCTAATTTACCTTTGGAAATACCATAAAATTTAAGTCTTAAAGCTAACTCTTTATCTTTAGTGAAAATATGTGTAAAATTTCTTTGTTTTAACTTTAAAGACAATTCTTTAGCAATATGATAATCATAAGCAAAATGTTTTTTTGGATCTTTTAATAAATAATAAAAACTTTGATTAAAAATAATACCAAGATAAAAAAATAGTAAAAAAACTAAAGAGCATTCTATAAAAATTTTATGTTTTAGGCGTAATTGTGGCATTCTTGAGCGATAAGAAGACATTAAATAACGAACTAATAATGGAGTACAAACTACACAAAAAGGTAAAAAGTCTTCTAAAAAAAGTCTTTGTCTTATAGAAAAAATCAAACAAAAAACGAAAGTAGTTGCACTAATAAACCATAAAAGAGGTTTATCATCTTGTAAAAGAATTCTATAAATAACATAAAAAAAATAAAGAAAAATTAAAGGTGAAAAGCAAGCTGCAAAAATACCTAAAGTATCTAAAAAATATCCTTTAGGTTTTCCACTTGCATCAAAACCATAAATACTCATTGCAATAGCAAATAAAATCAAAGAGCATGCAATAAGTAATTTATCTTTTTTATATATAGCAAAAAAGAAAAAAGATAAATATAAAATTACAAAATTTCCATCTACAAAAAGAACTAAAAAAAACAAGATATAAAATAAAAAGAATTTTTTATATTCAAACAGCACCAAAATCAAAAGCGTAAAAAATATTACTATGCTAGATTCATTGATAAGCAAAGCGCTGGCTACACTACCAGGAAGCAATATAAAAAGCACAACAGAAATAAAAGCATCAAAAGAAGTTTTGGTGTATCTTAAAGCCAAAATATACAACAAAATACAACTTAAAGAATGCAACAAAACAAACGGAAGTCTTAATCCAAAATCATTTTGTCCAAGAAGAGCAGTACCAAATCTAGCAATCATAGCAATTAAGCTATGATCGTAAAAATAAATTTGTGCTTCATTGTAGCTGATAGATAAAGTGCTTACACCATATAATAAAGCACAAAAATCAAAAAATAAAACGGCTAATAAATACCTTTTCATTTTTGATTAGTCAAGTTTTACAGGCCCATTACTTGCGTGAGATTGTAAAAATCTTAAAATTCTATCTTTTTCCGCATCAGTGATTTTAGCAAAACCTTGCATAGCAGATAAATATGCATCCCATTCTTCCATTAAATGTTCTTTTGGTTTATGTGCTGCGTGACAACTTGTGCAAGTATCATAATAAGTTAATTCTATCTCATCCCAAGCAAGAATTTCTTGATCGGTCAAATCTTTACTTTTAACTAAAAATTCCATTTCATTACTTGCATTTTTACCATTTAAAGTAAGTAAAAGATAAATTCCATCTTTGGTATAAGCAAGGCTTTTTGGATTTGACTCCACAACCTCACCTTTGACTTTAATTAAAGAGTATTCACCTTCTTCTTTTATAAGCTCCACTTTAGAGCCTTCATAAATTTGTCCTACTACTTTTTTACTAGCACTATCTAAAAGATCTACTTTTTCATTAAAAATAAACATATCTTTAGCAAACAAAGCACTAGCTAAAAAAGTTAATGTCAATATAATTTTCTTCATTTTAAGCTCCTATGATTTCTGGTGGTGTAGTTGAATTATAAGGTTTTATAACTTCTTTTAGCTTTTTAATACCCACTAAGCAAGTATTTACACTAGTTGCTTGAGCCATAGTTGAAGTTGGTCTTGAGCTTGTTAAAACATTTACATGACCTGCATTACATCTTGGCTTGCTATCGCTTACATCTTCAGGGTCATACCAAGCACCTTCTTGGATACTAACAACTCCTTCCATGATATTATCTGTTACAAAAGCACCTGCTAAAAGTGATCCACGATCGTTATATACTTCTACAACTTCTCCGTGGGTAATACCAAGTTTTTTGGCATCATTTGTATTAATCATCACAGGTTCTCTACCTTGAATTTTATACAAATCTCTCACCCAAGTATTATCAAGTTGAGAATGCACTCTATATCTTGGATGTGGACTTACTAAATGGAAAGGAAATTTTTTAACTAATTTTTCATTACCCAGCCACTCTGCAGGCTCAAACCATGTTGGATGTGCTTTAAAATCATCTAAATTGTATTTTTCAAATTTTGGAGAATAAATTTGGATTTTTCCACTTTCTGTTGCAAGTTTATTTGCCACAGGATCGGCTCTAAATTCAGAGTGTCTTACAAAATTATAAGCTTCTTTTGGTGGTTCAAAATGGATAAAACCTTGTTTCCAAAAGTCAGCAAATTCCATATAATAAGGACAATCACTTCTTCCATAAAAACCTTCAAGCCATTGTTGTTTTGTTTTATTACCTGTAAATTTTTTATGCTCTCTCTCGCCAATTCTTTTTGCTAATTCTTCGAAAATATCATAGTCATTTCTACTTTCAAAATAAGGCTCAATTACTTTTTTCATAGCATAAACATAATCTTGAGAATAAGAGCCACCAAAGCTAATATCATCTCTTTCTAAAGTTGTAGTTGAAGGTAATACAATATCTGCCATTTTTGCCATAGGAGTCCACCAAGGCTCATGTACAATTAATGTATCAAGTGTTCTTAAAGCTTTGATAAGTTCATTTGTATTTGGATGATGGCCCAATACAGAAGCGCCCACTACATACATGAGTTTAATTTTAGGATAAGTGATTTCTTTACCTTTAAATTTAACTGTTTTACCTGGATTTAAAATAGCTTCTGAAACTCTACTTGCAGGAATATTAGTATCAAGATTATTTTTACCTTGTGGTAAACCTACTGGTAATCTTACACCTGAAAATGCTTGACCACCACCTGAATAATGCATAGAAAAACCAAATCCACCACCAGGTAAGCCTACTTGACCTATCATTGAAGCTAAAACCATTAAAGTCCAATCAGCTTGCTCACCATGGTGTGCTCTTTGCATAGCCCAGTTACCTGCTAAAAAGGTTCTATTTTTTACAAAAGTATCTGCTAATGCGGTAATAACTTTTTCTTCAACGCCGGTAATATTTGCAGCCCAAGCTGGAGTTTTATCAATACCATCAGTTTTTCCAAGCAAATAAGGTAAGAATTTGTCAAAACCATCAGTGTATTTTTCAATGAATTTTTTATCATATTTTCCACTTTTATATAAATAATTCATCATACCAAGCATTAAAGCAACATCAGTATTTGGACGAATCTTAATCCACTGGGCATTTAAAATTTCTGCTGTTTGAGTATATTGAGGATCAATAGTTATAAATTTAATTTTTGATTTGCTGTATTTTTTATAATAATCATCATTACCACGATTTGCAACTTTAAAATCAATTTGATTACATTTATAAAGATCAGCTCCCCATAAAACATAAACCTGAGTGTTTTCCAAAATAACTTCATGAGAAGTTTGTAAAGAATAAACTTCCAAATCTCCTACTATACTAGCATTTACTTTACCAGCAGCACCATTACTATACTCACCATCAGTACCAATATGGCCACCTAAAGCGGTATTAAAAAATCTTCCTGCTACTGAGTTACAATTGTGCAATAAACCTACATGTCCCCATGCACCATAACTTGCATTAAATAAATTTTCAATAGGGGTTTCTTTTAATTTTTCCAATACAAGCTCTAAAGCTTTCTCCCAACTTACTCTTACAAAAGGTTCTTTACCTCTTAATTTAGGTCTTTTTTTACCTTCTAAAAAGCTTTTTCTAACACAAGGATACTTTACCCTAGTGTCTGAATAAGTTCTATCGATAATGGCATCAGTTATTACTGAAGGATGTTTATCAGATTTTTGTGGAGTAACTTTTACTATTTTTCCTTCTGAATTTACTTCAGCCCAAAAAGCACCAAAGTGAGTTGCATGAGGAATTTTTTTAGTATCGTAAAATTTTGTTTGTGCTGCCATTAAAGGATTAACGGAAGCAACTGCTGAAGTTGCAGCAAGACCTTTTAAGAATTTTCTTCTTGTTAAACTCATGTTTGTCCTTCCTTTTAGTTTAGTATTTAATTATATTGTATTATTTATAGCTAATAATAAACTAAATTTTAATACTCCAGAAAAAATCAATCCATTCTTTAGCTTCTTTAATATAAAATTCAGGGATTAATAATGCTGAAGTTTTGTAAAAAACACTTGCTACTTTAAGCTCTAAATGAGGAAACTTTTGACTTAAGACTCTCTTAATTTCTATCATAGTTTCACCACTATCTATGATATCATCTACCAAAAGAACTTTTTTATATGAGCTAAGATCAGGAATATTAAAAATTTTAATCGTATCTAATTTTTGAGTATCTTCATAATGGATAGAATTTAAAGAAAATAAATTTCTATTACCCATACCTTCTGCTAAAAAATGGCCTAAAGTCATACCACCTCTTGCTATAGCAAGTAAAACATCGGGATTAAATTCCTCTTTTATTTTGCGCGTAAAAGGGATAATTTCTTTTTGAAATTCTTCATAAGCATAATAATACATAATCACTTCCTATAAAAATTGTAATAAAAATACCAATAATGAAATTGCACTTAAAATGATAATTCCAAGATTAATTTTATCAAATTCTTTTTGCATAATACGCATAAATAAATACGCAATAAAACCAAAAGCAAAACCTGTTGTAATAGAATAAGTCAGCGGCATCATAATAATAATAAAAAACGCACTCACAGCTATTGCTTTATCTTTAAAATTAATATTTGCAACTTCCATAAACATTAAAACTCCAACAAGAACCAATACAGGATAAATAGAATTTGCAGGAATAGCTTTAAATACCGGTAGTAAAAATAAAGTGAAAACAAAACATATAGCAGTAACTAAAGCTGTAAGACCTGTTCTACCGCCTGCTTCAACTCCCGCTGAACTCTCCACAAATGCCGTTACAGTAGAGGTGCCAACAACTGCTCCCATAGCTGAACTAACAGCATCTACTCCTAAAGTTTTTCCTAGTTTTTTATCACCTTGTTTTGGATCATCAAATATTTTTCCTCTTGAGCCTACGCCTGTGATTGTCCCTACGCTATCAAAAAGCTGAGTAACAAAAAAAGTAAGCACTATAGGAATCATACTAAGCTCTAAAGCTCCTTTAATATCAAGCTTACCAAATATTGCACTTAAGCCATTATCTCCGTTTATAACTGGCATCGATAAAAGTTGTTCTGGAAACCTAGCTCCATCAATACCAAAAATCCAAGCACACAAAGCACTTACAAAAACAGCTAAGATAAAAGCAGCTTTAATCCTCCAAGCCCAAAAAACAAAAACTAAAAACAAACCAAATAATCCAAAAAGTACTTTAGTGCTTGAAAAATCTCCCAAGCCTACTAAAGTTGCTTCGCTTTTGGTAATAATTCCCATTTGCACAAGTCCCATAAAAGCTATAAAAGTTCCAATACCCGCTGATATAGCTTTTCTTAGATCATTTGGTATGCTTTTTATAACCCAAATTCTAAAATTAGTAAAAGATAATAAAGTAAAAACAATACCTGATAAAAAAACAGCCCCCAAAGCACTTTGCCAAGGAATTTGATAAGTATTACACACGCTAAAAGTAAAATACGCATTTAATCCCATGCCTACACTCATAGCCACAGGAGTATTAGAGAAAAAAGCACTTAAAGTAGTAGCTATAATAGTTACCAAAGCGGTTGCTACGATTAAAGCTTCTAGTGGCATACCTGAATTGCTCATTATATTAGCATTAACTGGTATAATATAAATCATTGCTAAAAAGGTAGCAATACCTGCATAAATTTCAGTTTTTACATCGCTATTATGCTCTTTAAGTTTAAAAAAATCCATTTTAATCCTTAATAAATTTTTAGTTCATTATATAAACTATCTCGCTCTATTGCTATATAACCTGAACTTTGAATCATCTCTATGAAGGTTTTTAAACTTAAGCCATTTGAACTTTTTGCTCCACCTGCACTTTGTATGCTTTCTTTTTCTATGGTACCATCTAAATCATTTGCGCCAAAATCTTGAGCCACCATAGCTAAATTTATACCCATAGTTGCCCAATAAGCTTTGATATTTTTAATATTATCAAGCACTATTCTTGCTATAGCTAAAGTTTTTAAAATTTCCACCGAGCCAAGTGGCTTTTTACCTGTAATAAAACTATTATCTTGTTGCCAAACTAAAGGAATAAAAGCATTAAACCCACTTGTTTGATCTTGGAGATTTCTTAATCTTATCATGTGATTAATTCTATTTTCTCTACTTTCTATATGCCCAAATAACATAGTAGCATTACTTTGTTTGCCTTTTTCATGCCAAAGTTTGTGAATTTTTAACCAATTTTCACTACTTACCTTACCATGACAAATTCTTTTTCTAACTTCTTCATCAAAAATTTCAGCTCCACCACCTGGCATAGAATCAACACCATACTCAAGCATTTTTTCTATCACTTCTTCATAACTCATATCAAAAGCTCTACTTAAAAAATCAACCTCAGCAGCAGTTAGAGCTTTAATGTGTAAAAATGGATATTTTTCTTTAATCATTTTAAAAATTTCTAAATACCACTGCCATGATGTATTTTTATTGTGCGCTGAAACAATATGAATTTCTTTCGTATCTCTTAAAACTGTCTCATCAACTATTTTCATTATCTCTTCATGTGTCATAGTGTAAGGATTAGGATTTTTCCTATGTGCTGAAAAAGCACAAAATTTACAAGTATCTGCACATATATTTGTAGGATTAATATGTCGATTGATATTAAAATAAACCTTTTTGCCATGCAAATTAGTACGAATTTTTTGTGCATATTTAGCTAGAGTAAAAAGCTCTAAATCCCAAAGTTTATTAGCCTCTTCTTCGTTTAATCTTTCTTGATTTTCTAATTTTTCTATAATTGTTTGCATATTCTTACCATATTTTTAATTTTAAACTACAATTATAATTTTAACTTACTTAAAATTTAATACAAAGTATTTTTTGGTATGATTTTAACAAAAATTTAAAGCAAGGAATAATTTTCAAAAATGGATATGCAAAAAATTCAAAAATTAAAAAATTCTTTAAAAGACTATGAGGCATATTGTTCTAGACTTTTTTTAAAGCAAGGCTCTTTTAGCTTTTACCATTCTAAAGAGATTGATCGTTTTATAGAAGATATTTATGAACTTGTTTTAAATGATTTTTTTGATGATTTTTTTCCACATAATGACAAAATTCCTTTTTGTATTATCGCCATTAAACAATATGCTAAAATGAATTTAAGCATAAAAGAAAATATTGATTTATTGCTCATTTATAAAGATATAAAAGCTTATAATATTAAGCCTTTAATGAAAGCATTTATTACTTTTTTAAACGATATTGGTTTAAGCATTAACTATCAAATTTGTGAAATAAATGGACTTTATAATATAGCTAAAAATGAGCTTAAACAAAATATTTTACAATACCGCTATATTAGTGGCTCTAAGATTTTATTTAAACAAATCAAAGAAAAAATTTCCCAAGCTCAAGATGAGTTAAAAGAAGAATTTGCTCTAAAAATCTTGCAAGAATTTAACCCTTATTATCAACCTTTAATCAAGCAAGAATTTGATATTAATAAAAATTTTGGCGGTTTAGATGAGCAACTTAATATAGAAAATTTAAATATTTTATTTAAAGATTCTCCCAAAAATTATATGCTTAATTTTATCAATGAAAAAGAATTTAGCGAATTTAAGCTTGCGAGTGATTTTTTATTTTCACTTAAATGTGCAATGAATCTTTTAGAAGGTAAAAACACAAATTTATTTTTAATACAAAATTCACAAGAACTTGCCAACTTAATGCATAAAAAAGAAAAGAAAAATTTAGATCTTAAATCCATACTCATTCAAAAAGCAATGCAAAGTATGCAAATTTGTGGAATTTATACACATTTTTTAGCAAGATGCATCCAGGAAAAACATTATAAAGAAAATAAACTTTATGAAATACAAGATAACTTTTTTACTCATTCAGATGAAAATGAAAATTTAAATTTAATACTCAATCGACTTTTAAAACTAGAAGATGAGGATTTTATTTTTGATATTAAACTAATTTTTGCATTAAAAAGAGCAAAAAATAATGATGAAAATTTGGAGTTATTTAAAGGTATATTAGAAAAAAAACATTCTTTTAGTATTTTAAAACTACTAAACAATGCAAACATTTTAAAAGATTTTTGCAAACCATTAATTCAAAGTAAATTTTTACTCGAAGAAGAAGGTATTTATAGTGCATTAGATAGAGCATTACTTTGCTTAAAATACTTTGAAGAAAAAGATTGCAAATTTGATAAAAAAACACTTCTAATAATAAAGCTTACCATACTTTTAAGTGCTATTCATGAAGAAAATGAAATTTCTTTAGCTAATATTTACAGAGCTTATGTTGGAAAATTCCAAGTTGATAATGAACTTTTAGATTTTGGCTTAAGATTATTTAAAAATTTCAATGCTTTTAAAGATATTATAGAAAAAGAAGATATTTATAATTCTACTATTGTATTAAATTTTATTTCCAAATTAAATGATACTCATACCCTAAAAACCTTACATCTTTTATCTTTTTGCAATGCTAAAGCTTTGGGTATAGAAAATCATTTTTATTATAAAAGTTTAGAAAGATTGTTTCAAAATGCACTAGAAGGTTTTGAGGATGAAAATTTAATTGATGAGAGTCAAAGAAGGGTAAAAAAAGAACAAACTCTAAAAAGAAGCAAGGCTTTTTTAGATCTTGATGAGCAAACTCAAAACAATATCACTCATATTAAATCTAATCTCTTTTTTATAAAAAATAGCTTTGAAAAAATTATTAAAATAACACAGATTGCGCAAAAAGAAAATTTTACTTTTTGGCTTGACAATCAAGATAATTTTACTCTAGAGCTTATAATGAATAGAAAAAATAATCTTGAAAATATACTCAACACTTTAAGTTCTTTAAATTTAGTCTTTATGAGTTTTTTTGAATTATTTGATGAAAAAGTTTATCTGAAATTTGAATATTCAGATATAGTAAGTGATAATCAAAAACAAAGTTTAGAAAATTTACTTAATTCTAAATTGCATTTAAAAGTACAAAAAAAGGCAAAAAAACCAAACATTAAAAAAGATGAATTAAAATTAGACATGAATTATTCCAAAAGCTATGCCAAAATAACCTTAAACACAAAAGATCAAAAAGGTTTAATGGCTTATGTAATGGATGTACTTGCAAGATATGATATTATCTTAAGTGCAGCAAAAATTCAAACCATAAAAGAAAGAACGCGAAATGTTTTGATTTTGCATAAAAATGAAAGCTTGCAAGATCATAAAGATCAAATTCTTAAATCACTAATAAGCGAGTAAAAGATGTGTGGAATAGTAGGTTATATAGGAACTAAAGAAAAGAAAAAAATCATATTAGAAGGTTTAAAAGAGCTTGAATACAGAGGCTACGATAGCGCCGGTATAGCAGTAATGAAAGATGGAGAATTAGACTTTTTTAAAGCAGTTGGAAAATTAGAAAATTTAGCTAACAAAACTGCTAATTTTAATAGTGATGGATTTGGGCTTGCTATAGGCCATACGCGTTGGGCAACTCATGGAAAACCAACCGAAATAAATGCGCATCCACATTTAGGACAATACTCTTGTGTAATACATAATGGAATCATAGAAAATTACCAAGAATTAAAAACAAAACTCACACAAGAAGGTATTAATTTTCTAAGTCAAACTGACACTGAAGTTATTGTACATTTATTTGAATATCATGCGAGTAATTTAGAACCATTTGAAGCTTTTAAAAAGACCATAGCTGAACTAAAAGGTGCTTTTGCAATCTTGCTTGTGAGTAAAAAAGATCCTAATACAATTTATTTTGCTAAAAATGCTGTGCCACTCATCATCGGAAAAAATGGCGATGAAAATGAATATTATTTTGCATCAAGTGATGCACCTTTAGTTTCTTTAGTGGATAAAGTAGCTTATCTTGAAGATGGAGATTATGGATATGTTAATTTAAATGAATGCAAAATTTGTCATGATCAAGCTTGTATACAACCTACTTTTGTGGCTTTAAGTCAAGATAAAAGTTATGCTCAAAAAGATGGTTATAGGTTTTTCATGGAAAAAGAAATTTATGAGCAAAGTAGAGTTTTAGGCGAAGTTTTAATGGGACGATTACAAGGTGAGCAGATTGTTTTTGAAGATATAAATGAAACTCTTTTACAAAACATAGATGAAATCACACTTTGTGCTTGTGGTACAAGCTATCATGCAGCATTAAGTGGGGCTTATTTATTTGAAAGACTTGCAAAAATTAAAACTAAAGTTGAAGTAGCAAGTGAATTTAGATACAGAGAAGCCATTATAGGTAAAAATACTCTTTTTATAGTAATCTCTCAAAGCGGCGAAACAGCTGATACACTAGAAGCTTTAAAAATAGCAAAAACACAAGGAGTTAAAACTTTAGCAATATGCAATGTGGATAATTCTAACATCGTGCGTTTGGCTGATATATCTTTACTTACTAGAGCGGGTATTGAAAAAGGCGTAGCTTCAACTAAAGCATTTGCCACTCAAGTAGCAACTTTATGGATGCTTGCAATCTATCTTGCACAAAAAGCAAATTTAGATATGAGTAAAGAAATCAAAGCTCTAAGAAGTTTACCAAGTATAGTTAAAGTTGAACAAAACTTGCATGAAAAAGTACATAGAATTTCAAAAAGATACCTACATGGCCATGGCTTTTTCTTTATAGGAAGAGATGTGTTTTATCCATTAGCACTAGAAGGAGCTTTAAAACTTAAAGAAATTTCATACTTACATGCAGAAGGCTATCCAGCAGGAGAGATGAAACATGGGCCTATTGCTCTAGCAGATAGTGAGCTTTTTACCGTTGCATTAATGCCGCAAAATTGTCTTTATGAAAAAACAAAATCAAATGTAGAAGAATTAGCTGCAAGGGATTCTACTTTACTTGCTATCTCTCCACTTGATTTTGATTTAAGTGATGATTTTATAAAAACTTCAAAACAAGAGCACTATATGTGCGAATTTTTCGAAATGATGGTAATCTTACAGCTTCTAGCTTTAGAAGTTTCTATAAGACTTGGCAATGATGTGGATATGCCAAGAAATCTAGCAAAAAGTGTTACAGTAGAATAGTATTTGTGTAGTTTTGAAAAAAACTACACCTTTCTTCAAAAATTTTATAAATACTTCTTAAATTATAAGCAAACTTTAGGGTTTATTTAGTTTAAATATCACAACTTATTTTATTACAAGGAAAGGCCATGGAATACAGAATCGAACACGATACTATGGGAGAGATTAAAGTTCCTAATGATAAATATTGGGGAGCACAAACTGAAAGAAGTTTTGAAAATTTTAAAATTGGTTGTGAAAAAATGCCAAAAGTTTTAATTTATGCTTTTGCAAATCTTAAAAAATCTTTGGCTTTGGTAAATAATAAACTTGGTAAATTAGATGATGCTAAAAAAAATGCTATCGTGCAAGCTTGCGATGAAATTGTAGCAGGAAAATTTGACGATAATTTCCCACTAGCAATATGGCAAACAGGTTCAGGCACTCAAAGCAATATGAATATGAATGAAGTTATAGCAAACCGTGCAACTGAAATTATGGGTGGAGATTTTAGAAAAGAAAAGCTTGTTCATCCAAATGATCATGTAAATATGAGTCAAAGTTCAAATGATACTTTTCCAACTGCTATGAGTATAGTTTCGGTAGAGCAAGTAGAGAAAAAACTTATCCCTGCTTTAGATGAGCTTATTGCAACTTTTGAAAAAAAAGTAAAAGAATTTGAAGGAATTATTAAAATAGGAAGAACTCACCTTCAAGATGCTACACCACTTACCCTAGCTCAAGAATTTAGCGGATATCTTTCTATGTTACTTCACTCAAAAGAGCAAATCATCGCTTCTTTACCTACATTAAGAGAACTTGCAATAGGTGGGACAGCTGTTGGTACAGGATTGAATGCGCATCCAGAACTTAGTGAAAAAGTAAGCGAAGAATTAAGCAAGCTAATAGGCACTAAATTTGTTTCAAGTCCAAATAAATTCCATGCCCTAACAAGCCATGATGCTATTAATTTTACTCATGGAGCCATGAAAGGCTTAGCTGCAAATTTAATGAAAATAGCAAATGATATTAGATGGTTAGCAAGTGGCCCTAGATGTGGTCTTGGAGAGTTAAACATACCTGAAAACGAACCAGGAAGTTCTATCATGCCAGGCAAGGTTAATCCTACTCAATGCGAAGCTTTAACTATGGTTGCAGTGCAAGTTATGGGAAATGATGCAGCTATTGGCTTTGCAGCAAGCCAAGGAAATTTCGAGCTTAATGTTTTCAAACCTGTGATTATTTATAACTTCTTGCAAAGCCTTAATTTATTAGCTGATGCTATGCATTCATTTAATATCCATTGTGCTGTTGGTATAGAGCCAAATAAAGAAAAAATTGATTTTAACTTGCATAATTCTTTAATGCTAGTAACTGCACTAAATCCACATATTGGCTATGAAAATGCAGCTAAAGTAGCAAAAAATGCTCATAAAAAAGGTATTTCTTTAAAAGAAAGTGCTATGGAACTTGGCTTAGTAAGCGAAGAAGACTTTGCTAAATTTGTAGATCCTACAAAAATGATAGGAGTAAAAAAATAATCAAAAGACTAGGAATAACCCTAGTCTTTTTAAGGATTTAGATGATTTATGAAAATGATTTTTTATTTATAGAAAAAGAAGATTCTCAAATTCCTTGGGTAAAAATTTTTACTAAAGAAAATTACAGAGAATTAAGTGATTGTCCAGCCTTTTTGCAAAATATGCTTTTTCAGTATGTTTTAGCTTGTGAGTTAAGCCTTAGAGAATACTACAACCCAGAAAAAATCAACATAGCTTCCTTTGCAAACTATGTGCCAAGAGTGCATTTTCATGTTATGGCACGCTTTAAAGAAGATGGGTTTTTTCCTGAAAGTATGTGGGGAAAACAACAAAGAGAAATTAAGGATTTAAAATTGCCTGATTTTGAAGGATTTGTATCAATTTTACTTAAAAAAATAAACAATATTCATGTTTAAAAATTTATTAATTCTAGTTATCAAATCCTATTACATTATCTACTTAGGATTATTTTAGTATAAAAATCATATAAGTTTAAAATATGAGAAAATCAAACTATAAGCTTGATAATAATTCATCTTTATTTTTATAAAAGGTCAAATAACTTTTTTTAAAACTCATGTTTTTATTAAAAACAGCAAATAAATTATTTAATATAATAAACTAAAATTTGAAAAAAGAAAGGTTTAAACTATGAAGCAATTGTTATTTTTACTTACGCTTTGCTCACTTGCATTTTCCACGCAATGTGAGGTTAAAATAAAGCAAATTCAAAAAGAAATAGCTTATGCTAAAAATTACAATCATCAAGAAAAAGCTTTAAGTTTAGAATTAGCCTTAAAAGAAGTTCAAGCAGATTGTGCAAAAGATCCTCTTTTTTATGATAAAAAATTAGAGGCTAAAAAACTTAAAGAGCAAGAGATAGAAAAAATCGAACAAGAGTTAAAAGAATTAAAAAAACAAAAAGATTATATGAGTAAAACAGAATATAAAAATAAAAAACAAGCTTTAAAAGACAAAAAAGACAAAATCAAAAAAGAGATTGAAGAATATATCAACAAACTCTAATTTAATTCCAAATTTGCCACCATTTTTTATTTTGTTGTTTTAATTTTTGCATTAAAATATTTTGATTTTTTAATGCAAACTCATTTTCTCCATCAAGCTTTGGTAATTCTTTGGTATATTCTAAAACTTGTTTACTCAATCATTTTATTAAAAAATTCTATAGCCTTTTGATAATCTTCCAAATTCTCAAAGTCACTTCTTAACAAGAGCTAGATCAATACAAGTTTACAATTTTTTTAAGGCTTTTATTTGCTTATCTAAAAGTATATAAACTCTAGCTCTGTTAAAATATACTAAATAATATGTATTATCTAGTACATGGTTTTATTGAAAGCCAAAAGTACTTCTTGAAATTTCAAACAATTAAATCCACAAAATGCTCTATTATGATAAGCTTCCAAAAACAATACGCTCGCTTAAAACTTCATCACATTTTTCAAATTCTGAATTTTCAAAATATTCTTTAGCTAAATCTGATAACTCAGTAATTAAATTATCCAAATCTTAACCCTAGTTTTGATTTTCTTTATTTAAACTTTTCAAAAATTCTTCTATATTATATTTTGTTCTATAAGTTTCACTCATTAAGTGAATCAAAATATCTCCTAAATCAAGCACAGTCCATTCTTCACTACTTTCTATATTTAAAAACTCCTCACCTTTGCTTTTAAGATTAGTTTTTAAATCATCAATCAAAGAAAGCGCGTGTCTTTCCCCCATAGTAGTAGCAATCACTACAAATTTAACAAAATAATCCTTATCTTGCATATCAAAGCTTTCTATTAAATCTGCTTTTTTATCATCTAAAATCTGCACTATATTATTAATTCTTTCTTGCATTGTTTTCCTTTTGTTAAATATTTTTAAATTTAGAATAATAAAGCTTAACTTCTTCTTTGATTTGCTCACAAACTTGCGTTGTTTGTAAAGTTTGTCTTATAAAAGATGAAGAGATATTTACTTTAGTATCTAAAGTTTTAAAATGTTTTGGTATAAAAATATCATCTCTTTTAGCTATAACAAATTCTACCAAATTTTGCAATCTTTCAAATTCATGCCATTTTTCAAGACTTTGCAAATGATCAGCTCCTAAAATAAGATAAAATTTTGAAATTTCATATTGCTTATATAAAAATTCAACACTTTCTATACTAGGTACAGGTCTTTGCTTTTTTATTTCAAAATCACAAATTTCAACTTTTATTAAGCTTCCCCAAATTTCCTTGCACCATTTTAAGCGTCTTTGTTCATCTGCAGTAAATTCTTGTTTAAAAAGACTAATAAAAGTAGGCATAATAATGAGCTTATCAAGCTCTAAATTTTCTAATGCATTTAAGACTATAGCATTATGACCTAAATGAGGCGGATCAAAACTACCGCCAAAAAGTGCGATTTTCATTAAAATTTAACCTTTTTTTAGTAGAATTTTATCTACTTAATCATAAAAAGGAAATGAAAATGGCTGTAAAAGTTGCAATAAATGGCTTTGGACGCATTGGAAGATGTGTTGCAAGAATTATCATGAAACGCGATGATATAGAACTTGTAGCGATTAATGATACTACTGATATTGAACTCACAAAATATCTTTTTAAATACGACACCGTTCATGGGGTATATGATGGTAGTGTTGAAAATGAAAATGATGATTTAATAATTGATAATAAAAAAATAAAAGTTTTAAAAAGTAGAAATGTAGCAGATTTGGACTTTGCAAAATATGGCGCACAAATTGTTTTAGAGTGTACCGGTGCACACTTAACTATGGAAAAATGTCAAGGATTTTTAGATCATGGGGTGCAAAAAGTCATCATGAGTGCACCTGCAAAAGATAAAACTCCAACCTATGTTTTAGGAGTAAATGCACATGAATACAAAGGCGAAAATATCATCTCAAATGCAAGTTGTACCACCAACTGCCTAGGACCAATTTGTAGAGTTTTGCAAGATAATTTTGGCATAGAAAAAGGTTTAATGACTACTATACATGCTTACACCAATGGTCAAAGTATTATTGATGCAAAAGCAAGAGATAAAAGAAGATCACGCGCTGCTGCACAAAATATCATCCCTACTTCTACCGGTGCAGCAAAAGCTATGAAGCTTGTTATGCCTGAACTTGATGGAAAATTACATGGTCAAAGCATGCGTGTGCCTGTAGCTGATGTATCAACTGTAGATTTAACTGCAACTTTAAAGAAAAAAGTAAGTAAAGAAGAAATCAATGAAGCCTTTAGAAAAGCAGCTGCTAGTAATTTAAAAGGCATATTATTGGTAGATGATGAAGAAAGAGTTTCTAGTGATTTTATAACTTGCTCTTATGGTGCAATTGTAGCAAGTGATTTAACTCAAGTTATTTGTGATGATTTTGTTAAAGTGGTTGCTTGGTATGATAATGAATGGGGTTATTCTTCTCGTTTAGTAGATATGGCAGTATTTATAGCAAAGGCTTAAGATGAGTAGTATTTTATCGATTAAAGATATTGATCTTGCAAAGAAAAAAGTATTTATAAGATGTGATTTTAATGTTCCTCAAGATGAGTTTTTAAATATCACCGACGATCGTCGTATTCGCTCGGCCATCCCTACTATAAGGTATTGTTTAGATAATGGCTGTGCAGTTATTTTAGCTTCACATTTAGGGCGTCCAAAAGAAATAGCTTCAAAATACTCTTTAGAACCAGTTGCAAAAAGACTTGCACGCTTAATGGCTAAAGAAGTCATCATGGCTAAAGATGTTATAGGTGAAGATGCAAAGAAAAAAGCTAGCGAATTAAAATCAAGTGAAATTTTGCTTTTAGAAAATTTACGCTTTGAAAAGGGTGAAACTAAGAATGATGAAAATTTAGCCAAAGAACTTGCTTCTATGGCTGATGTTTATATTAATGATGCTTTTGGGGTTTGTCATAGAGCCCATGCTAGCGTTGAAGCTATTACAAAATACTTTGATAATACAAACAAGGGTGCGGGATTTTTACTCCAAAAAGAAATTGAGTTTGCAAGCAATCTTATCAAACACCCTGCGCGTCCTTTTGTGGCCGTAGTAGGTGGTTCTAAAGTAAGTGGGAAATTACAAGCTTTGACTAACTTACTTCCAAAAGTAGATAAATTAATCATAGGCGGAGGTATGGCCTTTACTTTCTTAAAAGCTCAAGGTTATGATATAGGAAATTCTCTTTTAGAAGAAGATTTAATTGAAGAAGCAAATAAAATCTTACTCAAAGGTAAAAATCTAGGTGTAAAAATTTATCTTCCTGTGGATGTTACAGCAGCGCAAACTTGCTCCCAAGAGGCAGTGATGAAATACACCCCTGTGCAAGAAATTCCTGCAGGTTGGATGGGACTTGATATAGGTCCTGCTAGCGTAAGATTATTTAAAGAGGCACTTTCTGATGCTCAAACTATATGGTGGAATGGGCCTATGGGGGTTTTTGAAATCGATAAATTCTCAAAAGGTAGCATTAAAATGAGCCATTATATTAGTGAATCTCACGCAACAACTGTAATAGGTGGTGGTGATACTGCTGATGTTGTAGCAAGAGCAGGTGATGCTGATGAGATGACTTTCATTTCAACCGGTGGTGGAGCATCATTAGAGCTTATAGAAGGAAAAGAACTTCCTGGTGTAAAACCTTTGACCATAAAGGATAATGAATGATTTTTGCAGCAAATTTAAAGTGTAATCATACAAGATCAAGCTTTGAACTTTACGCTCAAAAATTAAACCAAAACTTAAACAAAGAAGATGAAATTTTCATCTTCCCTCCTAGCATAGCTTTTTTAAAAGACAATTTTTCATTTCAGCAAGGCGCGCAGAATTTCTACCCTTGTGAAAATGGAGCCTATACCGGAGAAATTGGTAAAATTCACTTAGAAGAATTTAATATCAAAAGTGTTTTAATAGGTCATTCTGAAAGAAGAGCTTTAAATGAAAATGAAAGCTTTTTAAAAGCTAAATTTGATTTTGCAAAAAATCTTGATTTTAATATCATTTATTGTATAGGCGAAAGTTTAGAAACCAAAAATACTAATAAAAGCTTAGATTTTTTAAAAAAACAAATTGAAAATATTGATTTATCTTATAAAAAACTTATCATAGCATATGAGCCTATTTATTCTATAGGCACAGGAGTTAGTGCTAATCTTGATGATATTAATACCATACTTAATTTTTTAAGAGAATTTACTAACGCTAAGCTTTTATATGGCGGAAGTGTTAATCAAAACAATATTAAAGAAATTTGTGCTTTAAAAAATTGTGATGGAGTATTAATAGGTTCAGCCGCATTAATTGCAAATGATTTTTTAAATATGATACAAATAGCCAAAGGTTAAAAAATGTCTTTAAGCAATGAAGAATTAAAAAGCATATTAGAGCATAAAATTGCTCTATTAGAAAACTCGCATAAAGAAGAGAAAAATATCTCATTAGAAGCCGTAAATTCTATCATTAAAACTTTAGGTTTGCCAAATGATTTTAGCCCTTTAGCACATAGATATTTTCAACTTCACACCCCACCTAGTCTCATATGGCTTCATTTAAGTGAATGCACAGGATGTAGTGAGAGTTTGCTTAGAACTTCATTGCCTGACTTTTTAGATCTGATTTTTGATTTCATTTCTTTAGAATATCATGAAACCTTTATGAGTGCAAGCGGACACCAGGCAGAATCGCATTTAGAAGAAGTTTTAGAAAAAAAAGATTTTCTTTTGGCCGTTGAAGGCGGGGTTTGTGCTATAGATCCTTTTTATCTAACTATAGGAGCACATGGTGAAAATGGATATGAAATTTTACAAAAATGTGCCAAAAATGCTAAAACAATCTTTGCTATGGGAACTTGCTCAAGCTATGGAGGAATTCAAGCTGCACATCCAAACCCTACCAAAAGCATAGGAATTTCTAAAGTCTTGGAAAAAAAAGTAATCAATATACCAGGTTGTCCTCCAAGTGATGTAAATATCATCGCAGCGCTTTGCTTTTATATATTATTTGAGCAAGACATGGCTTTAGATGAACAAAATAGACCTTTGGCTTTTTATGGTAAATGTTTGCATGATTTATGTGAAAGAAAAGCTAAATTTGAAGCAGGCAATTTTGCTCAAAGTTTTAACGATGAAAATATAAAACAAGGTTATTGTCTTTTTAAAGTAGGTTGTAAAGGACCTTATGCTTATAATAATTGCCCTAAGGTTAAATTTAACTCCAAAACCTCTTGGCCAGTAGCTGCAGGACATGGCTGTATTGCCTGTAGTGAAGAGAATTTTTGGGATGATTTTGGTTTTTATGAAAAACCTATGAGCAATGAATTTGCTTATAATGATTTTTCTATTATATTAGATGATAAAATAATTCATAATAGTTCTAACAATGAGCTTAATTCAGATAATATTTTACTAGATTTAGAAAGTGATACTAGTGGGATTTTTTATCAAAATGATACAAAGATTAATTTTTTAGATTTTAGTTTTGAAGCTAATCCTAAAGTTTTTTTAAATAATTTCGCAAAAACCAAAATGGCTATGACTTTAGTGCAAAATTACCAAGAGCAATTTAAAACATATTATAATTTTATACAAGAAAATTATAATAATGAAGGCAAAATTAGCAATAACATCTTAGATTTATTTTATTTTATATATCCTTTTATTAGCGGAAAAAAATTAAGCCATTTAGATGAGTTTTTAGATCTTGCTTTAGCTTATAAGTTCAAACATCCTAGCAAATTTGATTTTAAAACTACCATTAATGAACAAGCAAAGCTTGATATTTCTAAGTCAATGCGTATGCCTTTGATTTATATTTTAGGTGGTTTAGATAAAGAAGCTATTGCTTTTGGATTGATTTTTTCTTTAAAAGAAAATTTAAAACAGGCTTTAAAAGCATGTAAAAATATACATAACAAAAAACAAATTTTAATACACTCAAATAATGAAAAAATACTAAAATTATTTTGGGATTTAACGAGTGTTTAAAGACTTAATGATAAAATATTTATCTCCCTAGTATTTGAAATTTGCAAAGCTTAAAAACTTTGCGAATTTATTTAAGATTTAGTTATTTTGACGATATAACTTTATCTTGATTTGAAAGGAACATTATGCAAATTTCTAGCTACAACTCTCAAAATTTTTCTATGGATATAAAAACAAAAAACGGCAATCATCTTTCTTTTTCTATGTACGATAAAAAAGAAGCAAAATTAGATAAAGATGGAAATTCAGCATCTTTGAGTTTAAGAAATCAATTTGGTTTTTCGTTTTCATATAGTGGCACAAAACTTTTACAAGAAGAAATTGAAGAAATTAAAGAAGCAGTAGCCAAAATACAGCCTCAAATTGATGAATTTATGAAAAACTCAAGAGTAGGAACCTTAAAGCCAAAAGAGCTTATCACCACTGCGATGAAAATTGGCGATGCTCTGCCTATACCAAAAAATGAAGAGCATAAAAAAGCAACCTTGCATGAGTTATTTAATATTATGGATAAAAGTTTAAATAAAGAAATGACAAAAACTGATCTTGAAGATATTAAAAAACAGATTTTCCAAGATAGTGCTAAATTATTAGAAGAAATTTGGAAGCAATATAACAATCAAGAAAAGAAAAAAGAAGAAGAAAATAATAAAGAATTTGGATTTTACGCTTAAGAAGGAAAATAAATGCAAGTAAAAGATATTTTAAAAAGCATGCTAGAACTCCAGCAAAAATTAAATGATGATACTAATGGTATAGGATGGGAAAATGGCTATACCAAAGAAGGTAAATTAATTAGCTTTAGAAGATGTATTTATATGGAGTGTGCTGAACTTATTGACTCTTTTGCTTGGAAGCATTGGAAAAGTATACACACTCCTGCAAACTGGGATAATGTATGTATTGAAATAGTAGATATATGGCATTTTATCTTGAGTTTAATTTTAGAAGAATACAAAGAAAAACAAATTAATGATAAAAATTTCATAGCAGAAGAAGTTTCTTCTGTAAGTTTTTTTGATGATTTTTGCAAAGAAACTTCTAATCCAAATGAAGCAGATATTTATGGAATTTTAAATGATATTGAGCTTATTATCCATAAATGCAGTGGATTTGATTATGATTTAGGTGAGCTTTTAAGTGTCTATTTTATTCTAGCTAGAAAATGTGGCTTAAATTTCTTTAAACTTTACAAAACATATATTGGAAAAAATATTTTAAATCAATTCAGACAAGAAAATGGCTATAAAGAAGGCACATATAAAAAAACATGGAATGGTGTAGAAGATAATGAAGTTTTAAATCAAATTTTAAAAGAAACCTTAGATTATAAAGAAATTTACAAAAAACTTCAAAATTATTACGATGAATTAAAATGAATATTTTATATCTAAGCTTGCAAAATTTTTTTAGTAAACCTTTTTTAAAATTTTCTTTTTTGCCTTTTTTTGTTAGTTTGATTATTTTAGCCTTGCTTGTATTCTACACCTATGATATCTTTTTTTCTTATATTGAAGATGTCATTAGCGGAACTTTCATGGCTTGGTTTTTTAGCTTTTCCATAGTACAATTTTCACTTACATTTTTGAGTGCCATAGGTGGATTTTTCATAGTAGTTTTTGCCTCAGTATTTTTATCCATGCTAATTATTTCTTTTTTAACGCCTTATATAGTAAAAAAAATAAATCAAAAATACTACAACTATTTCATACAAAAAGAAGTAAATTCTTTAGAAGTTTTACTCAAAACATTTAAATTTATATTGACTTTTTGCGTATTATTTATAATCGCTACTTTTTTACTAATCATACCTTTTATAAGTATTGTGATTTATTATGGAGTTTTTTATTATTTATTTCATAAACTTTTACTCTTAGATGTATTAAGCAATGTCTTGGATAAAAATTCTTTTAATAATTTTTATAAGAACTCTTCACCTTTGAACTTTAAAATAAGTACTTTAATATTTTTTATTTTATCAAGCATTCCTTTACTTGGACTATTTTTACAAGTATTTTATGTAATTTTTTTAACTCATTTAAGTTACCAAAAGATCTTAAATTTAGAAGCTAAAAATAATGGATGAGAGAATTAAAAAATTCATTCATTCTCAAAAACTCTTAACCTTGAGCGTGCAAGATAATGATGAAATATATTGCGCAAGTTGCTATTATGCTTTTGATGATAAAAATCTTGCATTGATTTTTGCTAGCGAAGAACATACTAAACACATTCAGCTTTCTTATAAAAATCCAAAAGTAGGAGTTAATATAGCACTAGATACAAATATTATCAATCTTATTAAAGGAGTGCAAATTAAAGCTATTTTTAGAAAAGCTACCGCAGAACAAGAAAAAATATATTATGAAAAATTTCCCTTTGCAAAACTTGCAAAAGCTTGTATTTTTGCTCTAAATATACAATGGGCAAAATATACCGATAATAAAATTCTACTTTCTAAAAAATTAGAATTTTTTATTTAAAAATATCCTAAAAATATAATATTTTTTAATAAAAATTAATTTTTTTATAATTTTTTAAATATTTTTTTAATAAAATCATACAAACCATCATAATCATAAAGTCAAATATTGACTTTATCAAGGAGAAAAAATGCTCTCTTCTATTAAGAAATACCTACTAGGTAATTTTTCCAACAAAATAGCTTTCTTAGTTTGTATTTTTGTTGTAGTTTTACTATGTGTTTTAGGTTTTTTTAATTATGTTAAATCTAAATCCAATAGCCATACACTGTTAGTTCAGTTTCAACAAAAGGTTGCTTTTGATGTGAGTAAAAGATTTGATTTATACGCAAGCGATAGACGCAATGTGATCAATTCTTTAACAAAATACATCAAAGAAAATAAAAATAATCTAAATTCAACACAATATACTAGTTTATTAAATTCTATAGGAAATTCTTTGGGTTTTGATTTAACCTATGTGGGTTTTGAAGATGGAACTATATTTAGATCAAATGGCAATAATCAAACTCCAGAAAGTGGTTATGATCCTAGATCTAGAGGATGGTATAAAGAAGCCAAGGAAAAAAGAGAGTTAATTGTCACAGATCCTTACATATCATCTAGCATGCAAAAACCAACCATTTCTTATGCTAGTCCTATTATAGACAATGGAAAAGTTATAGGTGTAGTTGCTGCTGATTATGATTTGAAAAAATTCTCAGAAGAAGTTTTGGCTATAGGTAAAACACCTTATTCACATGCTGCTGTTTTAGCTGATGATGGAACTTATCTTTTTCATACCGATTCTTCCAAAATCTTAACCTCAACTAATATTAGTAAAGATATTATTTCAAATTATTTTAAAACAACTGAAGGTGCAAACAAAGGTCTTTCTAGGGATATTTTCAAAATTCAAACTAAAGAAGAAGGGATCAAAGCTTTAATTTGTAATGGTAGTATCAATCCAAAATATACTATTTGCTCTATAGCTGATTATGATTTTTACAGCGATACAGCTAAACAAACATTGATGGAACAAATTATTATTTCCTTAATTGCTATTTTTATTACTTTGATTTTTATTAGAATAATCATTTCTTATAATCTTAAGCCAATTGCTATTATATCTTCAGGCTTGCATAATTTCTTTAACTATTTAAATCATAAAGACATTCATTCACACCCTATTAAACTAAAAACTCAAGATGAATTTGGAAAAATGGCTGATGAGATTAATGAAAATATTAATATTATCAAAGAGGCTTTAAGTAAAGATGCAAAAGCTATTGAAGAATCTGTAAATGTTGCTAGAAAAATAGAAACAGGTGAGCTTAATTTACACATTAGCTCTCATGCTAACAATCCACAAATTCAAGAACTCATAGATGTTTTAAATAAAATGCTTGATACTTTACAACAAAAAATTGGTAATAATTTAAACGAAATTCAAGCGGTATTTGATAGTTATAAACAATTAGATTTTACTGCAGCTATTAATACCCCAAAAGGCGATGTTGAAAAAGCAATCAATGCCCTTGGGAATGAAATCAAAAACATGCTTTCAAAATCACTAAACCAAGGTGAATTATTAAATCAAAAAGCTGAAGCACTCAAACAAAGTATGCATGAACTTACAAATGATGCCACACATCAAACCTCATCATTACAAGAAAGCGCAAGAGCTTTAGAGCAAATGAATTCAACTATGAGTGAAATTTCTATCAAAGCACAAGATGTAGTTAAACAAAGTAATGATATTAAAAGTGTTACCACTATGATTTCAGATATTGCTGATCAAATTAATCTACTTGCATTAAATGCAGCTATTGAAGCAGCTCGTGCAGGAGAACATGGTCGTGGCTTTGCTGTTGTTGCTGATGAAGTTAGAAACTTAGCAGAAAGAACTCAAAAGTCTTTAGGTGAGATTGAAGCTAATACTAATATCTTAGCCCAGTCTATAAATGATATGGGTGAAGCTATAAAGGAAGAAGCTAATGATATTAGCCAAATTAATGAGTCAGTAGCTACTATAGAAAAACTTACACAACAAAATTCTCAAACAGCAATACATACAAATGCTATTGCAAATGAAGTAGATTCTTTAGCACAAGATATATTAAGTGAAACAAAAAAAAGGAAATTTTAAAAGATGCCTTTTTGGCATCTAGATTTAAGAAAAAGAAGGTTTAATTTGTTCTAACCAAGCATCAATTCTACTTTCGGTTAAATCCTCATGGTTATCATTATCTAATGCAAGCCCTACAAATTTATCTCCTTCTACCGCATCACTTGATTCAAAAGTATAACCACCTGTAGAAACTGAACCTACTAAATTTGCACCTGCTGCTTTTAAAGCCTGAGCAAGTTTTCCCATAGCACTACAATATGTATCTGAGTAGCTTTCACTATCTCCCATACCAAAAACTGCAACGGTTTTTCCACTAAGATTTAAAGCTGAAAAATCAAAACTATCCCAATCATCTTGAAAATCTCCACTTCCCCAAGTAGAAGTTCCGCAGATTAATTTATCATAAGAATTGATTTTTTCTGCATTAATATCTGCAATATTTAACACATCTGAAATTCCTAATTTTTGAGCGATCATATTTGCCGCACCTTCGGTATTTCCCATAGAGCTACCATAAATTACTGCTACTGACATTTAACATCTCCTTAAAATTTGATTATTAATAGTATAGGGAACTAATTTTAGCAAAGTTTTGTTATTTTCACATAAATTATGTCTTATTTCTTTATGTTGAGTAAAATTTTTATTTCTTGGATACACAATATAAAATATTTCAAAAACATTTTTTTTGATAATTTGCAAAGCTAAATTTATATCCTTTTTATTATCTTCAAAAAAAGAAGGCATAATAGCCATTTTATCATTGATAATAATGATATTTTCTTGAATATCTACCCTAGCCTTTACATTGCTTTTACAAATTTTATCATACACAAAAGACTCAAAAGCCACCTGTGGATCTAAGATAAAATTTGATGACATAAAAACATTTTGTATTAATCTAGCTAAAGCATATTTTGGCATCTTTGCTTCAAGCTGTAATTTATTTAAATTTCCTTCTTTATATGCTTTGATGATTTTATGAGAATATGGACAAAATTGTTTTATTTTACTAAATTTCAAAACCCTTTCTGTGATCATATTTTGGATTTTTAACTCAAAAATATTTCTTAAACTAGTAGCTTTTTTTGCATAAATATAAGGTATTTTTAGATCATTTTCCACCAAAGAATTATACAAATTCAAAAAAATAAAATTAATATTTTCTTGTTCTAAATCTCTAAATATTTTAGGTACCAAATCCTCTTTGTTATTAAAACCAAACATATTATGCCTTTTTTGTACATTCATAAGTTTGTTCAAGACCAAAAACCTTGCAATATTCGCAATATACACAACTCACACTGCGTTTAGCACAAACCAAAGGTATATTGCGTTTTTTTGCCTCTGTTTTAATTTTTTTCATGGTGTTGTGATTTAAAAAACTAGTAAGCATGACTATGCATTCAGTATTTTGTGGAATGGGTTTTCTATTTACCCTATTTTCATTTCTAGCATCCCAATGCTCTATACTTTTTGCGCCTAAATTTGTCAAAACTGCCTTAATTGGAGTAATTTCATCTGCACCTATAACCAAAACTGACATTGAGCTTTCCTTTTATAAAAATGATAATTGTTATTATAATTTATAAAAGATAAATTTTAACTGATACTCAATATCAATTTTTAAAATTATGTATTATAGGTTTGATCAAAAATATCTGCGTGTAAAATCTCTTCTAAAACCACTGTAGCATATGAACCTTTTTGCAAGAAAAATTCTAAAGTAAAATGAGCTTTTTCTTCATCATAATAACTTTTACAATCTTGCAAATAAGACCACATAAAGCGTCTTGAACCTTGCATTTTATCTTTAAACTCATATGCAAAAGAAAAAATCTCATCTTCTAATTTTTTAGCTAGACCTTCATTTGTTTCATAAGCTTTAGAGCCTATTAAAAGCCCCATAGAACTAATATCTTTTTGATTAAATCTTTCTACTTCACTTGACAAATCTTCACATACAAAGCATTTACCAAAAGGATAATGCCCTAAAACTTCACCTTTTAAAATCTTAAAAAACTGCTTTTGATTTTTTAAACTTTTGATTTCATCTTTATCTAAATCATAAATTTGTTTTATTTCTTTTTCACTAAAATCATTGATAAAATGTGATAATTCCACCCTTTTACTCAAATATCTGTTAAAAAGTTCGCTTTGAAAGGCAGAAATTAAAAATTCTTGTATTTTTTTATTTTTGATTTTTTTACCTTTTAAAATTTCTAGTCCTTGTAAAAAATTATCTTGAAATTTACCAAAACGCTGATATCCAAAATAATTAGCAAAACCTTGTTCTTGGATATTTTTGAAAGCTTGTTCTATTTTTAAAGCATCTACTTTTGAAACTTTTTTTAATCTTATAAAAAATGAATTTCCTTTTAAATGCCCTATTCTAAGTTTATTATCATGATAAAAACTTTCTAAAATTTTCATCTTATCATGTTTAAAATTTTTTAAGCCCTCTTCAAATTTTTTAGGCATAGAAATATATTGAAAAGTTAAGCCTTGTTTATCTTTTAAACCACTATAACCAAAATCTCTCATTTTAACACCGCTTTGCTCACTTAAAATTCTCAAAGCTTCACTGGTGCTTAGATCTTTTTTTTGTATATGTAAAATAAGATGTTCACCTTTACCACTAAATTCATACAAAGGCTTTTCTCTTACTACAAAATCATTACTATTTTTTGAAAAATACACATTTATCGGGCTGTGTTTTAAAGTATATAAGGGCTTAAAAATGATGTTCTCTTCCATAAAATTTATACCTTCCTGTTGTTGTTTTTGCAAAAATATTTAGTTTAATTCTATGTTTTTTAGCCATATTTTGTATAAATACTTTATGTTTTTTATCAAAAGCAAATAAAATTTCATACTCTTCTGCACTATTTAAGCTAAATTTATCTAATTTTTTAAGAAATTTTATACCAAGTTGATTTATAAAGAGTATTCTCGATAGATCCTTATTTAAACCATCTGAAATATCCATACTCACTCTGACTTTTTTTGCTATATCATAAAAAAATTTCTGCCTTAAATTCGGTTTTATAAAACGATGTTTAGAATGCAATTTTCCACCGCGAAATAGTATATTTAAACCTTTTAAACTCTCACCTAATTTCCCACTAAAAGCAAGCAAATCTCCCTTTTTTAAACCTTTTCTAAAAATAGCCCTTTTATTCACTTTAGAAATAATAGTTATACTAATATTAATTTTCCTATCTGCTATAGTATCTCCGCCTATAATTTGCACCCCAAATTCTTTTGCGCTATCTAGCAAGCCTTTTTGCAAAGCTTTAACTTGTTTCATTTCTAAACATTTTGGTAAAGAAAGCCCCAAAAGAGCGTATTTTGGTGTAGCATTCATAGCAATTGCATCAGAAATATTAACGAGCATAGCTTTTGCGCCAATTTGCTCTAAACTCATCCAAGATCGTTTAAAATGCACATCCTCACAAAATAAATCTTTAGAATAACAATATCCATCGATGATTGCTCCATCATCTCCGTTGATAGAATTTGCAAAAGCATTTATAATAAATTTTTCTTTATCCATGTGAATATTTTATACAAAAAGCTTTTAATTTTATATAATAATCAAATTTTTATAAGTTTAAAATGTATATAATCAAAAATAATACCAAGGATAAAAAATGCAAATAACTTTAAGAATTTTTCGTTTTGATAAAGATAGTGATTATTTAGCTTATTATAAACCATATGTTTATGATAGTAAAAATTTTAAAAGTGTTTATGATATTTTAAGTCAGATTAAAAAAGATGATATATATTTTGATTTTGAAGAAAACCCAGAAAGTTGTATTAAAGTTAATCAAGTTACCATTAGACAAAGAAGAGATTTAAGTAATATTATTGAAAGATTTGGAAAAGAACTCATCATAGAACCACTCGATACTAAAAGAGCTATTAAAGACTTGATCATGGATAAGAGTGATTTTTTAGAAAAACTTGAGCTTTTTAAAGGACTTATTGACATACATGATATAGAGCTTTACAAGCAATATGACTTTTTATATTATACAAGCGAAGTAAGAGAATTTCTACCTGAATATTTAGGAGATAGTTTCTTTATATTTGCCTATAAAATGCTACTTAAATATCCAGAAAAAACTCCACAATTTTTAAAATTGATAGCAGATGAAGAAAAAGGAATTTATTATCATACTAAATTCAAAAATTTTATTTCATCTAATGAGCTTGACTATGAATCTTACATCAAAGAATTAAAAGTTATGCTTGTAAAATCAGGTCTTGCAAGAAGTATTTTTTAAGGAATTAAAATGTATAAAATTTACACCAATAGCAATAATGATTTATTTTGTTATTTTGATATTATCAAAAATGTCTTAGATACAGTCAGTGTTGAAAGCACATTATGTGAAAAACCTTTGGGTAAAAATTATTTTATTATTGACTATGATCCTAAAGATATTTTAGATGAATATTCTAGAATGATGGATGAGAATAATATCTTAGCTTGCGAATATAGCTCTTATGAAATTATGAGTAAAATCGATAAGATTAAATACGCTCCAGAGTTTTTTTTAAAATACTTAAAAACAGAACACATTAAATATTTTTTTGATAAATTTAACATAGGTGTATATCAAGGATTTTCCTATGCTAATTGCTCTTTAGAACTTGCTAAGATTCTTAAAGCAAATATAATTGATTTTGAAAGAAAATATAAGAGTTGTGGCTATGGGTTCTTAAGTTTAAATGCGCAATTAGCTTATAAAAGTGCAGCAGCAATCATTTTAGATGCTTATGATAGTGGTTGTGATTTTTTAGTTGTAGAAGATTTTTATTCTTTTTATATGTTTGATAAGTGTTCTAAAGAATTACAAGCAATTTCAAATAGAAATTTTGAAGATTTTTATATTTTAAGTTTCGCAGAGCTTGCAAATTTAGCTCTAGGTATAGTACCATACACTTTAAAAAAACACAAATTAAAAGTGAGTTTAGTCAATGAAAATCGCTCTTGAATGCAAGGATTTAATTTTAGAAAAAACTTTAGAAATTGCTTTAAAAGATTTTTTAGTTTTAAAAAAAGATTGTGATTTTTTAGTCTGTGATGAAAAAATCAACACACAAAAGCCACAATTTATCATCAACAAAAAATCAAATTTCTTAACTCACCCTTTTAACATAGAAGAGTTGCTATGTGCTTTAAATGATTTCAATGCAAGCTTGCAAAATATTGCCTATAAAATAGCAATGCGTGAGAAAAAAATTATGAATCAAAAATGTGAAGCCATTTTAGAACAACTACGCCAAGAAAGTCATGAAAAAATCGATGCAATATTTGATCTTTATAAAACAGAGTTAAAAAATCTTATCAAAGAAGAAAATAATAATGCATAAAACACAAGAATATCAAAGCGTAAGAGATTTTTTAAAAAATTACAAAGAGGATAAAAAAACAAGCTCAAAAAAACAAGCTCAAAAAATTTACACCACTATAGAAAGTGGAATTTATAAGGGTAAAAAAATTTTACTTCCTAGCCTAGATACCACAAGAAGCACTAAAAGCATAGTAAAATCATGTGTTTTTAATGTTTTGCGTTTTTCTTTACAAGATAAGGTTTTTATAGAGGCCTTTGGAGGAAGTGCTTTGATGGCATTAGAAGCAAGAAGCAATGGTTGTTTAAAAAGTTATGCCATAGAAAAAGATAAAAAGGCTTATGAAATAGCTTTAAAAAACGCTTCTGGTGTTGATCAAAATACCCTTTGTTTTAATGATGATACTTTTAAAAAAACTCCTCAAATTATTCAAAATTCTAAAGAAGATATTATTTTATATCTTGATCCTCCATTTGATATTAGAGAAGGTTTTTTTGATATTTATGAAAAAACTTTAAAATTGATAGAAAATATACAAAATTCAAATGTAAAAATCATTATCATAGAACACCACAGCACTTTTAAAACTCCAACTAAAATACAAGATTATGAAAAAACTAAAGAAAAAAAATTTGGCTCAACTACTCTAAGTTTTTACTCCTTTATATAAATTTGGAACTTTTTTTGCTTTAATTTTATGAAAATAGCATAGATTAAAGGAAGAATCGATGAGAATATTACTATTTTGCTTGGTATTAAATCTAAGCATTTTTGCAGCTACTATTAAAGAACTTACTAATGTAGTAGGTGTTAGAGATAACCAACTTATAGGATATGGTTTGGTTGTTGGCTTAAACGGAAGTGGAGATGGTACAAGTAGTGAATTTACTCTACAATCTATTTCAAATATGCTTCAGGGTATGAATGTAAAAGTTAGCCCAGGTGATATAAAATCAAAAAATACAGCAGCAGTAATGGTAACAGCAAAGCTTCCTGCTTTTGCAAGAAGTGGGGATAAGCTTGATGTAAGTGTGGCTTCTTTAGGTGATGCAAAATCTTTACAAGGTGGAACCTTACTTATGACAGCTCTAAAAGGAGTTGATGGAGAGATTTATGCAGTAGCTCAAGGTTCATTAGCTATAGGTGGACTTAGCCCAAGACCGGGTGCAGCAGGAACACACTCAACCTCAGCAAATGTTATTAATGGCGCTGTAGTAGAAAGAGAAATTCCACAAAACTTTAGCCAAAGTGAAGATTTGATTTTAAGCTTAAAAGAAGCAGATTTTAAAACAGCTAATAATATAGAAAGAGTTTTAAATACTATTTTTGACACAGATATAGCAAAAGCTTTAGATTCTAGAACTATAAAATTAACAAAACCTGAAGAATTTTCTCATGTTGAATTTATGGCAAGAGTATTAGAACAAGATATAGCTTATACCCCAGAAAGCAAAGTGATTATTGATGAAAGAACAGGAACTATCGTAGCGGGAGTAAATATAGAAGTTGAACCTATATTAATTACTCATAAAGATATTACTATAAAAATTGATCCAAACAATACCGTAGCTTTAGGACAAAATGAAATCGATATGAAAGATGGTGGTATTTTAGACCCTGTATCTAATACTTTAAAAATCACAAACAATAAAACAACAGTAGCAAACATAGCTAGAATGTTAAATAAACTTGGAGCAGCACCAAATGATATCATAGCTATTATGCAAAATCTAAAAAGAGCTGGTGCAATCAGTGCTGAATTAGAGGTGATATGATGAGAGTTGATAATTATTTAGCGAGCAAAAATTACAGCAGTGAGCTTTATGAAAACATTACCAAGCATAATAATAGCTATAAGGCTGCTAAAAACTATGCAGATAGTGCTTTTAAAAATGATTTAACTCATATACAAGCATTAAATGATGAAGATAAAGCTTTAAAAGAACAAACCGATGCTTTTGAAGCTTTCTTAATTAAAAGTGTTTTGGATATTTCTTTAAAACAAGAAAATTCTTTATTTGGAAAAGATGCAAGTGATGAAATTTATTCATCTATGTATAATGATACTATGAGTAAAGCATTAAGTGGTGGTTTAGGTTTTTCAAAATTATTATTTGATTATTTAAAAGAAAGGCGTTAAGTTATTTTTTTAAGTGTCGATATGGTTCTTAGAGTTTTTCAATAGAACTGGAGGCTTAAAATGATAAACCCTATACATCAAAGCTATGTGGCTCAAGTTGCTACTAGCGATATAAATAAAACAGAAAACAAAGAAAATAACAAGGCAAAAGAAACTCAAAAGGTAGAAGAAAATAAGGCATCTTTTATTGCTTCACAAATAAAGAATGGCGAGTATAAAATAGACTTGCAAGCCACTTCAAAAGCAATAGTAGATTCTTTATTATAATTTTTATCCTTTTTTGGGTTAGTGCCTAAGAAAGGATAAAAATGGTTAAACAACACTTAGACAAAACAAATTCTATTTTAGAAAAACTCATCAATCTTACTTTAGAAGATATAGCTCAAATTCAAGCTGCTAATCACCAACATGTTAGCAAAAGCGTAGAAGAAAAAACTAAACTTGTAAATGATTTTCAAATTGCTAAAAAAAATCTTGATAAGGCTTTAGTAGAACTTAGTAATCAAGGAAACAATAAAGGTTTAGACGAACTTTTAGATGATGAAGATAAAGAAAAACTTGCTCTTTTAAAGCAAAATTTAAACACCTTACATCAAAAAAATAAAGAATATGCTAAATTGGCTCTTATTATTAAAAATTTTTACGACAATCTTTTAAATACAATGTTTGAACAAAATGGAACAAATAATGCTTATGGGGATAATAAGACAATTCCAGATTCATTATTTAAGATCAATGTTTAAAGGCTAAGTCATGGGAATTTTTGATAGTTTATATACAGGGGTTAGTGGTATAAGAGCTGCTGAACTTCAAATCAATACCACAGGTAACAATATCTCTAATGCAAATGCAGTATTTTATACTAGACAAAGAGCGGTGCAAAGTTCAGGTATGTCTCTTGATAGAGGTGGCTTACACTTAGGAACAGGTACGCAAATTGATACTATTAAAAGATTGCATGATGAGCATTCTTATTATGAGCTAAAAAACGCCACTACTCAACAAAACTATACAAATTATTTAGGACAAATTTTACAAGAAGCAAGTCAAAGATTTCCTGATATGCAAGGAACTGGTATTTTACAAGATTATAAAAATTACTATGATGCGTGGAATAACTTTGCTTCCAACCCAAGCGATGGAGCAAGTAAAATAGATCTTGTTAATAGCGCAAACACATTAGCTCAAAACATACAAAAAACATTACAAGATCTTAGCAAAATGCAACAAACAGTTAATGAGCAAATTCAACAAACCGTAGATGAGATTAATAACATTGGTCAAGAAATTGCAAATATTAATAAACAACTTGAAAATGAAGAAGTTTTACCTACCGATAATGCAAATCAACTAAGAGATAAAAGAGATGAACTTGAACTTAGACTTTCAAAGTTAGTTAATGCTGTTGCTTGGAAAGGAACAAGCTCTCAAGATAGTACTTTAGAATCTACCATGACTGATTCTGGAAGATATTATGATTTAAGCATTCAAGGCTTTAGTATAGTAAATGGCTCTAGCTTTCACCCTTTAAAATTAGATAATAACAACCCTAATGGTTTTTATCAAATTTATTATGAAGTAAATGATGAAAACCGCTATGATTTAACAAGCAAAATTTCAGGTGGGCAGCTTGGTGCTCAACTTGATCTTAGAGGTAGAAATTATGATGGCAATCATGATACTTACAGCGATGGAAAATTACAAGAGTATAAAGATATGCTCAATACCTTTACAAAAACACTCATAACTCAAACTAATAATGTCTATGCTCAAGCAGCAACCGATAAAGTAAATTCAGATGATTTAAAAGGTTTAAAATCTGATACTTCTTTAATGAGTTATGATAAAAACATCCAAGCAGGAAGCTTTGACATCACAGTTTATGATGAAAAAGGTAATGCAGTAGCTACTAGAACTATAAAAATAGATGTCAATACCACTATAGAAGATGTTATTAAACAAATCAATGCAGATGTTGATGATAATAAAGATGGTGTTAGCGGTAATGATTTAAATGATTATTTTCAAGCCTTTTATCATTATGATGGAAAAAGTGATAGTGGAAATTTCCAAATCAATGGCTTAAAAAAAGGTTATAAAATAGCTTTTAAGGATAATGGCACAAATTTCCCAGGCGCTTTAAATGTATCTTCATTTTTCAATGGTCAAGATGCAAGTAGCATTAATGTAAATTCAAGCATTAGAAATGATCCAAATAGCTTAAAAGCTAGTTCAAATGGAGTTGATGGAAATAACGATGTAGCTAATGCTATGTTGCAACTTCAAAATCAAAAAGTAAATTTTTATAATAAAGATGGTACAGTAGATACTATGACTTTAGATGGATATTATAGAAAATTTACAGGCCAAATTGCTTCAGATGCTGAAAGCAATGGCTTTGCGCATGCAACTAATATGACGGTATTTAATACAGCTTATGCAGAATATCAATCAAAAAGTGGTGTAAATACCAATGAAGAATTAGCAGCACTCATACAATATCAAGCAAGTTATGGCGCTGCAGCTAAAATCGTAACTACCGTTGATCAAATGCTTGAAACCTTACTTGGTTTAAAATCTTAATGCAAATTAAAGCTCTTTTAGATGAAGCAATTTTAAGCAAAAACACTCAAAAAGAGCTTTTCTCTCATCCTGATCCTTTACAAATTGCAAGTGTTTATAAAGATGAAAATATAGCCTTGCTTTGTGCTTTATTTGCCTATGGAAATGCTAAAAATATTGTAAATTTTTTAAATAAACTTGATTTTTCCTTGCTTGAGAAAAGCGATGAGATTATTAAAAAAGAATGTAAAAATCTAAAATACCGCTTTCAAAACTCTCAAGATATAGCTCAAATTTTCATCACACTCAAGCGCTTAAAAAATGAAGATAGTATAGAAAATATTTTTACCAAAACTTATCAAAAAGAACAAAACATAACACAAGCGATAAAAGCTTTCATAGAAACAATTTACAAGCTTAATCCTTATAAAAGTTATGGTTATGAATTTTTCTTTTCAAAAGAATTTAACATTCCAAAAGGTCCTTTAAAAAGATACAATATGTATCTTAGGTGGATGGTAAGAAAAGATGAATTAGATTTAGGTTTGTTTAAAAATATCGATAAAAAAGACTTACTCATACCCTTAGATACTCATACTCATAAAGTTTCATTAAAACTTAAGCTTTTAAAGCGTAAGATTTATGATTTTAAAAGTGTTTTAGAACTTACGCAAAGTCTTAAAAAATTCGATCCTGCTGATCCTATAAAATATGATTTTGCTCTATATAGAATCGGACAAAACAAGGAAAGCTTATGGAGCTTGAATTAACTTATTATGTGATTTTATTCTTTGTTGCTGCTTTTGCAGGTTGTGTTGATGCGATTGTAGGTGGTGGTGGGCTTATTACCATACCTGCTTTATTTGCTTGTGGTATTCCTCCTCATTTAGCCCTAGCTACTAATAAACTTCAAAGTACCTTTGGATCACTCACTGCGGTTTTAGCTTATAGAAAATCTATGCATATAGAAAAGATAGCTTTGGGAATTTTATTTACTGCTATTGGAGCTGCCATTGGAACTTATGCAGTCTTACTAATAGATCAAAATGCTGTTAAAATCATTGTATTAATTTGCCTTGTTTTAATCTTTTTTTACACTATTTTCAAGCCTGATTTAGGCCATGTACATAATAAAGCTAAAATGAGTACTACAAGCTTTCAAATCATCTTTGGCTTGCTACTTGGTTTTTATGATGGTTTTTTAGGACCTGGTACTGGTTCTTTTTGGATTTTTGCTTGCGTGATATTTCTTGGTTTTAGCATGAAAAATGCAAGCATTAATACTAAAATCTTAAATTTTACTAGCAATGTAGTAGCTTTAGGGGTATTTTTATACTCTTATGAGGTGCTTTGGAAAGTTGGTATTTTAATGGGTATAGGTCAAATTTTAGGTGCTTTTATAGGATCAAAACTAGTCTTAAAAACGCAAGGAACTTTTATCAAAAAACTCTTTTTGATTATGGTTGCTTTAACTATAGCTAAGGTTGCTTATGATTATCTTGCTTAAATTTCTTGACTAATTTGCCACATAGGTAAAAATACACCCAAGGCTAAAACTAAAATCAAACTCGCCATAAAAATTGTCATCAAAGGCTCCAAAACACTCAAAAGCTTTTGAGTATAATTTTCTTTTTTATACTCATAAAACAAAGCAAGCTCATAAGTGCTTTCATCTAATTTAGAACTTTTTAAAGCTAAATTTAACATTCTTATCACAAAAGACTCAAAAAGCTTTGTGTTAGAAAAAGCCTGAGCTAAATCAAGTCCTGATTCAAATGAAGTCTTTATAATAAACATTTTGTTTTTAAAGAATTGATTTTCTATACCTTCACAAGCAAGTTTAAAAGCTCTTTTTATATCCACCCCTGCTTTTAATAAATATGAAAAAATTAAGAAAAAGCAAAATTTATCTTGATAAAATATTATTTTTCCAAAAATGGGAAAATAAAGAAGAATTTTATGAAAAAACAAAGACTTCCTAAAAAAATAAGTAAGTATTATAAAAAATCCTATATTTAATAAAATAATCATGTAAAAATGACTAAAAAAATCAGCTATAATAAAAAGAATTTGAGTGATTTTTGGCAAATCCAATTCAAGTTGTAAAAATAAAGTTTTAAATTCAGGCAAAACTAAAGTTATAAGAATAAAAAAAGCAAAAATAATACACATAAAAACGAAAAGTGGGTAAGCTATAGCCTTTTTTAACTGCTTAAAACTATAAAGATTTTTTTCTTTTAAACTAATAATAATATCAAGAGCCTTATGTAAATCTTCTCTGCCATCACAAATTTTTAAAATAGCACATTCTCTAGAATTTAAAATATCTTTAAAGGCTTCATTATAAGAACTTCCATTATTGAGTTTATTATAAATTGTATTAAAAATTTTAATATTTTGTTTTTCATAGCTTGATTTTAAAAATTCTAAAATTGCTTCCTGTAAGCTTAATCCTGCCTTTAAGATCATATTTAAATCCTTAAGAATGAAAATAAGCTCTTCTTCTTTGATTTTATGTTTTATCGGTTTGAAATATTCTTCAACACTAATAATATTTACAAATGACTTTAACGCAAAATTTCTAGCTTCATATAAATTTCTAGCCCTTATTATATATTGTTTTTGCTCTTTATTTAATACATAAAAAATAACAAATTTTTTCAAAAACTAATCTTTCTTAACTCATCTATACTTGTTAAGCCAAGTTTTGCCTTTTCTAAAGCATCCATACCTAAAGTCAAAAAACCTTTTTTTAAAGCGTATGTTAAAATATTTTCATAATTTGCATTATTTTCTATCATATTTTTTAAATTATGATCTAAAAACAAAAATTCAGCTACCATCAAACGCCCTTTATATCCACTATACATACACTCAACACAACCTTTTGCTTTGTAAAATTTTCCTTCAAAAACTTGATTTTGAAAGTAAAATTTTTCCTTGTTAGGTTCTTTACATTCACATAGTTTTCTTACTAATCGTTGAGCTATAATTAAATTAAGAGAATGAGCTATTAAGTATTCTCTTGCACCCATATGCTTCATTCTAAAAATAGCTTCTATAGCGCCATTAGTGTGTAGGGTACTTAAAACTAAATGTCCGCTTAAAGAAGCTTTTAAAACTATATCCAAACTATCCTCATCTCTAATTTCACCTATCATAATCACATCAGGATCGTGTCTTAAAACTGCTCTTAAAGCTTTGTGAAAATCAAATCCGGCTTTAGAATTTAAAAGAATTTGTTGAGCATATTTAAGTTTATATTCTATAGGATCTTCTAGAGTGATGATTTTTTTACTTTGTTCAATTTCATTTAAAATAGCATGCATAAAAGTACTTTTACCACTCCCTGTTGGCCCACAAAACAAAATCAGACCATAAGGTGCATTCGTGTGTTTTTTCAGCTGAATTAAATTTTCTTCTTTGATAAAAAGTTTATCAAGTTTTAAAACATATCCATCTTGTTTTAAAATTCTAAACACTATGCTTTGTCCAAATAATAAAGGCATAATTGAAACTCTAAAATCATATTTTTGTTCTAAAATGATTTTAGAAAAACTCCCATCTTGAGCTTGTCTTTGTTCAGCTACATTAAGCAAAGCAATAATTTTTACATGCAACAATAAGGCTTGGTATGATTTTGCATCAAAACTATATATATATTTTAACTCCCCATCTATTCTAAATCTTATATATACTTCATTTTCTAAAGGCTCTAAATGGATATCACTTGCTCTTAAAAAACAAGCATAAGTTAAAATTAAATTCAAAAACTGCTCTAATAAAAATTCATCTTTATTTTCATCACTTTTCAAACTAAGCTCTAATCTATTAAGATGATTTTGAAATTTAATTAAAAATTTAACTCTTTCTAGCAAAAATTCAAATTGTGTAAAAACACAAAGAAAAATCTTGATAGTTTTAAAACGATATAAATTTTGTATTTTTTCCAAAACATTCTCTTCTAATGGTTTAAAGGAAGCTATATGGATTTTTTCATCATCTTCATAAAAACAAAAAATATCATGTTGTTCTATTAAAGAAAAAGGCAAAATGTGAAGATATTTTTCAAAATCAAAAGTTTGATTTAAATTTAAAAATTCCATTTTATATTGAGAAGCAATTTCTTTTAAAGAATACTCACTTAAGTTTTTTAATTTTTGATGTGTATCACTCAAAATAAATCTCCAAAAGCTTTTCGTATTCTTTTTTAGCTATTAAAGCATCTTCATATCTTCCGAGTTTTATTTTAGCATTAATAAAAACAAGCCAAGCTTCTTTTTGCAATAAATCAAAATCATTAGCTTCTATAGCCCAAAAAACTGCTTGTTTGTATTCTTTATTTTGATAAAAATATTTTGCTAAATTTAAAGCATTTTCATAGTTTGGTTGATTAATGAATTTTTCATAAAATATGTTTTGATCGAAACTATTGTTTTGAATTTCTATAGCATTTAAAAAAGAAAAACATATTAAGATTTTAAAACATATCATCTTCATGCTGAAAACCTAGGTCTTTTAAACTTAAAATTTTATTATTAGTTTTTACTAAACTTGGTTTGATAATAAAAACTATTTCGCTAATATCTTCATAATTTTGTTTTCCTTGAAATAAAGCTCCAAAAAGTGGAATTTTAGATAAAATGCTTATTTCATTATGATTATTAATGGTATTTTTACTAATCAATCCGCCTAAAATTAAAGTTTGTCCATCATCAACCTCAACTACAGTAGAAAGCTTTTTTTGTATAGTATCTGGCGCTATATTTCTTGGTTTGCTTTGTCTATGATTATCAAAACTATATTTAAAATCACTCAAGCTTGGATTAATCCTAAGCATAATTTTATGATCATCTGAAATCTCAGGCAATATATTAAGTAAAATTCCTACAAAAATAGAATAATTATTATATATTTCACTAACTACTGTACCATTTTCTGTTCCTTTAGAACTTTCTTTTACTTGATAATTTATTGTATCGCCTATAGAAATAATAGCTTGCTGATTGTTTAAAGCCATAAGTTTTGGGTTAGAAAGTATAGTTGTTTTACCATTTTCTTGTAATAAATTTAAAATAGCTTTAGTTTCAATATTTGCTTTTAAGTTAATATTTCTAACACCATCTTTATTAATTATAAAATCATTATCATCACCATTAAGTTTAAAAGCAAGTTCTTGCCAATTAATTCCACTTGAATGATTTTTGTTTAAATGCACAGCAACAATACTTACATCAATTAAAACTTGTTTTTTAAGTCTTTTATTTAAGTCATCTAAATATTTTCCAACTCTTGCAAGTTCATATGGAGTTGCATTTAAAGTAATAATTCCTGCATTAGTATTGACAATAGGTTTAGTTGTATTTTCATCCAACAAAGCTTGAATTTCTTCTGAAATTTTCTCCCAAAAATCAAATTTATCAGTACTAATAACTAAATTATCTACTTCTTTATAATTATCATAATCTCCTTGTTTTGGCCTAGAATCCACTGAAGCTTTAGTAATACTTTGTCCTTCTCTAATAGAACTTATATAATGCACTTTAAAAGTTTTAACTTGTTTTCCATAAATTTTTAAAGCATTTTTATCGTATTCATAAGCAAGATTGTTTTCCACCAATAAAAGCTTAAAAATCTCTCTTAAAGACATTTTCTTTATATGTAAATAATTTTGAACATGCATTAATTTTTCTTGAGCAAAAATATCTTTGATAATAATACTAAAATCACACTCTCTTCCGAGTTCATTTAAAATTTCAAGCAAAGAAGTTTTGTCTTCTACTCTTATATTAAAAAAATGCTGATTACACTGCATGGCAAATACATTTGTAAAAAACAAAAAATTAATACATAAAAATACTATTTTTTTCATACAAATTTAAAACCATTATTTTTTCTTCCTTTTTTAATACAACTTGAGAATTTCTAATTTCAACTATTTTAAAACCATCAATATAATCGTTTAAAGCATACCACTTATCATTAATCTTAATCTTATTTGAAACAATAGCTTGCAAAGAAAAATTAGATTTTATATTTGTAGTCTTTTTAAAAAAAGGATCTTGAATTGAAATTAAATTATCAACATAACAATTTCGATTTAAAAATGGATAATTAACACCAAAAGCATTAATTACCCATAAAACAAGAATAAAAATTCGAAACAAAATTAATTTTCATTGCTAAAATCAGCACTTGCTAAACGCTTAAGCTGTCTGTAACGACGTTGTGCCTCTGCTTTATTTTTTTCAAATAATTCTTTTGCTTGCTCAGGATTTGATTTTTTCAAAGAATTATAACGAACTTCATTCATTAAAAAGCTTTCATATAAATCCCAATCAGGTTCTTTTGAAGAAATTGTTAAAGGATTTTTACCTTCAGCTTCTAAACGCGGATCATAAATATAAGTTGGCCAATATCCACATTTTGTAGCTAACTCTGCTTGATTTCCTGAATTTCCAAGTCCACCTTTAATACCATGAGCTATACAAGGAGAATAAGCAATAATCAAAGAAGGTCCATCATAAGCTTCTGCCGCCATTACAGCTTTTAACAATTGTGCATAATTTGCATTAGAATTTACTTGAGCCACAAAAATATAACCATAAGTCATAGCAATTTGACCAAGATCTTTTTTCTGTACTGGCTTACCTGCTGCAGCAAACTGTGCTACTGAACCTGTTCTTGAAGATTTTGAGCTCTGACCGCCTGTGTTAGAATACACTTCAGTATCAAGCACTAAAATATTTACATTCTCACCGCTTGCCAAAACATGATCAAGTCCACCATAACCTATATCATAAGCCCAGCCATCACCACCAAAAATCCAATGTGATTTTTTACTTAAATAGCTTTTAAGTTCTAAAATATCATTAACTGCTTTGATTTGCTTATTTTCTTCTAACAATGGAACTAATTTATCTCTTAATTCCAAAGAAACTTTAGAATCTTCTTTATTTGCAATCCACTCTTTATATAATGCAGAAAGTGCGTTAGGTACTTCTTGCATACTTTCATTCATTATGTGTTCTATTTTATGTCTTGTAGTTTCAGTTGCTATTTTCATACCAAGACCAAATTCAGCATTATCTTCAAATAAAGAATTGCCCCAAGCAGGTCCATGACCATTTTTATTGCTTTTTCTATATGGAGTTGAAGGAGCTGAGCCACCATAAATAGAACTACAACCAGTTGCATTAGCAACAATCATTCTTTCACCAAATAATCTAGTAATTAAAGTAATATAAGGAGTTTCTCCACACCCTGGACATGCTCCATGAAATTCAAATAAAGGTTGAGCAAATTGGATGCCTTTGGTATTTTCTCTATTTAAAATATTATCTTTATAACTTACTTTTTTGAATAAATAATCTGCATTTTCTTGCTCACCATGATCAAGCTCTTCACCTAGTGGTACCATCACTAAAGATTTTTCTTTGGTAGGACACTCATGCACACAAAGCTCACAACCTGTACAATCAAGCGGCGAAACTTGAATTTTGAAATTTAATTTTTGCTCTTTCACGCCTTTTGCATTTAAGCTGTGCTCTTTTACACCTGCTGGAGCATTGTTTAATTCTTCTTCATCAATCAAGAAAGGTCTGATAACTGCATGAGGGCATACTGAAGCACATTGATTACACTGAATACAATTAGTTTCTATCCATCTTGGCACCATAACACCAACGCCTCTTTTTTCATACTCAGTAGTACCATGCTCAAAACTACCATCTTCATAGCCCAAAAATGCCGAAACTGGTAAATCATCGCCCTTAGCTGCATTCATAGGTTTTGCGATTTTTTCAACAAATTCAGTGCCTTTATAAGCTATAGTTTCTTCTTTTGCTTCATTAGCTAAATTTACCCAAGAAGGATCAATATCAACTTTTACAAGTCCATCTGCACCTACATCAATAGCTTTATAATTCATTTCAACTATAGCATCACCTTTTTTACTATATGATTTATAAGCTAATTCTTTCATATATTTTTGCGCATCTTCAAAAGGAATGATATTAGCAAGTTTGAAAAATGCTGATTGCATAATCGTGTTTGTTCTACTACCTAGTCCTATCTCTCTAGCAAGTTTTGTAGCATTAATGATATAAAAATTAATTTCTTTTTGTGCTAAAACTCTTTTTACTGCATTTGGAATTTTTTCAATAGTTTCTTGCGCACTCCAAATACTATTTAAAAGGAAAGTTCCTCCTTTTCTAATACCTGCTAAAACATCATAAATTTCTAAATACGCAGCCACTGAGCATGCTACGAAATGTGGTGTAGAAACTAAATAAGTTGAAGTAATAGGTTTTTTAGAAAATCTTAAATGGCTTCTTGTATAACCACCTGATTTCTTAGAATCATAAGCAAAATAAGCTTGCGCGTAAAAGTCTGTTTTATCTCCTATAATTTTAATAGAGTTTTTATTTGCACCTACAGTGCCATCGGCACCAAGTCCATAAAATAAACACTCTATAGTACTTTCATCACCCAAAGAAATTTTCTCTCCCACAGGCAATGAGGTAAAGGTTACATCATCATTAATTCCTATGGTGAAACCATCTTTTGGGTTTGCTTGATTTAGATTTTCAAAAACTGCTATTAACTGAGCAGGATCCACATCTTTTGAAGAAAGTCCATATCTACCACCAACGATTAAAGGTGCTTTTTCTTTTCCATAATATGCACTTTTTAAATCCAAATAAAGTGGCTCGCCTAAACTTCCTGGCTCTTTAGTTCTATCTAAAACAGCAATTTTTTCAACACTTTGAGGCATTACATCAAATAAATATTTTAAACTAAATGGTCTATATAAATGAACTTTTAAAACCCCTACTTTTTCACCTTTGCTACTCAAATAATCTACAACTTCTTTTAAAGCTTCAGTCACTGAACCCATTGCTACAACAACACGCGTTGCATTTTTATCCCCATAATACACAAAAGGTCTGTATTCTCTTCCTGTAATTTTTGAAATTTCTTGCATATATTCATTAACAATATCAGGAACAGCTTCATAATATTTATTTGCCAACTCTCTTGTTTGAAAATAAATATCATCATTTTGAGCCGTACCTCTTGTTTTTGGATTTTCTGGATTTAGACAGGAATTTCTAAATTCCAATAAAGCCTTACGATCCAATAAGCGATCAAAATGTGCATAATCCATTACTTCAATTTTTTGGATTTCATGAGAGGTTCTAAAACCATCAAAAAAATGCATAAAAGGCACTCTACCTTTAATAGCTGCTAGGTGTGCAACACCTGCTAAATCCATACTTTCTTGCACAGAATGCGAACAAAGCATAGCAAAACCTGTTTGTCTTGCAGCATAAATATCTTGATGATCTCCAAAAATAGATAGCGCTTGAGATGCTAAAGCTCTAGCTGCCACATGAATTACTCCAGGTAAAAGTTGACCTGCAATTTTATACATATTTGGTATTTTTAACAAAAGTCCTTGAGAAGCGGTATAAGTCGTGGTTAAAGAACCCGCTTGTAAAGATCCATGAACTGTCCCTGCTGCACCTGCTTCACTTTGCATTTCTACAACTTTAACTGGCACTCCAAAAAGATTTTTTTTGCCTTGAGAAGCCCATATGTCAGTATAATCAGCCATAGGAGAGCTTGGAGTGATAGGATAAATTCCAGCAACCTCTGTAAATGCATAAGCAGCGTAAGCTGCTGCTTCATTACCATCCATCGTTTTCATTATTTTACTCATTTAATCTATCCTTATAATTAAATAATTACTTAAAGTCAACGACTACTTTATCTTTAATTGTCTTAAACAATAATAAAAATTTTTTATTATTTATAGGTATAGAGTTTAAATGGGAAATTATCGGATATTTCTTATATATTTTATGGCTTCATAGGTATTTTTAAAAAGCGGAATTTCAAATTTAGCTAAACTTTCTTTACTTTCATAACCACTACTTACAGCCACAGGAATAATATTGGCATTTTGAGCAGCTTTTATATCTAAATGAGTATCACCTACCATAAAAGCATTTTCTTTGTTTTTAGAAAGTTTCTTCAAAGCTAATAAAATAGGCTCAGCATCTGGCTTTGGACAAGTTACATCGTCTCTACCTATAATAACTTTAAAATGCTCTCCTATACCTAAATGATCAAGTAAAGGTTTAGAAAATTTAGAACTTTTAGTCGTAACAACAGCTAAATCAGCAAATAAACTAGCCTCATATACACTTTCTTTTGCAAAAGGAAGTAAAGAAGTTTGTTCTATATAGATTTTTTGATATACATTTCTATAAGCATTAATATATTCACTTGTTTTCTCTTTTGCCACACCAAGCTTTTCAAAAGCTACATCCAAAGGAAAACCTATCAAAGCCTTAATAGCTTCATGATCTCTTAAAGGCTCATTAAAAGCTTTAAAAGCAGCATCAAATCCATCTAAAATGGCACTTGTAGAATCTATCAAAGTGCCATCTAAATCAAATAAAATTGTCTTTTTTAGCAAAATTTATTCTTTAATAAAAAATTTTGCTTCAACGCGTCTATTTTGCGCACGACCTTCTTTGGTATCATTGCTTGCTTTTGGCTTTTCAAAACCATAGCCTTTAGTTACAATTTTTTCTTTAGCAACACCTGTTTTTTCAAGTTCCTTCGCTACGGCATTAGCACGCTCTAATGATAATTTTTGATTATAAGCCTTAGGACCTGTACTATCTGTATGGCCTTCTAAAATAGTATAGTATTGAGGATTTTCTTCTAAGATCTTACCTACTTCTTGAATTTTTTGAGCAAATTCTGGATTTATATTAGTCTGATCAAAACCAAAATGTCCCTCAAGGGCTATTGTTTTTTCACAACCTATATGATCAAGCAAAGCACCTTTTCTTGGTTCTGAACATGTTTTATCGATTTGTTTTACTTGTGGCTTTTCTTCAATTTGCTTTGTTTCAACATTAGGAGTTTTTGGAGCTTTATTGCCAAAATAAAAACTTAAACCAACACTAGAAATTAAATTATGTTCGCCATTGTTGAATTTAATTTGATCTCTTGCTTCAAGTCTTAAAGCTAAATCTTCTCCAAGTGCGAATTTAAAACCCGCACCATATTGAGCAAACATACCACTTTTATTTTCATAAGCCCCATGACTTAAATACTCATAACCTGTTCCTAATAATCCATATAAATACACATGATTAGCTAAATCAATTCCTTTAATAGCATTCACATAAAATCTCGAAACACTAGTATTTGTATGTGTATTATCATTTGGATTATTATATTTTGCATTATCATAATACTCTAAACCAAGTTCAGCTTGATCTATCCATAAATCATCATAGTGATAGCCAAATCTTAAGCCAACTCCACCATAATTTTTAAGATCTAAATTTCCTTCTGGTGTTGTATAGTTAAAGGTCGGGGTTATTTCTATTTTGCTAGCATCAAAAGCAAATAAAACACTAGCTAAACTAACTAAGCTTATAATTTTTTTCATAACAATCCTTATAAAATAAATTGAGCGATTATATAAAAAAGAAGATTAAAATAAAATAAGCCCCTTTGGGTAAGGGGCTTAAATTTACTACAAAAAGGAGGTTTCCCTGATCGGACCTTGGAATTATAAATATTTATTCTAAACAAAAAATCCTTTGATTTTAAATAAAATAAAAATATATGAAAAAAATATGATTTTTTTAAAAAAATAGAGAAAATGGATCCAAAATGGATCCAAAAAATATTAGCGTTTAGAGAATTGTGGGCTTCTTCTTGCTTTTCTGCGACCGTATTTTTTACGCTCAACAGTTCTGCTATCTCTAGTAAGAAGTCCTTTTGGTTTTAATAATGCTCTAAAATCTGCATCCATAGCAGCTAAAGCTCTTGAAATACCATGTCTTAAAGCTTCAGCTTGAGCGCTGTATCCACCGCCTAAAGTTGTTGCTTTAATATCCATAGAAGTTTCTTGTTTAGTTACTAATAAAGGCTGAACTACTTTTAATTTTATAGCTTCATGTCCGCCAAGCCAAGTGTTTAAATCCATACCATTAACGATGATTTTACCACTACCAGCTTTTACCCAAACTTTAGCTACAGCGGTTTTTCTTTTACCTGTTGCGTATGTTGTTGCCATGATTATTTTCCTTTATTAGCAATTTGAGCAGTATGAGGGTGTTCGCTACCTGCATAAATTTTTAATTTTTTAAGCATAGCTCTACCTAGGTTTGTTTTAGGTAGCATACCACGAACTGCTAATTTATATAATTTAACTGGATTTTTTTCTAATAAATCACCAAATTTTTCACTTTTTACGCTTCCAAAATACCCTGAATGTCTGTGATATAGTTTATCTTCTGCTTTATTTGCACCTGTGAAAACTGCTTTAGAAGCATTGATAATGATTACATAATCTCCACAGTCAACATTTGGAGTATAGCAAGGTTTATTTTTACCTCTTAAAATAGTCGCTACTTCTGTTAAAAGACGACCAAAACGCTTTCCTTCAGCGTCTAAAACGATCCATTCGCGTTTTACTTCGTTTGGCTTTGTTATCTTTGTCATCATCTTACCTTTGCCAAAAATTTTTTTTAAAAAATGAGATTATAATTATTTTAGCTTAATTAATACTTAATTTAAGAATACTTAAAGCTTAAATATTTTGATTAATTCTTGCAGATAAAAGTAAAATAGCACATTTTAAGTAAGTTCTTTATAAAATAACTTTTTATTATATTAAAAATAAGGTTTTATTTTGTTTTCTTTAAAATTTAAAACTCAAGAATATAGAATTTGTAAGCATTGCTCAGAATTTAACCCCGACAAAGACGCTAAATTTTGTATATTTTGCGGAAAAGAATTATACCATGTTGCAAGACAAAAATTTGATTATATTTATAGTAAAAATCCTGCTATCATGGTTGCTTTTTTAGCAAAAGTTGCCAAAGTAGATAATAAAATCATTACTCAAGATTTATCTAAATTTATATCTTCTTTACTTGATAAGATAGAAATGTTTTATACTAAAGAGTATAGTGGCTTTAGAAATACTTATGCAAGTATTTTTGAGTATGAGAAAAATCAAGGTAGAAGCATTAGTGAGCTTTGCTCTAACATACGCATAAGCAAGAAAGAAGCAGATTTTCTTATATGTTTATTGCTTGATCTAATATATTATAATAAACAAATGAGTGCAAATGAAAACACCTTAATGGAAAATATCATCATAGGACTTGGATTAAACCTCATAAGCTTTAGGGAAATAAAAATAAGATATGAGCAAATTTATAATTTCACACATGAAAACACTCAGCAAAAACAAGAAAAACACCAAGATGAAATAAAAATCACCCTAGAACAAGCCTATGAAATTTTAAATTCTCATCCAAATGATGATTTTGAAAGTATAAAGAAAAATTATAGAAAACTAGCTAAAGAATACCACTATGATAATCTTCATTCTAAAGAGCTTCCACCTGAACTTTTAAAGATAGCTCAAGAGATGATGAAAAAGATCAACCTAGCCTATGAAATCATAAAACAAGCAAGGGGTGAATGATGCTTATTTGCAAACATTGCAATATGAAAAATTTAGATGTAGCTAAATTTTGTAAAGGATGTGGAAGTAATGAACTATACGATCCACAAGCAAAAGAAAAACTAGAAAAAGAAAGACAAAGACAAGAAGAATTAAAAAGATTAGAAGAAGAAAGAAAGAAGAAAATCGAAGAAGAGATAAAAATAGCCCAAGAAGAAAGAGAAAAGAAACTCAAACAAAGAAAAGAATTCATCATAAAACACAAAAGTAAAATCATAGCTAGTGTGATGATTTTGATTTTGATAGCCTTAGCAAGTGTGTATCAGTATTTTTACGGTGGAAAATACAGCCGAATTTACACAAGCAAACTTGAAAGTAAATGCCACAGCGATGAAGCAAGTTGTAAAATACTCCAAGCTATCTACAAAGAAAAATGTGACAAGGGAGATAGTAAAGCTTGTATAGGTGCTTATATACACAAACATAAGGATCTAAGAGCTATCAAAGATAATAATCAATGGAATTTAGTCAATGAAAATAATAAAATTTTAGTTGAAAATGCATTTGATTATACGTGGGGTTTTAATGAAGGTTTGACTGGTGTTAAACTGAATGGTAAATGGGGTTTTATTGATACAAGTGGAAAAATTGCAATAGAACCTAAATTTGATGGTATAGGATATTTTAGTGAAGGTTTAGCAGCAATTAAACTGAATAATAAGTGGGGTTTTATAGACAAAAACGGAAAGTTGATAATAAAACTTAATTTTGATGGTGTGTGGAGTTTTAGTGAAGGTTTGGCTGGTGTTAAACTGAATGGTAAGTGGGGTTTTATTGATACAAGTGGAAAAATTGCAATAGAACCTACATTTGATAATGTAAAACTGGATTTTAGAGAAGGATTAGCGGAAGTTAACTTAAACGGAAAATGGGTATATATTGACAAAAAAGGTAATATTATAAAAGATTAAATTATCATACTAGGGTTGAAAAATAAAAAATAATATAGCAAAACTTTAGAAATTTAAAACAATTGAGAATGGCTGTAAATTATGCTACATCCATTCTTTAGAATATTCTAAATATTTTTTATTGTTATTTAACACCACTAAAGCTTCTTTGGCTCTTGTTAATGCAACATAGGTTCTAAAGTCATTACAAATACTACTTTTATTTTCACTAACATAAATAATTACTTTGTTTTCCATACCTTTAAAACTGTTTATGGTGGATATTGTCACAGCATCACTTTCTAACGAGAAATCATCTTTATTATCAAACATATGTTCAATGTTTATATTGTTTTTAACTAAAAAACACATCATGCTATGCCCTATATTTTTATTGGGTACTAAAATGCTTATATCTTTTAGATTATATTTCTCATTTATGAAAAACCTACAATAATATAAAATTTTATCATACAGATCTTTTTCTTCAATATTCTCCCAAACCAACGAATACAAATCTAAAGTATTTTCATTTATGATAATTTCTGAATTTAAAAAATCACCAAAGTTCTTATCAGGATGATTTTCTAAATAATCCTTTAAGAATGTTTCAAAAAATAGATTAGTCTTGTGAATTAAACTTGGCAAACGGGTAGATCTTTTCACTTCTTTTAAAACAGCCCAAGCGCCTTTAAATTTGTATTTATATCCACCCATACTTTCTTCAATCCATGATACACTTCTGTTATATAAATTTTGTCTATCATCAGCTGCTAATAAAACTTCACTATTTTCATCTAAAAAATAAAGCAAAATATCAAACCATTCTTTTTTAAAATCTTGTGCTTCATCTATTAATATTGCATCGTATTTTCTATTTTTCGAATTTGATTTTTTTTCTTGAAGTTTTAAAACCTGCTCTATTAAAGCACATTCATATAAATCAAAATTATTGCCATATTTTTTTACTTCTAATCCATTTTCTTCTACATATAATTTAATAAATTCATGAAAATGATTATATTCTATAAATTTCCATTCAAAATCTTTGCATGTTTTATTTATTTGGTCTCTTATATATCTTTTTAATGTTCTATTAAAACAAATAATTAATACTTTTTTGTTAGCTATTGCTATATTTACCGCTTTTTGTGCAACAACCAAGGTTTTTCCACTCCCTGCAACCCCTTTTAATCTTCTCCATGTTTTTGGAGTATGTTCTATAAGTCTTTTTTGTTGTTGTGTTAAATTTATATATTCTCCATTTTCTTTTTTGTGTTTTTTTGGAAGTAAAAAATCTCTTATTTCGTTTGGTGATTTAATAAAGCTATTTGGATAATTTATTATAAATTTAATTAAGTTATATTTTTTATCACATCCAAAAATTTCAATACCTCTTTCCCCTATAAAGTCAATGACATCTTGGGTGCAGCTATTATAAAAATAATGAATACAAATAGCAGGAAGTTGCTTAAAATAATTAAATTGAGTTTTATATCTTCTAAGCTGAGAATTTGGATTAGCTATTTCAGAACGTCCACCATTAGTATATTTATAATATTTATTCTTTTTACTATCTTTTTCAAATCTTTCTAATTTCCAATCTTTAATTTCGATAATAAATACACCTTTATGCTCGTGAAAAAGAATAATATCAGGTCTATTTCCATTCAAATTAGGTTGGACATAAATTTCATAATCCTCTGGTAAATTATCATTTAAATATTTAATTAAGAATTTTTCACCATCAGTAGATTTATAATTTGAATTTACAATAAAACATCTCATACAATTTCCTTAAACCTCCACTATCTCCACTTTATCCTTTAAAATATATACCAAAAAAGCCTTAGTGGAAGTCTTGGCTAAGATTTTTTCTATGGCTTCTTTGTAAAGCAAAACTTGCTTTTTATGCTCGTTTAAATTTAAACCTGTTTTATAGTCTATAATGATAGCTTCATTATCATCAAATGCAAGCATATCAAGTTGTTTTTGTTCGCCTTTATAAGTGATGATTTGCTCTTTTAGTAGCTTTTTACCCACTAAAAGCGCGTTAAAGCTCTCATCTTTTAAAAGCATGGTAAGTCTTTTAAAAAGCTCATTAAAACCTTTATCATCTAAGTAAAAACGATATTTTTTATACACCATTTGCTTGCAAAATTCAAAATTACTTTTAGTGTTAAAGTCAAAATATTGCAAAAACTCATGCAAAGCTAAGCCAAAATGTATTTGCGTGCTTGAAAGATGACTTTTTACTTTAACTTCTTGCAAATTTACCTTTTGAAATTCTTCAAAGCTCTCTATTTGTTCTAAATTTTCTAAAGGCTCATTTGTTTTGACAAGCTGTTCTTCTATAATGCCTATTTGTTTTTCTTCATAGTCTTGAAAATAGCTCTTAAAGGTTTTAAAACTCTCATCATTTTTTATGATAAAAAGAGAGTTTTTAGCTCTAGTAAGGGCTACATATAGACAATTTATCTCATCTTCTGCTTGAAGTTTTTCTCTTTTAGCTAAAAAGGCATTGTAATTTTGATCTTCAAGATATTTTCTAGCACTGTGTCGGTATTTTACTTCCCAACCTTGCTCTAAATCATACTCAAACATTAAAGTTTCATTATCCGGAGCTTTTTTACTAAGTCTATCAAGTACGATTAAATTTTCAAATTCAAGCCCCTTAGATTTATGCACGGTCATAATACTTACTCCATCATCTTGAGCTTGTAAAGACTTTAGCTCACATGGAGCAAATAAAAAATCAAAAAAATTATCAAAAGTGCTTGCATACTCTAAATATGCGATGAGATTAACATCACTTAAATCAAGCTTTAAAATATGCACTAGGTATTTTAAAATCTCACTTACACTACGGTTTAAATCAAGCGTTATAAACTCAAGTTCTTTTTCTAAAATACTACTTGCAAAGTACAAACTAAACTCATCTTTAAGCACACAAGCCTTTGCGTACTCAAAAAGCACTCTTACACTAATACAATCTATCAAAGCTACATTGCTTTGTGTATAAGCTTTAATGTCATTTTCTTCAAGAAATTCTTTCATTAAAGTAGCGTCTTTGTTAATCCACACCAAAATGCAAATTTCACTAAGCTTTACGCCTTTTTCTAAAAGCTTTTGGATGATCTTTAAAACTTCTTTGCCACTTGCTTCATGTAAAGAACTTTTTGGTGGGATATGATTTTGCAAAACTTCCACATATCCACCTTCTTTAATGCTTTTTTGCAAAGTAAAGCTAGGATTTAAAAAGCTATCAAAAAATTTATCTTTAAAGACTTCATTTACATAATCAACAATGATCTTTTTACTGCGATAATTAGTATCTAAATGCTCTAATTTAATTTGTGGAAAATCTTTTAAAAGCTTATCAAAAAGCTCTTTTTTGCCCCCTCTAAAACCATATATGCTTTGCTTTTTATCCCCCACATAAAAAAAGCTTCTATTTTTTTTCACTCCCTCGCCTGAAACAAGCTCAGCAATGATAGGTTTTAAAATTTGATACTGCAAAACATTAGTATCTTGAAATTCATCGATTAATAAATGCGAAATATAACCATCGAGTCTAAAATAAATCAAATCTTTATTAGTTTCATCACTAATTAACTCATGAGTTTTTAAAGCTATATCTGAAAAAGTCAGTGCATTTTGCTTGGCATTATTTTCATTTCTTGCTTCTTTAAAATGCTTCAAAAGCTTTGCAAGCATACTAATGCGATAATTTTCCATTTGAGTAAAATACTCTTTTGCGCTTTGTAAAAACTCTGCTCTTTTTTGTAAAAATTCACTATCGATGACTTTTACAAAATATTTTTTATCTAAATCACAAATAATAGGTTTAGTAAAGAAATCTTCTATGTTTTCAAATTCAAAATTTTTTTGATAGTTTTTATCTGTGCTTAAATTTCTTGCATAAGTTATAAACTCACTTAAGCTTTTTTCTAAAAAAGTTTTATTTGGAAAATGTGCATTTTGTATAGATTTTATTTCACAAGATCTTTCATACAAGCTTTCAAGATTTTGCAAAAAATCACTTTTACTTTTTGTTTGGACAATGTAATAAGCTAAAGCTCTTAATTCTTCTTCGTCTAATTTAGAAATGAAATTTTTATAACTATCTTGACTTTCTATAATGTCAAAATCACTCATAAGACCTAAATTTAAAGCAAAAGAACGAATGATTTGTGAAAAAAAGCTGTCAAAAGTGTAGATATTAAGCTTAGATCTTAAAAACTCATCTTTGTATTTTTCTCTTAAAGCTATAAGCTCATCTTTGCTTTTACCTAGCATTTTCATAAGCTCATTACACTCTGCTTTATTCTCCCCATTTTCAAGCACATCAAATTCTAAAAAGGTTTTAAAAACTCTTTCTTTCATTTCGCTTGTAGCTTTATTAGTAAAAGTAAGGGCTAAAATTTCATTAATCTTAGCTCCCATTAAAACCAAAGCTACAAAACGCACACTTAATGCAAAAGTTTTTCCACTTCCTGCGCTAGCTTCCAAAGCTAAAAAAGGCTCAAAATGATAACTCAAAGCTTAAACTCCTTTTTATAAAGCATGGTATAAGGGCTGTAAGTATTGTCGTTTTTTTGATTAAAAAATTCTTTTTCCAAAGGTTCTTTAGCAAGCTCATTAAGCAAATCTTTAAGTTCTTGTACGCTCTTACTTTTAGCATTTTCATGTATGATTTTGATATTTTTTAGATCATAAAAGCAAGCTTTTGTATTTAATAAGGTATTTTGATTTTCTAATAAAAACTTATAAAAAGCAAGTTGATAAGATTTTTCATCTGCCTTACCACTTTTATAATCTATAATCAATCTTTCATTACCATTATTATCTACTCTATCTAAAAAGCCTATGGCGTGAATTTTCACTCCATTTTCTGTAATAAATTCTTTTCTTGGTGGATTAAATTCACATTTTTCTACCACATAACCTTGCTTAAAATGCTCATTTTCAAGTGTTTGGAATTCTTTAAATATAGTTTGTATTAAAGCTAAATTTAGCGCATCAACTCGGTATTGTTTAATGCTTTTTACCACTTGCATAAAAACTTCATAATCAAAATGATTTTTAGATTTTTGTGTATAATAAAGTTCTAAAGCCTTATGGATAAAACTCCCCAACTCATTTGCTCTAAGTGTATCGTCTAAAGTCTTTGGCTCTTTTAATCTTAAAACATATTTATAATAATAATCCAAACCATAATGCACAAGAAGATGAAATCTTGAAAAAGAAAGATCGTTTTGAAAATAATCGTGCTTTGCTTTAATATTTACAATAGGCTCAAGATTAAAAGTACATGGATAAGTTTGAAAATATTTCACATAAGCATTATTACTATAAGTCTTGTCTTCATAAAATGGAAGTTCAAGTTCGTTTAAAAATCTTGATTTGATTTTTTCTTCATTTTCCACATAAGAAATTCCAACTAATTTTGCCTTGGCTATTAAAGTATAATAATAATGTCTTTGTAAATTTTCTCTTTGAGTATGAGTGATAAGTCCTGCTTTTTTGCGAATTTCATTGTTTAAAAATAACTCGCTTGAAACTCTTTTTGGGATAAACTCATCATTAAAATCGACTATAATCACCCCGTCATATCTAAGTCCCCTACTTTCTAAAAGCCCCATTACAGTAACTTCACCACCACCAACACTGCTTAATTTTATACCATCAATTTGCATGAAAAATAATTCTAAAATTTGCACAAAGCTTAACTCGTGTGTTTTTACAAGCTCTTTGATAAAAATAAGCTCTTGATGTATATAATTTTTTAATTCCTCATCACTATCTTCTAGCAAATTAAAAATAAAATTCTCAAAAAAATCAAAAGAAATATTTTCATCAAAAAACTTTTTAAACTCTGTAAAATCAACACTAGAAGAAAAAAAATGTAAATTACACAAATGTTTGTTTAAATTACACCTTTCATAAAATTCTTCATCTTCTTCATACTCAAACTCATCATCTTTAGCACTTTCATACAAAGACTTTAATCTGTGATAAAAAAGTGTATTTTTAATACTTTCTCCACTTGCATAATTTAAAACATTGTTTTTATCATAAAGTCTTAAAATATCTACAAAATTCTCATCAGGTGTAATCACTACAATATCTTTTGCGCTTATACCGGATTTTAAAAAAGAATTAATTTTTTCAAAAACAAAAGCAGCTTGTAAAGATCTTAAATGAAAACTTTTATAACTAATTTTACTTTCTTTAAAAAAGCACCCTTCTTTTAAAATTGTTTTTTGATTTAAATCAAACAAATAAGCATAATTTGCCTTAAGAGAAAGTCCTTGTAAAAAGCTAAGAGTATTTAAAAAATCTTTATTAAATTTAGTGCAATTAAACTGCACTTTAAGAGGAAGTATTTCCTTAACTTTTAACAAAAGCTCTACTTCAAAGGCATTTAAAAAACCTTGAAAATCAAAAATAATCTCATCATAATTTTTTAAAAAATCACTATTAATTTCATAATCTAGCGGCAAAGAAATATCATCATATAGATTTTGCTCTTTTAACAAGGTAAGATAATTTTTAAAAAGTTCTTCTAAAATTTGCAAATGTTCATCATACTGAGCGTAAGCATCATGAAATTTTAATGAGTTGATATCTTTTTTTTCCAAACTAAGCTCTTTAAAGAAACTAAATAAATAAGCATTATTTTTTAAGAAAGCAAAAAAATTACTCGGTATTTTTAAGCTTTGCTCTAAATTTTTAGTTTGCTCACAAGCCTTTTTCATCAAAAGTAAACACTCATAGTGTGTTGCTTGAAAATGCGGAGAAAAAACTAACTTTTGTATAAATTCGGCTATACTCATAGCCGGTTCTACTAAACTATCAACCTGTAGTTTTTTCTCATAATACTTTCTTAAAGCTCTTAGTGAGCTAAATACAAAAAGTTTCATTATTTAGTCTGCAAAAAGAATTTAAAAAATCCTACACTATTTTCATCTTGAGTGATTTTTAAAAGTATTTGCCAAACACCTTTTTCTTTGATATTAAAATCAAACACCAAATCACTTCCTTCTAATCTTACTTGCAAATTCTCATCATTTACATTTGTATGTGGACGCGAAAGTAAAGTTTGGATTTGAAGCTTACTCAAGTCATAATCTTTTAAATTTTCAATTGCAATCCTAAGCTCATTTTGTCCTTCATTGATATAATAAACTTGATTTTTCTTATGCATAAAGCTTTCTTTGTCTTTAATGCTTAGCTTAAAATTTTCATCAAAAGTCTTTTGTCTGTTTTGAATTTCATTATAATTTAACTCTACATTTTGATAAGAATCAAAATAAAAATTATCTTCATACACAGGAGCCTTACTTGCAATAAAAATCGTAACAATACAAGCTATAACAATAAGCCCCAAAGAAATCAAAATACCATAAGGCCAAAATGTTTTCTTATTTTCCATTTTTATTTTCTCCTTTTGATTTTTCTTTGAACTAGCATTAAAATTGCAACACATAAAAATCCATAGATTAAAATTCTCATGATATTTAAAGTATCACGATTTGAATTTCCATAAAAAGGTTTTATATTAAAATAATTTGCTACTTGATCGGCTATATCTGCATAACCATTTAAAATAGCTGCATTATAAATATCTTTTTGTTTAGGATTTGCAAGTATAGGTAAAATTGTTCCTTTTTCAGGATAAGGACTCAAAACACCTTCTTTATCAAAAAAAGCCAAAGCATCATCGCTTGCAAGTATATCTACCTTATGTGAAGCTTTAGAAAATACAAGTAAAATATATGGCTTACTTAAATTAGCTTCATAATTTTTTAAACTTTCAAAATCTTTTTTATCACTTAATGCTAAAGCGATATTTACTCCAGTTAATTCATAAATTTGTCTAGAACTTGTAGTGATATTTTGTTCTATCGCAGTGTTTAAGATATTATCATTTAATAATATTTCAGCATGTAAAAAATTAGCAAAACAAATAAAAATGGCGGCTAAAAAACCGCCTTTAAATATATTTTTCATCCTATAAAAAGATGATTTGCAGTTAAAACCGACCAAGCAGTGATTCCAGCCGCTACAACTAAACCTGCTATGATTAAATACTCAAGAACTTTTGCCATAATCATTCCTTTATAATGATATGTTCTTCTCTTTTAGAGTCAAACATTTTAATTTGTTCTGCATTTTCTATTTTATAAGGTTTTTGCATAACATCTTGTTGTGTTTTTAGACCCAAAATAGTTAATCCTGCTAAAATCGATAATAATAAAATAGTTGCTATTAACATTCCGCTAACGCCTGAAAGTGAAAATACACATCTGTTTGAATTTTCCATTATTCGCCCCTTGAAAGAGAAATCACATATTCGCCGACCGCTTCTTTTTGAAGCTCATTTAACAAGCCATTGTTAAAATGAGGCATTACACCTATACTACCTGCTTTACCACGATTTAACACATCTACTACAAATTCTGCACTACCATATTTTGTTAAATCTGGAGCCACTAATTGACCATCAATAGTTCCTTTTCCATCTTCACCATGGCATACTGTACAAGTGACAAATAATTCTTTTCCTTTTGCCACAAGTTGAGGATTTTCAGTTTTTTTAATTGCTGAAATTTCAGAAGCAACATAAGCGGCAATTGCAGGAATATCAGCTTCATCTATACCATTATCTGCTGCACTTAACATCTCACCCATAGGATAATTTAAGCCCTTAGAACCTTTAGTAATTACTTCTATAAGTCCCTCTTCTGAACCCCAAACATTAAGATTTTGAGCTTTTCCATTGATACCATCACCTGTAATACCATGACAAGAAGAGCATTGAACTAAAAAGATATTTTTACCCATTTCTTGCTTATCTTCATTGTTTAAATTTGCAAATTTTTGTGCAAATTTCTCATTATGCGCTTGCACTTCTTTATTATATTGACCAATTTGAGAATAACTATTTAAAGGATACCCCCAAAGAAAATACCATATACACCATACTATAGCTAAGAAAAATACCACAGCCCAGCCAAGTGGTATAGGATTTTTATATTCACCTATACCATCCCAACTATGTTCGCTTAGCTCACCCTGACTTTTTTCTTCTTTCATACTTTTAAACAATTTTCCTACCACAACAAGCGTAATCAATATGATAAGAATTGCTCCAATAAAAGATAATAAATTAACATTATCTTGTAAGTTCAACCATTGCATTAAGCACTCCTTTTATTTTGCTCTAAAACACGATCGCCAATTTCATCATGTAATGCTAAATCAGCATATTTTTCATAGTTTCTTCTACCTGTTTTTTCAGATCTATACAAATGAAACCAATAAGAATACAAAACTACCACTAAGAATACTACAAGGGCAAAAAAGCCATAAGCTTGCAACTCTCTTATTAGTTCTAAATCCATAGTTTTTCCTATTTCAAGCTATTAAGATACGCAATCAAAGCGACAATTTCTCTAATTTCACCTCTAGCAAACGCATCTTTAACATCTTGATTTTTCATTTGATCTACTATAGCTTGGGCTTCTGCTTTAACTTCTGCTTGAGCTTCTTCCCAAGTACCAAGTTTTGTACCATTTTCAACATCATAAGGAACATTGAAAACTTTTTTTACAGTTAGTGCTTCTGCATAAGCTGTTTCTATATTTGCATTATTGCTAAACATATGTTTGTAAGCTGGCATAATAGAACCAGGAACAACTGAAACTGGATCCCACATGTGATTTTCATGCCAATCTGTAGTTCTAAAATTACCTATACGCAATAAATCAGGTCCAGTTCTTTTTGAACCCCATAAAAATGGTCTATCATAAGCATATTCACCACTAACTGAATACATACCATAACGATCTGTTTCTGATTTAAAAGGACGAATAAGTTGTGAATGACATGCATTGCAACTTTCTTTAATATAAGCATGGCGTCCTGCAAGTTGTAAAACCGTATAAGGCTTTTTACCTTCAATTGGTCTTGCATTTTGAGCAAAATCAGGTAAAACTTCCACAATACCTGCATATGCGATCACTATAAATACTGCCACAGCAAAAAAGAATGGATTTTTTTCTAACCAACTAAACATATTTTTCCTCCTTATGCTGCCATAGGTGAAGCACTTTTTGGCTCTTTATCAAGCACTCTACCCACTGAAATTGATTTATAAATATTATAAACAAACATGAAAAATCCTACTAAGTACAACAAGCCACCTACAGCTCTAATCCAATAATAAGGAATAATAGCTTCAACAGTATCAATGAAAGTATAAAGTAAGTTACCATACTCATCTGTAGCTCTCCACATCATACCTTGAGTAATACCTGCTATCCACATAGAACTAAAGTACAATACTATACCTGTAGTTTGGATCCAAAATTGAGCTTCCATTAGCGATTTACTATATAATTCTCTTTTAAACATTCTAGGCACCATGTGATAAAGCGCAGCCATAGTCATAAAGCCAACCCAACCTAAAGTACCATCATGAACATGTCCTGGAATCCAATCTGTAAAGTGTGCTAATGCATTAACTGATTTAATAGAAAGAATAGGACCTTCCAAAGTTGAGAACATATAGAAAGTTGAAGCTAAAATCATAAATTTGATTAATGGGCTTTCTCTTAATTGACTCCACTCACCTTTCATAGTAAGTAAGATATTAATTGCTGAACCCCAAGAAGGTAAAATAAGAACGATTGAAAAAACTGAACCCATAGTTTGCATCCAATCAGGCACTGTAGAATAAATCAAGTGGTGTCCACCTGCCCATAAATAAACAAACATTAAGCCCCAAAATGCAAATAAAGATAGTTTGTATGAGAAAATTGGTTGTCCACTTTCTTTTGGTAGAAAATAATAAATTTGAGCGATAATACCAACAGTGAATACAAATGCAACTGCATTGTGTCCATACCACCATTGAACTAATGCATCGTTTGTCCCTGCATACATAGAAACACTATGCCACCAATCACCCATTCCACTCACAAAATAAGTAGGCACAGCCATATTGTTAAATAAATAAAGCATTGCTATACCTAGGAAAGTAGCTATATAATACCAAAGTGAAACATATAAAGTTTTTTCACGGCGAATTCCAATAAGCCCAAAAATACTTACACCCCATAAAACCCAAACTAAAACTACCAATATATCAAGTGGCCATTCAAGCTCTGCGTATTCCTTTGAAGTGCTAACACCTGCAAACAAAGTAATAACAGCTATAATCATAGTGATCATGTAAAGCCAAAAATGCAATTTACCAATGAACATTAAAAAGCTTGATTCTGCCATACTAACTTTTAGCACACGCTGACCAATGTAATACCAAGTAGCCCAAATTCCTGAGAGCATAAAACCAAAAATTACACCTGAAGTGTGCAATGGTCTAAGTCTTGAAAAAGTACCATACTCACCGGCTAAATAATTTAAATCCGGATAAGCCATCTGAAAGGCAATAAGCGTTCCAATAGCCATACCAATAACACCAAACAATAAGGTAGCAAACATAAAATATTTAGCAACCGTATAGTCATAGTTTAATGCATTTCCTGGGTGCATTTCCTCTCCTTAAGTTTTTTTCTGCAATTATGCGATCTTTATATTATACGATACTTAATATCTTTTTTAGCTTAAACTATGTCTAATTATTTATTATTTATTAATAAATTATCGCGTAAAAACAAAGCCTATATAAGAAAAATACACACCATAACAAAAAATTAAAATATAGGAAATTAAACTAGCTATTTTTTGAAATTTTTCATTTAATGTTTTAGAAAAATACGCAAGAAATATCAATGCTGGTAAAGTTGAAAAACCAAAAACAAGCATAATTAAAGCCGATAAATACACACTTTGCACACTCATTCCAAAGGCTATATAAAAATACACCAAACCACAAGGCACAAAGCCATTTAAAAATCCTAAAAAAAGAGTACTCTTGAAAGATTTTTGTTGAATCAATCTAGAGATGTTTTTTTTAATTACGCATTCAAAAAATAAAGAATTTTCAAAAAAACTTAGAAATTTTCCTTTAAAAATCAAAGCAAGTGCTAATGTTATCATAAAAATTCCAATTATAAAAAACATTATGCCTTTTGAAAATTCACTAAATGAAAGCAAGCTTCCAAAAACTCCAAAAAATATACCCAAGCAAACATAAGCAAAAATTCGAGATAGATGATATGAGAAAATTAAAAGAAAAAAAGGAAGTTTAATTTGCTTTGAAAGCTGAGTATAAGCTAAAACAAAACCTCCACACATTCCATAACAATGCCCAAAACTAGAAAGAAAAGCTATACTTGCTAAAGCAATAAAATCTAAACTCACAAAAGCTCTAAAAATTCTTTAAAAATATACTTGCTCTCATGTGGTCCTGAAGAACTTTCTGGGTGATGTTGCACTGATATAATAGGATAATTTTTATATCTCACACCCTCTACATTATCACCAAACAAATTTCTATGAGTAATAGTTGCGACCTCTGCTATTTCTTCAGGAATATTATAATTATGATTTTGTGCTGTAATTTCTACTGTGTTATTAGTAAGGTTAATAACAGGATGATTTGCTCCATGTTGGCCGAATTTCATTTTATAAGTTTCATAACCAAAAGCATTACTTAAAAGTTGATGTCCCAAACAAATACCAAGCATAGGAATTTTAGCTTCTGCTAGTTTTTTAATCTCTGCGATTTCATCTTTTAAAATTTTTGGCTCACCTGGTCCATTTGATAAAAATACACCATGAATTTTACCTTTTTGATATAAATCAATCAAATCTTTTGCCTTGGTATTATAAGGAAAAACCTCCACCTCAAGTCCAACACTTACAAGCTCATTTAAAATATTTTCTTTTACACCATAATCAATCACAGCTACTTTTTTACCATTTGCTTTTACATTCTCATAAGCTTTGTTGCTATGATCCCAAGCACCTTTACTATGTTTATAAGAGCTTTTAGTGCTAACCTGTGCTACATAATTTACCTCATCAATTTTAGCACTAGAAAGAAGCATTTTTTTAAGCTCTTCTTTGTCCTTAATTTCAGTAGATATTACCGCTCTCAAATTTCCTTGATCTCTGATCATTTTAACTAAAAATCTAGTATCAATTTCACAAAGCCCTATTTTTTCATGCTTTTTCAAATAAGCACTTAAAGAATCATTGGCTCTAAAATTAGAATAATCTTCATTTAATTCTCTTATAATCATTCCGCTAGCAAATACATTTTTACTTTCATTATCTTCATCATTAATACCAACTATACCAATTTCTGGCATTGAAAATACTACAAACTGACCTGCATATGATGGATCAGAAATAATTTCTTGATACCCCGTTAAAGAAGTATTAAAAACAAGCTCTCCAAAAAAAGTTCCACTTTGTCCAAAAGCCTTTGCGCTTAAAAAAACATCATTCTCTATATAAATATATGCTTTCATAAAAGTCCTTTTTTTCTAAGCTCTTCTTGATATAGCTTTTCAAATACCAATTCATATTCTTCAGAACCTGGAATAAGTTTTCTTTTATAATTTGAAATTTTTTCATAGACTAAATCTTCTAAATTTTCATACTCTTTTAAATAAGACATAATACTTGAAAAAATGAGATTTTTCACGCGATTTTCTGACACATTGTAGTTTATCAAATCTTCTTCCACTAAATTTTCTAAAATTTTATGAGAAAGATTATTGTATCTATCTTCACTATCGAGCATAAATTTAAACTCATTTGCTAGTTTTTTCTTAATCATCCAAAACATACTTTTTCTATCTATTTGCATAAACTCAATTTCATCTTCTTGGCTTTCTAAAATTTCTTTTGCTTTTTCATCAAGTTTACGCTCATTTAAAACATCTATTTCTATAATTTCTTTTGCTGTTTTTAAAAGTTTTTGACTATCATCTTTAATTTTAACAAAAGAAGAATGCATTAAATCAAGTATTATTTTATTTGCTATATAAGGTATATGAGCTGGTTTGATACGCATTTATTCACCTTTTTATTTTTATTTTGAAATAATACTAAAAAAAAGGTAAAAACTGCTTAAAACTTACTGCGAACTTGCATTTTGATCTAAATTTTTCAAAAGTAGTGTTAAATCGGAAGCTTTTTTTGGATCCATCTTGGCCATAATGGATGAAATTTTTCTAGGATCTAGCGAAAGTAGAATTTTTGAAGCCTCATCCGGTTCCATTTCGCTTAATATACCTGCCACGGCCACATCTTTCATTTTAGCATAAATTTCTGTGATACGCCCCATGGTTTTATCATTAATAACTTGAAGATTTTGTTTAGTCGCTTCTAATATACGCTCATTTTGCTCTTTTAAACTTTTTATTTGCTCTAAACTTGCATTAACATCAGCTTCTTTTTGCTCCAAAGCTTGCATTTTTTCTTTTTGCAAAGCTTCAAAAGAAGCTCTATAAGCCTCTAAACTTTGTCTTGCTTCATCATATTCTCTAATTTGCTCTTGCATTTGCTCTTTTCTTGCTTCAAAATACTGCTCGCAATTTTGCTGTGCATTTACAAAATTTAAGAAAATCAATAAAAATATTATTTTTTTCATCATTTATCCTTATTAAAATGTCTTGTTATAGCAAGTTCATCTATAAATTTTTCTTCTTCTTTTTGTAAAGCTTTTTGGATTTTTTTTAATTCTTCATTTTCTAAAACCTTAATTTTTTCAAATTCCAAATGAGCCTTTTTGTATAAATGTTGATGATGTGCAAGTTCTTTTTTAGTTAGGTCTAATTTTTGTTTAATTCTTTGCTTACCCTCTCTTGCAATCTCTTGCATTTTTAAAGACGATCTTAACAAAGCCACCGAACCTTTATCAGCCAAAGTCAAGCTTTCGCATGTTTTTAAAGCTTCTTTAAATTCTTCTTCACACAACAAAAGCTTTTGTCTTGTTCTAGTCAAATTTGCCTCTGCTTTATCAAGCTGTTGTTTTCTAAGCTTAATCACAGAAGAATATTTGCTTTTCATAAAATGATAGTATCTTCTCTTTCAGGACTTGTGGAGATATAACCTACTCTAACGCCACTTAATTCTTCCAAACGCTTAATGTATTTTTTAGCATTTTCAGGTAGCAAATCATAATCTCTAATCCCTGCAACTTTATCCCAACCTTCCATTACTTCATAAATAGGCTTAGCGTTTTCTAAATCACAAGGTACATAGTCTATTTCTTGTCCTTTATATTCATATGCTTTACAGATTTTAACACTTTCAAAACCATCTAATACATCAAGTTTCATTAATGATAAAGTATCTAAGCCATTTAATCTTGCAGTATATCTTACCGCAACCGCATCAAACCAACCACATCTTCTTTTTCTACCTGTGCTTACTCCGATTTCTTTACCAATAAGTCCTATTTTTTCACCATCTTCACCTAAATCCTCACTTGGAAAAGCTCCATTTCCCACTCTTGTTGTGTAAGCTTTTACTATGCCTATAACTTTTCCAATTTCTTTTGGATTTAATCCCAAACCACTTAAAGCTCCAGCTGAAATAGTCGTTGAACTAGTTACATAAGGATAAGTTCCATGATCAATATCAAGCATAGAACCTTGTGCACCTTCTAACAATACTTTTTTATCCTCATCTAAAGCTTTCCAAAGCATTCTTGTAGTATCTGTAATATATGGCGCTAGCACTTCTTTAAAGCGTTTTAAATCTTTTAAAATTTCATCATAACTAGGCATTGCAATACCTAAAACATCAAAATAAGTTTTTTTAAGTTCAAAATCTTTCATTAAATTTTCACAAAGCTTTTCAGGCTCTAGCAATTCCCCTACTCTATGTCCATTACGACTTATTTTATCTTCATAGCTTGGCCCTATGCCTTTGCCTGTTGTTCCTATAGCTTTATCGCCTTTAAGTCTTTCTCTTGCTTGATCAATCAAAGCATGATGATTTAAATTTAAATGAGCTCTATCGCTTATAAATAATCTTCCTTCTAAATTTTCAAATTGAGCCATTTCACTAATTAATACATCAGGATTAACTACAACTCCATTACCTATAACATTAATACATTGCTTATTTAAAACACCTGATGGCATTAAATGTAAAGCATATCTTATACCATCAACCCATATAGTGTGACCTGCATTATGTCCACCTGCACTTCTGCAAACATAATCATAATTTTCACATAGTTTATCAACTATCTTACCCTTACCTTCATCACCCCATTGGATACCAACGACAATATCTGCTTTACTCATAAAAAAACTCCATTTTGACTTAAATTTGGCGAGAAGGTGAGAGAATCGAACTCCCCAAAAAGTAGTCAACTACCCTTTCATCTGATTTGAAGTCAGTGGCCATCACCAGATAAGCTAACCTTCCAAAAATGATATTATATCTTAATATTTTTAATTGAAACAAAAATTAAACATATGAAATTATAAGCGTGTAAAAATACTTTGAAATATTATATTTTTTAGTTATAATGTTTGTTTTTCAGTGTCAAGTTTTGACAATTACAATTTTTGGATATATCAATGCATTCTTTCAAACAATCTTTTTTTATAAATTTTTGGGATAACTCCAAAGGCATGATTATACTTGGAATTTTAAGTGCTATTTATTTTGGAATTTTTGGTAGTGTTTGGGCTGTTACAGGTGAAATGACACGCTGGGGTGGAGAAATTTTAGAATTTTTTGGTATGGATTTAAGCTCCTACACTTACTACCAAAAGCAAAATTTAAGTGGCAGTCCCTTAACAAGAATTGATGGTATCATGCTCATAGGTATGTTTATAGGGTGCTTAGTAGCTGCATTTTTAGCAAATAAATTTAAATGGCGTTTGCCTGCTAGCAAAATTCGAATTTTTCAAGCTATTATAGGAGGAATTTTATCAGGCTTTGGTGCAAGACTTGCTTTTGGTTGTAATTTAGCAAATTTCTTTACAGGTTTACCTTATTTTTCTTTACATACTTGGGTTTTTACTTTATTTATGATTTTAGGAATTTATCTAGGTGTTAAGGTTTGTAATCTTGCCTTATTTAAGCCAAAAGCAAAGTTACAACGCGTTTGCAAAGAAAATCAAAAATTAAAAACACAAAATAAAATTTCAAAAATATATTTTTACATAGGACTTGGTGTATTTATAATTTTTATAACTTATGTTGTATTTATACTACAAAAACAAAATATTGATATTAAAAACAAAGAAAGTTTTTTTCCTTTAGCGTTAATATTTGGTTTTGTTTTTGGTTTTATCATTTCTAGGGCTCAAATTTGCTTCACTTCTTGCTTTAGAGATTTATTTTTATTTGGTAGAGACAATGCTATAAAAGGCGCTTTAATAGGTATGATCATAGCTTGTTTAATAGCTTTTGCTTTTATATTACAAGGGCATACTAGTAAAGTAATAGAAATATCACCAAACCTTGCTATAGGTGCTTTTTTATTTGGATTTGGAATAGTTTTTGCCGGAGGATGCGAGTGTGGTTGGATGTATAGAGCTTGCGAGGGACAAAGTCATTTTATTATAGTGGGTATTGCCAATATCATCGGTACTATAATCTTAGCTTTAAATTATGATCATTTCCCAAAAATACTAACAAATGGTATAAAAATTCATCTTTTAAATGATTTTGGTTATTTTAATGGCTTATTAATCAATTTAGCTTTGTTTGCTATTTTATTTTTGTTTGTTTTAAAATTTAAAAGATTATTCTTCCAACACAACAAAGGAAAATTATGATTATTCATTATAGTTTAAATTTAGAAGGTGAGGCATGCCCATATCCTGCTATAGCTACCATTGATGCATTAAAAGAATTAAAATCAGGTGAAGTCTTAGAAATTTTATGTGATTGCCCACAAAGTATTAATTCTATACCTCAAGATGCGAAAAATCGCGGATTTGAAATTTTAGAGATAGATCAAGATGGACCAACGCTTAGATTTTTAATTCAAAAACCTTAAAAATTAGATTTGAGTATTTACTCAAATCTTTATATTTATACGATATTTTTCTATTAAATTTTCATCCAATATCACTCCTATACCCACAGCATCATTGACTTCAACTATACCATCTTTGCAAGGGATTAAATTTTTCACCAAATGAGTAAAAAGCACACTTGTTGATTGAGAATACTCTATCAAATTACAATATTTAGTACTTGCTAGAAACTGCACCGTAGCAGCAAGTAAAATTCCTGTAGAAAAACCATGCGGGACTAAATCACAACCATATTTTAAAGATATTTTTTCAATTTCTAACATAGTGTCAAAACCACCGCATCTAGTAATATCAGGTTGCACAATAGAAACTTTTGACTTTTTAATAAAATTTTCAAACTCATTTAGCGTGTAAAAACTCTCTCCACCCGTAATCTTACAAGGTAAGTGTTCACTAAGTCTTGCATAATCATAAAAATTATTTGCACTAACTGGTTCTTCTATCCACTCTAAGTTATATTCTTCAATTTCCAAAAATCTTTCTCTTGCATAAGAAAAATTTTTCCAAAGCCCTACTAAGTCAATACTAAGTTTAATATCATCGCCCACTGCACCTCTAATATTCTTGATAATCTCTTTATCAGCTAATGCATTATTGCCAAAGCCTGCACCACCAAATTTTAATAGTTTAAAACCTTCTTCTTTTAAGTATTTTACTCTAGAAATATTTTCTTCCATATTTTTACTCGGAATAAAAGTAGCGTATGCATTTAAAAAGTCTTTTCTTTTTCCACCAAGTATAGTAGCTACACTTACACCATAAATTTTTCCAAGTAAATCATATAAAGCAATATTTATTGCACTTAAAGCACAAATTAATGCTCCGCTAAGTCCATAATACGCACTTCCCTCAATCAAATCATCCATAATCTTCTTAATATTTCTTGGATCTTGTCCTATTAAAATTTCACTTAAATTTCTGCAAGATCCATGAGTACTAGGTTGCTCAAACATTATCTTTAAAACTGCCGCAGCACTATCACTTTCTCCTATTCCATAAAGATTATTATCTGTATAAATTCTTAATATAAAGGCATCTTCACCCCACTCACAAGACTCATCAAAAGTTTTTGTCCTTAACCATATAGGTTCAACCTTTGTAATTTTCATTATCCATCCTTTTTATCCATTTAATAAGCCCATAAAAGCTAATAGCAAGTATTACCAAAAAAGGAGCAGCACTCAAAACAACTGCAACTTTTAAGGTATTTAAATCTGCATTTATATAAAGCATTGCTAAAGGAATTAATCCAAGCATAATACACCAAAAAACTTTTAAATATTTACTAGGATTTTCACTATCTATTTTTGTGCTTACACAAGAAATAGTAAATGCAGTAGCATCCATATGAGAAGCCAAAAATACCATCATAAGCAGGAAATAAAAAAGAGCAAAAATAGTACCAAATGGTAGTGTTTTTATCAATGCTACCACTCCAGCTTCTCCAGCATTTGAACTAATAAAATTTGGAACATCTAAGATTCCACTTTGAAAAATATCTATTGCATATGAACTCAAAACTCCAAAGAAAAACCAAGTCCCAATACATCCACCCACAATAAGACCAAAAATTACTTGACGAATGGTCCTTCCTTTAGAAATTTTTGTCACAAAAATACTAACAGCAGGAGTGTAAGTAATCCAATAAAGCCAATAAAAAACTGTCCAATCAGAATTAAAGCTACTTACACCAGCAATATCATTATATAAGCTCATTGAAACATAATTACTAAAAAATACCCCTATACTATTTATTATATTATTTAATATAAATACACTATCTCCTAAAATAAATACCAATATTGCAAACACAAAACACAAGATACAAGATATTTTAGCAAGTTTTGCCATACCACTTGATAATCCAACAAAACTAGAAAAGGTAAAAACAGCTGTAACAATAGCTAAAAGAATAAATTTTAAATAAAAACCATCATTAATATCAAAAATTCCAGAAAGTCCAGCACTAATTGTAATTATAGAAAGGGTTGTAGTAAGCACAAGTCCACCAAAAGTACTAAATAAAAACACAACATCGATGATTTTATCAAGCACTATATTTTGATTAATATGCAAGATATTTGCTATTAAACTTGAAATTTTTAAATTTTTATTTTTAAAAATATAAAAATGAAAACACATTGCAATAGAACTTAAAGCATATACAGCCCAAGGCGTAATACCCCAATGCAAATACACAAAAGAAGTTGCACTTCTTAAAGCTTCTGTAGATTTTGGAGTAATATTTAATCCAGGTGCTAAATAATAATATGCCCATTCCATAAATGCCCAATACATAGTAGCAGATCCAAGTCCTGCACAAATAAACATAAAAATCCAAGCAGTATTTGAATAAGGATTTATCCCATCGCCTAATTTAATATTACCTATTTTAGAAAAAGCCAAGTAGAAAATAAAAACTACACAAATAAACTCAAAAAGTTGAACAAATGAGCCAAACATATGTGTAAGCTTACTAAAAAGAAAATTTGCTACTTCTAAAGCTTTACTAGGATTTATAAGTAAAATTACAATCACCATAAAAACCGCCAAAATAGATGTCACTATCAAAAATAAATCATAAGTTTTTTGATTATTTTTTTGCATAAATCTCCTTTTTGTTTCAAGTAGTAAATATATAGTATTTTCTTATTTTAAAATAAAACTTAAAGAAACTTTTATCATAAATGCATTAAAAGCTATACCTTAGTATTTTCAAATATTTTTTACTATAATAAAAAATTATTTAATCAATAAATTATTGCTACTAAAATACACAAATAAATAATGTTATTTCTCAAAATACAAAAATATTTAAAAAAATATCTTACATTGAAATTAAACACAAAAAAGGAGGAATACATGTGGCAAGGGAGAAATGATGGTGATGAAATTATCCATAAACGATTATTTAAATGTTTAAATCACTCTTCAAATAATAAATTATTAGGCTTTTGTTCATCATTGGGTGTGCAGAGAAATAATGGTAGAATTGGAAGTGAATTAGCACCAAAAATTATAAGAAAGAATATGGCAAATTTTGCTATACATGATGATTTTGATTTTGATGATTTAGGAGATATTGAAAATTTTGATACCCTAGAATTAGGCGATGAACTACTTTATCACAAGTGCTTAGAAATTTTACATAATAATCATTATGGTGTAATTTTAGGAGGTGGACACGAAACATCTTTAGCTTGTATTAAAGCGCTTTTAGATTACAAAAAAAGTGTAGGAGTTATAAATTTTGATGCACATTTTGATGTAAGAATTCAGGAGTTACATACTTCTGGAAATTCTTTTTACAAAGCTTATGAATATGCAAAAGAAAATAATTATAATTTTTCTTATCTTTGCTTGGGTGCAAGTAAATTATCTAACACAAAAGCACTTTTTCAAACTATGGATAATATGAAAGCAAGTTATGTTTTAGATACTGAATTTGAAAAATGTATAGAAGTCATTAAAAACTTCTTAAAACAAAATGAAGTTGTTTATTTAAGTATTGATATGGATGTATTTTCACAAAGCATAGCTCCTGCTGTAAGCGCCCCTGCTGTTTTTGGTATCAATTTAAAAGAAATTTTAACTCCGATAAAAATTATTTTTGAAAGCAAAAAAGTTGCTTTAGCAGATATTTGTGAATTTAATCCTAAATTTGATATAGACAATCACACTGCAAAAATCGCTGCTTATCTAGCATATTTTTTATTAAGTAAAGGAATGATATGAAATTTGATAGTTTAAGCGTATTAGCTATTAGTATCGGGGTTTTATTGTTTGGTATGTTTTTGAAAAAACGCTTTTTAATCTTAGAAAAATTTTGCATTCCCGCACCAGTTATAGGTGGATTTTTAATCAGTATAATCATTTGGATTTTAAGTTTTATTGAGATTAAAGTTGATTTTGATACAAGTTTACAAACTCCTTTAATGGTAGCTTTTTTTACCGTAATAGGATTAAGTGGAAGTTTTAAACTCTTAAAAGTAGGAGGAAAAGTACTTTTAATCTATCTAGGTTGTTGCTGGTTTATGGCTTTAATGCAAAATTTTATCGGCATTTCCATGATGAGTTTATTCGATTTAAATAAACTATATGGAATTTTATGTGGTGCTGTTTCTTTGGAAGGAGGACATGGAAATGCTATAGCTTTTGGAGGTATGGTTGAAGAATTAAGTGGCTTAAATAACGCTAAAGTTTTAGCAGTGGCAGCGGCAACCTTTGGACTGATTTCAGGGTCTTTGCTCGGAGGTCCTGTAGCAAAATATCTTATAAATAAACACAAATTAAAAATCACAACTAATCAAGATATTAAAGATATAGATCCTCTAAAGCATGAAATTCACAATGCAAATTATAAAGATTTTTTAAAATCTTTATTTTTAATATTATGTATTATGTGTATTGGATTTTTTTTAAGTTCCAAATTTACACAATATAGCGGCTATTCTTTGCCTAGTTATGTTGGTGCCATGCTTGTTGCTATTGTTGTAAGAAATATTAATGATTCTTTTAATATTTTTAAGCTAAATCAATATACAATAGATACTATAAGTGAGTTAAGCCTTGGTATTTTTTTAACTATGGCTATGATAAATTTAAAAATAAACGAACTAAGTGCTGTTGCTACACCTCTTTTTATTACTTTGATTGTGCAAGTTTTAGCTTTACTATTCTTTACAATTTTTATAGTTTTTAGATTATGCGGAAAAAATTATGATAGTGCGATTATGTGTGCCGGACTTATGGGACATGGTCTAGGTGCAACACCAAATGCAGTAGCAAATATGAATGCAGTTTGTTCTAGATATAATTTAACTTCTAGACAAGCTTTTTTAATAGTACCTTTATGTGGTGCTGTTTTAATTGATATTGTTGCAATACCTTTAAATACTTATTTGATTAATATTTTTTCATAGTTACTCTCGCATATTGCGAGAGTATTAGAGATGTTTTAGCATTGTTTCATAAGCTGCTTTAGTTCCTGGGCGAACTTTAGTTACCATGCTCACTAAAATAATCACAACAGAAGCAGCTAAAAATCCTGGAATGATTTCATAAATAGGAAAATCAAGCCACTCTGCTAAGAAATTTTTATATACTACAACTACAACTGCACCGGTAATCATACCTGCAATAGCAGCATATCTAGTCATTTTTGACCAAAATAACGAAAAGAGCATTACAGAACCAAAACTTGCTCCAAACCCTGCCCAAGCATAAGCTACTATACTTAATACGCTTGAGTTTTTATCAGTAGAAATAATAAAAGCTATCACAGCTACTGCTAAAACACCAAATCTACCCAAAGTCATCACTGTTTTATTGGACGCTTCTTTGTTAAAAATTCTTTTATAAAAATCCTCTGCTATAGTTGAACTTGAAACAAGCAATTGCGAACTTGCTGTGCTCATAATGGCTGCCAAAATAGCACTTAATAAAACACCTGCTATCCAAGGATTGAAAAGCAATTGCGACATTACGATAAAAATCTTTTCAGGATCTTGCAAACTAAGCTCAAATTTACTCACATAAGCTATACCTAAAATACCTATCAAACAAGCTCCAATTAAAGATATAACCATCCAAGAAATTCCTACAAAAGTAGCAGTTGGAATATCTTTAGTTGATCTTATAGACATAAAACGCACCAAAATATGTGGCTGACCAAAATACCCAAGCCCCCAAGAAAGCGCTGAAACTATACCCAAAAAGCTTAATCCTTCCCCCATAGAAAAAGTATTTGGCTTAATTTCTTTGACTATATTAACAGCTTCACTAAAGCCACCCAAATGATAAATCATCACTATAGGTACGATAATCAAGGCACTCATCATTAATAAACCCTGAATTAAATCCGTCCAACAAACTGCCTTATATCCACCCAAAAATGTATAAGCAACTATAATCACAGTTCCTGTAGTAAGCGCATAATCATATTGGATTCCAAAAGTTGCTTCAAAAAGCTTTGCTCCACCTACAAGTCCTGAAGAAACATAAAAAGTAAAGAATATCAAAATAACAATAGCACAAACCACTCTTAATATATGCTTATCATCATCAAATCTTGTTTCAAAATAATCTGGAATTGTAATAGAATTTGCAATCACACTAGTATAAATTCTAAGTCTTTTTGCTACAAAAGCCCAGTTTAAAAATGCTCCTATACTAAGACCTATTGCAATATAGCTTTCAGCTAAACCACTTACATATAAAGCTCCCGGTAAACCCATTAAAAGCCAACCGCTCATATCAGAAGCTCCAGCACTAAGTGCTGAAACTACCGGCCCCATAGAACGACCACCTAAAAAATAATCCTCTGAATTTTTATTTTGTTTATAAAAATAAAATCCAATAAAAAGCATTAATGCTGAATATGCGACAAACATTATCGCAATTTGAGTATTAATGTGCACAACCTCCATTTTTTCTCCTTTTTATTTTAAAGCACGAATGCCTAAATTTCCATAACGGTGGAAAGATATACTTAAAGCTTTTTCATTATGATATAAAAGCAACTCAAAACGTCCGTTCATTAAAGGCTTAGCATTGGCAATGATTTTTGCACAACTTGCTGCTTTTATGAAAATTTCATCATTAATATCTAATGGAGCAAAATAACGAATTCTTTCATAATCAGCTATTTTGCTAATGAAATTTTCTTTACTTTCTTTAAGGAATAAAGTTTTTGAACTAATTTTTTGATTAATCTTTTGCACAAGATCTATTTTTTCATGCTCATCATAACTTAAAATAAGATCAATATTTAGCACACTAGCTGCTAAAATAACTCCTAAAATATCTTTTAAACTATCATCTTTATGTACTCTATAAGCAATATTTTTAACCTTTGTATAAGAGAAAATATTATCCTCGCCTCTTATATTGACATAATCTTTTGCACTTGCAAATTCATGTTTTGCATGATAAGCATAGCTTCTTGCCATAGCTTTAATGACTTCAAAATCGGCTTTATCTTTTTCATTTAAATCCAAGCTTAAAGCATTTAAATTTGATACTAATTCATTATCTAAAACATTTTGATCAGCTTGACTTTGCTCTATATCTAAAAATTGAGTGATGTAATTATAAATTCCAACTTTTCTACCAAAACCAATGGCTGATTTTTTAATACCACCAAAAGGTTGTCTAAGAACTATAGCTCCTGTTGTTGGTTTATTGATGTAAATATTTCCTGCCTCTATGTGAGTGTGGAAGTATTCCCATTCTCTCTCATCTAAACTTTCAAATCCTGCTGTAAGTCCATAACCTGTAGAATTTACTATATCAATAGCTTCTTTTAAATCTTTTGCTTTCATTACAGTTAAAATTGGCGCAAAAAGCTCATTCATGTGTGTAAAATCACCTTTTTTTGTACCATATTTAATCCCTGGAGTTAAAAGATAAGGATTATCATCTACAAATTTAGGCTTTAAAGCCCAACTTTCATATGGAGCTAACTCATCTAATGCTTTTTGCAGTTTTACATCTGGTTTATCTGCTAAAGCTCCAAGTTTATTTTTAAATACAAATGGATTTCCAACCGCCATAGAACTAGCAGCATCTACCAAGGTCTTTTTAAATTCCTCATCTTCATAAACTTCTTCTTCCAAAACAAGTAAAGAAGTAGCAGAGCATTTTTGACCTGAATTTGAAAATGCTGAATGAATGATATTTTTAATCGCACTATCACGATCAGCAAATTTAGAAACAATAGTTGCATTTTTACCGCCTGTTTCAGCACTTAAAAGTAAGGTTGGATTAGCTTTGAGCATTGCATAAGCAGTTTCTTCTCCACCGGTTAATACTGAAAATTTCACACTTTGATCAACAAGCAAGTATTTTGATATATCACTACCTTTAGCAGGTAAGAAAATCAAAGCATCTTTTGGAATTCCCGCATCCCAAAAGCATTTACAAAGCATATAACCTGTTAGCATGGATAAAGATGATGGCTTATATATTACTTTATTACCTGCAGCCAAAGGTGCTGCTATGGTTCCTACTGAAATACCTACTGGAAAATTCCATGGTGCAATTACCACACCTATGCCTTTTGCTTTAAAAGTAGTATTTGGATTTTGCTCTTTTAGTTTTTCCAAAGAATGTGGGTAAAATTCTAAAAAGTCTATAGCCTCACTAACTTCAGGATCAATCTCTAAGAAAGTTTTTCCTACTTCTAAAGCTGCTATACCTATTAAATCTCCTCTACGATCTCTAACAAGTTGAGCAGTTTTTGCTAAAATTTTATAAATTTCATCATGACTTAAATCACTAAAATTTGAGCTCTTAGCTACATCTAAAGCATATTTAATCTCTTTTTGGCCTGCTAAATGTGCTTTACCTATAGTGCGATTTTTGATTTTATCTTTAACTTCTATTACTTGTAAATTTTCATTTTTAATTTCTTCTTTTGCAACCGGATACACATCATAATTTTCTAAATTTTCATATTTAGTTCTTATATTTTTAGCCCATTCTCTATTTGCTTTTAAGATAAAATCTGTATCAGGTTCGTTTTTAAATTCTTTACTCTCATAAGAACTAATAGCCTTTATCTCATTATTTCTATCTTGAGTTCTATGAGTAGAATTATCCAAACTAGCAACGCCTTCTAAAGATTTTATAAATAATTCTTTTTGCATTTGCCAATTTTTATCATTGATTTTAAGGTTGAAAAAATATCTCATGAAATTATCTTCACTAGTATTTTCATCAAGTCTTCTTACTAAGTAAGCAATGGCATTATTAAAATGCGCTTCATCACACACCGGTGCATAAAGTATAAGATCATGCATTTTAGAAAGCTCATAAGAGCATTGCAAACTCATACCTTCAAGCATTTCAAAAGTAAAAGATGATAAAGCTCCTGCTTGTGAAATTCTAGTATAAGCATAAGCAATTTCAAATAAATTGTGACTCGCAATACCTACATTAATATATTTATAATTATCACCCTCTAAGACAAAATCAAGCATTTTCTTATAATTACTATCTGTGTCAATTTTTTTATAAAAAGTAGGTAGAGCCCAACCTCTTTGCGAAGCTATAGTTTCTTCACTTTCCATATTCGCTCCTTTAACAAAGCGAATTTTTATAGGCTTCATACCTTTTAAAACTCTTTCTTTTGAAAAAGCAAAAAGTTTTTTCAAATATTCATAAGAATCAGGAAGATAAGCTTGTAAAACGATACCTGCTTTAATATTATACTTTGCAATACTTTCCATAAAAGCTTCAACGGTTAATTCTAAATCTCTAAATTCTTCCATGTCAAGATTGATAAATTTAGACACACCTTGCTTTTTTTCTTCTTCTAAAGCAAGAGCATATAATTTATCCAATCTTTTTACCACTTCATCTTTAGAGTATTCAAAATCAATGATATTAATTTGAGAAAAAATGGTAGTGATTTTAATTGAAATATAAGTAATATAGCTTGTTTTTAATGCTTCTTCATATTTTTTTACTCTATAAGCACTCTCAGCCTCACCCAAAACCTCTTCACCAATTAAATTTACATTTAAGGTAATTTTATCTTCATCTTTTCTTTTACGCATATGAGGCTCTAAAACACTAGGGTTTGCATCTAAAACCATAGCTTTAGTATCTTCTCTTAAATGCTTAATGAAAAATGGCACACTAAGAGTTGGTGCAAATTTTCCAAAATTTAAAAATGAAAAAAGCAAAAATTTTTCAAAAGCACTGAAAAAATCTGCTATACCATATTTGTTTAAAGTATGCTCTATAAGCTCAAAACTCGCACTTTTATCTTTACATCTAAAAGAGCGATCTAAAAGTTCAATCAACATCACTTTATTTTTAGGATTGTTTAAAAGTTTTTGCATTTTGGCGTGAAATTCTTTTTCACTTTGAGAGATATTACTTTCTATTTTTCTTTGTAATTCTTCAGCTAATTGCAAAGCTTTTTGTATCATTTCTTCCTCCATTTAGTAATTAATATCTTTTATGATACAAAAATAGCCACAAAAATCAACATATATTTATTTATAATTTATTTTTTTATGTAAAAAAGTAACAAATATAAACATATATTTTTAATTGTAAATAAAATATTAGCGTAATAATAAATAATTATGAGTATTTCTTACACATCTAGCAATAATCTTTGCCTCTATATTGTAATCTTTCAAAATTTTCAAAGCCTCATTTGCATCTTTTTCACTCATTGCAGCTAAAAGTCCACCTGAAGTTTGAGGATCAAAATACACTATATCTTCATCTTTTTCATTTAAATTATCAACCCAAATTTTTAGGCTATCTTTATTTTTATAAGCTCCTGCTGGGATTATCCCCATATTAGCCATTGGCAAAACTCCATCCATTAAAGGAATTTCATTTTTATACACTTCTATCATAATCTCTTCATTTAACATTTCTTTTAAATGCCCCAAAAGGCCAAAACCAGTAACATCACTTAAAGCACTAAGACTTTTAAACCCCTTTAAAATACGACTTGCGTAAAGATTTAAAAAACTCATTTGCTCTATTGCTTTTAAAATCTTTGCTTTTTCTAGCAAACCAGCCTTGATAGCAGTGCTAATAATGCCACTACCTATAGGCTTAGTAAGTAAAATAACATCACCATCTTTTGCACTATTATTAGCTATAAATTTCTTAGGATGAACTACACCTGTCACACTAAGACCAAAAATAAATTCATCATTTTCTATAGTATGGCCACCTACTAGCACAGCACCAGCTTCTTCAACCTTAGCTCTAGCACCTTCTAAAACTTCAAGTAAAATTTCATTGTTAAAATGACAAGTATCAAAGCCTACAATATTTAAGGCATTAATCACCTCAGCACCCATAGCAAATACATCACTTAAAGCATTGGCAGCAGCTATAGCACCAAAATGATACGCACTATCAACCACAGGTGTGATAAAATCAAGTGTTTGCACTAAAGCTAATTCCTCATTTAGCTTATAAACACTTGCATCTTCGTTATTATCAATACCACTTAAAATGTTTTCATGCGGTTTTAAAATGCCAAGAATTTTGTTAAGACCCACCGAGTCTAGTTTGGCAGCTCAACCCGCAGCTTTTACATATTGAGTTAGTTTTTGGTCTTTATATATCATAAAGAAATAATCTTTGCCTTTCCAAAAAGTTCATTTAAAATTTCATAAGCATTACCTATTTTACCTATTTTAAGCTCTTTAGTTTTACCAAAAAATTCCAAACATGCCCCACAACTATAAATTTCAACCCCTAAATTTTCAAGCTCTTTCATAGCTTCAAAAGCCATATGAGAACAATCAGTATTCATTAAAACACTATCATTAACACAAAGGATTTTTACAGGTTTATTAGGTAAATCTTTTAAGGTTTTTAAAAAACCTAGCATTAGATTTTTCCCAAGTTCCCCTTCGCCTACTTTATCACTTTTTAAAAATAACACATTGTATTCTTGTAAATTTTTTTCTTGAGTTTGAGCTATATTACTATCTTTTATAATGCTAATAATACTTTCATCATTTACATCTTTCACACTAAAGTTCAAATTTAAAGATTTTAAAAACCTCATTACATTTTCTTTAGAAGCTTGAGAATTTAAAAGAATTTCTAAATTTTCATTTTCTTTTAACTCCTCTAAAGCCTTTTTTGTCTCTATCACAGGACGCGGACAAGCTAAATCTCTACAATCAATTTTCATTTTTTACCTTTTTTACTTAATGATATATTTTTATAACTTGTATTCAAATTAAGTTTTATCTTTTTCTTGATTTTTCTTGAAAAATAATTCTTTAAAGCGTTTATTAGTGTATTCTTCTACATCTTGTTGTAAAATTTTAAAATTTTGAATTAGCTCATAAGCTCTTGGAGTAAGCTTACTACCTGATTGACTTCCCCTTCCTTTTTTAGCAATGAGCAATTCTTCTTTCATATTTTTTTCTAAATCCTGTATATAAAGCCAAGCTTTTTTATAATTCATCCCTAGTTGTTTAGCCGCTTGGGAAATACTTCCGCATTCTCCAACTAATTCTAAAATATCTGTTTTCCCTTTACCAAAAAGTAATTCTCCATCAGGATTTTCTACCCAAATTTTGCTTTTTATATGAAATTTTTTACCTTTTTTTTCTTCAAAACAACCAAGTTCGCAGTATTTAATATCAATTTTATAAGTTTTAAGCGTAGCTCTCATATCAGCCATATTAAAGTTTTTAGCACATTCTAAAGCATCTTTACATGATATGCGACGCTTAGAATCTAGTTTTGTTTCTAATTTTTCTAAAATTTCACTTTTTGCTATATTTTTATTTAACTTTCCAAATTGACCTAACTCGCAATCTGAAATTTTTACATCCATTTTTTTTATACTAGCTTGAAAATCTTCTTTGGAGTATTGTTTTAAAAGCTCTAGTGCTTTTTTACAAGTAAGTTTATTATTTTCATCAAGATTTTTTTGAATTTGTAAATTTAATTCTTCCATGAATTAACCTTGGATTATAAGTAGTAAAAAAGGGTGCCTGTAAACACCCTTTGGGTTATTTTGCATCAAGTCCTAAATTTTGGCCCTTAAGCAAAACTCTTTTTCTATACATTGCACTAACTTCAGCTGCATCACCAACCAAAAGTGCATTTGTAGAACAAACTGCAGCACACATAGGTACTTTACCTTCTGCGATACGATTTTGTCCATAAAGTTCTCTTTCTTCATGAGAGTTACTAGGTTCAGGACCACCTGCACACATAGTACATTTATCCATTTGACCTTTAATACCAAAAGCACCATCTCTTGGAAATTGTGGAGCACCAAAAGGACATGCATAAAGACAATACCCACAACCTATACAAGTTTTTTTATCATGTAAAACAATACCATCAGCTCTAATATAAAAGCATTTTACAGGACAAACTTGCTCACATGGAGCATCTGTGCAGTGTTGGCAGGCAAGAGTTGTTGAAAACTCTTTTCCTTCTATGCCTTCATTTAGAGTGATTACCTTTCTTCTATTAATCCCCACTGGCACTTCGTGCGCACTTGAACAAGCCACTTGACAAGCAAAGCAAGAAATACAGCGATTATTATCTACATAAAATTTCATTCTAGCCATAACTTACCCCTTAAGCCTTTTCAAGTCTGCAAAGTCCTGCATTAAATTCAGAAATTTGCGTATTTATATCAAAACCATAGTTAGTAACCGTGTTAGAACTTTCACCTATAGTATAAGGTCTAGTGCCTTCAGGATAATTATAACTTAAATCCACTCCTTGCATAATACCCGCAAAGTTATAAGGCAAGCAAATTCTATCCGGTGTAACAGAATGATTATGCACACATTTTACTTTAATCTTAGTACCTTGCGGTGAATGAATCCACATCATATCTCCATCATTTATACCATATTTTAAGGCAAGTTCAGGGTGAACATTAGCAAACATTTCAGGTGTGATTGCAGCAAGATATTTACTAGTTCTCTCAAGCATACCTGCACCACTTAAATTTACTAAACGCATACTTGAAATGATAGTTGGAAACTCTTTACTCCAATCTTTCTTTTGTTGCTCGCTGATAAATTTACTCTCAACTCTGAAATTTTTCTCTTGATCACCCCAAGTAGGATATTTTTTAACCAAATCCCAACGAGGTGAGTGAATAGGCTCTCTATGTAACGGAATAGGATCTGCAAATTCCCAAACTTTCATTCTAGCTCTTGCATTACCTAAACAGCAAGCACTCTTTTCTCTACATTTTTCTAAAATAATACCTGAAATATCTGTACTCCAGCTAGCGCCCATTAATTCTTTTTCGCTATCACTTAGTTTGATATTAAATACTTTTTCAATATTTGCCTTAGTGATTTGTGGGTAACCACCTTTAACTTTACATCCTTTTGGAGTAAAGGCATCATCTGCTAATTGAGAATGTCCTTCATGCTCTAAACCAAAGCGGTTTCTAAAGCCCATACCGCCTTCTTCATAAGGCACATCAGTATTCCATAATATAGAAGTTCCCGGATGTTGTTCATCCCAACAAGGCCAAGGTAAACCATAGTATTCGCCTTTAACTTTACCACCAATACCTCTTTGAGTATCAGGATCAAAATGTTCCCAATTTTGCTGGTGTTTTCTTAAGCGTTCAGCTGAAATACCTCTTAAGCCTATGCTTAAAAGACCATTACTCATTTCTCTTGTAGCATCATCAGGCCATATAAAATTATCATCATTATCATCTCTTGTTTGCACAAGCTTATGATCTTTCAATTCCATTTTCATACCGCGAGTGTATTCTTTGTAAAAACCGAATTTTTTAGCAAAAGCAAACATAATCTCTTGATCCTCTTTGCTTTCATAAATTGGTTTTACTACTTGAGAACGCCATTGCATAGCACGATTAGTCGCAGTGACATAACCTTCTGTTTCAAATTGAGTACAAGCAGGGATAATATAAATACCATCAGAACGATCTGCTAAAACTGCTACTTCATTTACAAAAGGTTCAGCGATTACAATCATATCAAGTTTTTTAAGCGCTTCTTGAATTTTTACCGTATGCGCCATAGAAGTAATACCCGTTCCTTGCACCCAAAGCACACGGATAGGTGAGTTAGAATAAGTTTTTTCTTCATGTAAAACGCCTTGCCACCATTTTGCTAGTGAAAAACCTTTTTCATGCATCCATTCTTTAGAATAAAATCTTGAATTTAAATATTCTCTATCTACATTCCAAAAATTAGCAAAATGATTCCACGCATTATCATCAAGCCCATAATAAGCTGGTAAAGTATCAGCCAAACAGCCCATATCAGTAGCACCTTGAACATTATCATGACCTCTAATGATGTTTGTTCCTGCACCTGGTTTGCCTATATTACCAAGAACGAGTTGTAAGATAGCTAGAATTCTTGTGTTAGAGCTACCTACTGAGTGTTGAGTAATACCTAAAGCCCAAAATAGCGTAGCAGGTTTGATTGTAGCTAACATTCTTGTGATTTTTTCAAGTTGAGCAGCTGGAACACCTGTTACATCTTCTACAACTTCAGGAGTCCATTTAGCAGCCTCTGCTTTTATTTCTTCAACCCCATAAGTTCTAGTTTTGATTAATTCTTTATCTTCCCAACCGTTTTTGAAGATCAAATGAAGCATACCATAAACTAAAGCTATATCTGTGCCTGGACGAATTCTTACATATTCATCAGCATGTACTGCAGTTTTTGTAAATACAGGATCTACAACTACCAATTTAGCATTATTACGATCTTTTGCTTGCAATAAGTGTTTAAATCCGATAGGATTTGCCACAGCAGTATTTGCACCAAAAATAATCATCATTTTTGAGTGTTTAGTCACATCACCAAAATGATTTGTCATAGCGCCATAACCCCATGTATTCGCCACACCGGCGACTGTTGCGCTGTGTCAAATTCTAGCAACGTGGTCTATATTGTTAGTACCCCAAAATGCTGCAAATTTTCTAAAATAATAAGCTTGTTGGTTATTAAATTTAGCCGAACCTAAAAACATAACACTATCAGGTCCATTTTCTTTACGGATTTCAAGCATTTTATCGCCAATTTCATTGATAGCTTGCTCCCAAGTTAAACGTACCCATTTGCCATTTTCTTTTTTCATAGGATATTTAATACGCTGCTTTGATTTAGTAAGATCGATTTGATCTATCCCTTTACAGCAGTGTGATCCTTGAGAAATAGGATGTTCTATAGCGTTTTCTTGACGCACCCAAACTCCATCTTGCACTTCTGCTTTAATTCCACAGCCTGCACTACAGATACTACAGATTGTTCTAACAATCTTAGAATCTGGATAAGGATTTGCTACTTCTTGTTCACTTGCAGCTCTAATAGCTTTGTTTTCACTACCAAAAGCCGCACTTCCAAGACCAGCAATACCAGCAAGCTTAAGAAAATTTCTTCTTGCTAATGCCATCTTCTTCCTTTCTTAATTAATAAGCTATTTTGTAGTATTTTTCCCAATGCATAGTTTTTTTATAAAGCACTTCTTTTTTAGTACTTTTTCCTAAAACTACGGTATTTTGCTCTTGGTAATCATCTTTAGCTAAAGCATTCACACTTGCCCCAGCTACTACCCCTAAAGCACCAATTTTCAAAGATTTTTTTAAAAAATCCCTTCTTTGATTGGCCTCCATGTTCTCTCCTTTGAAATAAAAGTAAAGAATAACTATAAATACTTATTTTCAAAGTATTTATACACTTAACAAAATAAATTTTGCATATTTTCACTTAAGATTTTATTTAATTTCTATTTTCATAAAAAGATGATTTTGATAATATGTATTTTGGTAACAAAATACATATTAATTTCTATAATTTACTAAGTTCTTCTATATTTGTTTTGCTAAATTTAGTAGGAAGTCTTGGCTCATAAGGAAGTCTTTGTAAAGCCTCATCTGCTACACTTTTACCTTCTTTTTTTATAGGTGCTTGTACTTCCAAATAAGCTCTTTCATTTACAAAAAAGACTTTCATAATATTGGCAATAGCAATGTAAAAATTTGAGTTTTTGTGGATTTGTAATTTTTCTATAAACTCATCTATTACAGGGTTTATCACAAAACGAAATAATTGCTGTGCAACTTTTAAATCATGCTCAATAATACTTGCCATAAAAGCAAACAAAAAGCCAAATTCATCTTCACTTTGCCTACAATCTTCTTTTTTTCTAAATTTGGTTTTTCTAATGATTTCACAGGCTTGAAGCTTCATTTTGCCATCATCCCTACCCTCATCATAAAAAGAAGCACTAATAGGCACATTCACATAAGAAAAATCAAAAAACACTCCATTTTGTTCTTCTTTAAAACTTGCAAAATCACATACACTAAGTTTTTCAAAATCAAATTTTAAACTATCATCTAAAGGACTTTGAGCTAAAACTAAAACTTGCTCATGCCAAATTTTAAACTCATTTTCATCGATAAAATTAAAAGCTTTTGAAAAAAATTCATAAAAATATTTACGCGAAAGATCAATATCTTGTATCATTAATTTTCCTTGTTATTTTTATTTGATTATAACAAGGAAAATTTAAAAAAATCAAGTGAGATTTTAAAATTTTGTTTTAGAATCGTAAGTAAACGATGGATTGATTTGTTTTTTATCGCTTAGTTCTTTATACCAATAAGAATGTAAAATATAAACTTCCTCTTCTTCTTTATAACCACTAATCATAGAGTGGATACTTCCTTTAATAGCAAATACGGCCATATAAATATGAATAGCAAAAAATACTGCACATAAAATACCCAAAATATTATGGATGATAGCTGAAGCTCTTAAAATATCTATATGAGAAATTCCAAAAATAGATTGCAAAGAAGTAGAATTAAAATCAAGGAAAAACATAAACGCACCAGTGATTATCATCAAAAAGCCACCAAAAACAGCTATATAATACCAAGATTTTTGACCAAAATTAAACTTACCCGCAGGCACAGGTTTTTTCTCTTTGCTTAAATATCCACCTACTATCATCATCCATCTTAAATCATAACTTGCAGGAAGCATTCTTTTAATCCAACACAAAAACATAGGAATGATAGAAATGATAAATAAAATAGTAGCAATACCATGTAAGTTTTTACACATTCTTACAAAAAATCCACCGCCAAAATACGATCCAAAAATCATAATAAGTCCGGTTGGTACAAGGATAATCCAAGAGATTGCTGCTACAAAATGAAACAATCTTTCAAATACTGAAAAAGCGTAAATTTTCTTACCATCATGAGAAAATTTCTTTGGACCTATGACCATATAATGCAAAGCAAAAGCTGAAATTACGACTATAAGTATAATCAAAACAGCACTTGCAATATACTCACCTTGCAGTTTAGTCCACAAAGCACCAAAATTTTGATAACTTTCTATATTCATCACTCTTTGCACATCCCAAATTTGAGTATTTTTAACTTCAAAATTTTCTTGAGCAAATAGAAAGTTAAAACAGGCTAAAAGAGCTAGTATAACTCTATGCATAAATTACTCCTAAACATTACACGCTAGAAAAAGCTTAGCATTGTAGTTTTGTTAATTTTCAGTTTCCATTTTTATTTTAAAAAAAGTTTTATTTAAAAAACATAAATTTGCAAAAAACTACAAAAAAACTCAATTTTTAGTTTCTTTTTGAATAATTTTCATAACAAAACTCTCTTATCATAGATAAATTTTCATTCTTATCTAAGAACATTAAATTTGGAAGTCTTACTCCATTAAAAGTGGTGTTTTTAACTATGGAATAATGAATTTGATCTAAAAATACTATTTTTTGCCCTATTTTTAACTCTTGATTAAAAGCATACTCACCCATGATATCCCCTGCTAAGCAAGTATTACCACCAAGTAAATAAGCAAATTCATTTTCTTTTAACTCGCTGTAATTTTGTCCATCACGACTTGATAAAATTCTAGCATTTAAAACCTCGCTTGTATAAGGCATGATGATAGTATCTGGCATATGAGCTTCACTTGAAGTATCTAAAATAGCTATTTTTTTCTCATTTTCTACTATATCTATTACACTTGCAACTAAAGTCCCACACTGCCAACCCACAGCCTCACCTGGCTCAAGATACACTTGCACTCCATATTTATCGCTAAATTTTTTACAAAGATCAATTAGTTTTTGCGTGTCATAACCTTCTTTAGTAATATGATGACCTCCACCAAAATTAACCCATTTCATATTTTTAATAAATTTTGAAAATTTAGCTTCAAAAGCATTTAACACAAGCTCTAAAGAATACGCACTTTCTTCACATAAAGCATGAAAATGAAGCCCACTTAAAGCACTTAAATCTTCATTTTCAAAATCAATCGCACGAATTCCTAATCTTGAAAATCTACCACAAGGATTATAAAGTTCTTTTGGAGCCACTGAAAGCTCTGGATTACAACGCAAACCAAGAGACTTTTTACTTGCTTTATCTTTAAATTTTTTAAACTGATTAAAAGAATTAAATACTATATGGTGTGAAAGATCTATGATTTCATCTATTTCATCATCTTTAAAAGCAGGTGAAAAAGTATGAATTTCTTTGTTCATATATTCTTTTGCGAATTTAGCTTCCCAAAGCCCACTGCAAGTACAACCTGATAGATACTCACCCACTATATCCATAGCACCTGAAAAAGCAAAACCCTTTAGAGCAAGCAAGACTTTTGCTCCACTTTGCTCACTCACTTTAGCCAAAAGCTCACAATTTTTTCTAAGCTTGTCTTCTTCTAAAATATAAGCAGGGGTTTGAAAGTCTTTATCTAAATGATTTTTAATTAGCATTATTTGTCCTTAATTTTTTGATTTAAAACCACTTGTATAACAAATCATATTAACATTATATCTTGTTTTTATAATTTACAATCATTAATCAAATAATAGCTATAATCAAAATCCAAATCAAAATTAATTTAGGAGTAAAAATTTAATGGATAGAAGGTTATTTTTAAAATTTAATGCTTTAGGTTTAGCAAGTATTAGCAGTGCTTATGCAATGGGGGATCATTCTCATCATAATATGCACTCAAAACATACACAAAAAGATACAAAAGAAATCGATACTTCTTTTATCAAACTAGAAAATCCAAACATTAAACTACTCGATGAAAAAGACTTTCCTAGCGGACAAACATTAGCAAATTTAAAACTTCTAAAAAACACAAGTGCAAAGAAAAATTTCTTTAGATCAAGTATAGAAATCAAAGAAAGTCAAATAGAGCTTGTTAAAGGTAAAAAAACAAAATGCTTCACTTACAATGGCTCTATACCTGGACCCAAAATAGAAGTTTATGAAGGTGACACTGTAGAAATTTTGGTAAAAAATAGTTTAAAAGAACCAACTACAATCCACTGGCATGGACTTGACATACCACCTGAGCAAGATGGCAACCCACACGATCCTATCATGCCTGGTAGAGAAAGAATTTATCGCTTTAAACTTGGAGAAAATTCAGCAGGAACTTACTGGTATCATCCGCACCCACACTACACCACAGCAAAGCAAGTTTATAAAGGCTTAGCAGGGGTATTTGTAGTAAAAGCTAAAAAAGATGCGTTGTCGCATTTACAAGAACAAGATTGGGTGATTAGTGATCTGCGTTTAGATAAAAACGCACAAATTCCTGATAATAATTTATTTGATTGGCTAAATGGTAGAGAAGGAAATTTAGTTCTTATCAATGGACAATTAAAACCAAAAATAACACTTGACAAAGCTCAAAGAATTCGTATTTATAATTTTTGTGCGGCAAGATATTTAAATTTACGCATTAAAGGTGCTAAATTTATTTTAGTAGGAACTGATGGAGGGCTTATAGAAAAAGGTGTTGAATTAGATGAATTATTTTTAAGTCCTGCTTCAAGAGTAGAAGTGCTAATCAAAGCAAGTAAGGGTGAATTTAAACTTGAAAGTACTTATTATGACCGCGATAAAATGCTTGTTAAAGAAGAACCTTACACTCTTATGTTGGCTGATCTTAAAGTAGAAAAAACTATAGAAAACATACCTGAAAAGCTACGAGAATTTTCACCTTTAAAAGAAGCTACAAGCTTTAAAGAAGTGATTATGAGCGAAGATCATATGCAAATGCATGGTATTAGTAAAAAAAGTGAAGAAGAAATCAAAAAAAGCCTTGCCTCTATGTTTTTAATCAATGGTAAAACATTTGATATGAATAGAACGGATTTAACCTCAAAATTAAATGAAGTAGAAGAATGGGTAATAAAAAACAAATCGCATATGGATCATCCTTTCCATATACATGGAACACAATTTGAACTCATATCTTCTAAATTTAAGGGTAAAATAACAAAAGCAAAATTCAGAGCATTGCAAGATACGATTAATGTAAGACCTGGAGAAGAATTAAGACTTAGAATGAGTCAAAAATTTACCGGTATTAGAATGTTTCACTGCCATATTTTAGAGCATGAAGATCTTGGAATGATGGGAATTTTAGAAATCAAAGAATAAAGGTAAAAAATGGTAAAAGTTGAATTTCTAGGGCCAATTAACAAAGAAAGCTTGGAGCTAAATGTAAATAATCTTAAAGAATTAAAAGCAATTTTAGGACAAGATGAAAGCTTAAAAGAATGGCTTGAGCTTTGTGCAGTTGCCTTAAACGATGAAATGGTTTTTAATGATGAAACTACCTTAAAAGATGGGGATAAAATTTGTTTATTACCACCGGTTTGTGGAGGATGAGTTATGTTTGAATTACATCAAGGAGCCTTAGAAATTCCTAGCATTTATGCTAGATGGTATGAATATGCTAAAGATAAAAACTGCGGAGCTTTGATCACATTTTGCGGTATAGTGAGGGCTGAAGATGAGATTGAGGCTTTGAGTTTTGATATATATGAGCCTTTATTAAAAACTTGGTTTGAAAAATGGTGCCAAAAACTTGCAAATGAAAATGTAAGCTTGATGTTTGCTCACTCTATCGGCGAGGTTAAGGTGCATGAGAGTTCTTATTTTGCTGGGGTTTTAAGCAAGCAAAGAAAATTAGGACTTAAGTTAATTAATGATTTTGTAGAAGATTTTAAAGCAAGCGCACCTATATGGAAATATGATATCATTAATGGCAAAAAAATTTATGCCAAAGAACGCTCTTTGAAACTTCAAGGAGCAGGAATTTTAAGCACTAAGGACTAAAATGCTAACTTCTTATAGTCAAAGTTTAGACATACTTCATTCACACATACAAACATATGAAAAAATAGAAAACATCGCTTTAACACAGTGCTTAGATAGAATTTTAGCCATAGATATCAAAGCTTCTACTAACAACCCTCAATTTCCCACAGCCTCTATGGATGGTTATGCGATCAAATTTAGCGAACAAGATGAGCCTTTGTCTATCATAGGCGAAGTACCTGCTGGAATTTTCCCAAGCTTTAAAATACAAAATAAAGAATGTGTTAAAACCTTTACAGGCTCTTTGATGAGTGAAGGTTGTGATACCTTAGTGCCTGTGGAAAAAGTTGAGGTTAAAAACGGTGTGGTTTATATAAAAGAAAAAGTTCCACAAGGCTTTGCTGTGAGAAAGGTGGGCGAAAGCTACACCAAGGGCGAAATTTTACTCACTAAAGGCACAAAACTAGGTTATAGCGAGATAGCACTTTTAGCTGAGCTTGGATATTTTCACATTAGTGTTTTTGCTAAACCTATCATAGGCGTGCTAAGTAGCGGAAGTGAGATCAAAGACTTAGGCGAAAGCTTAGAACACCCTGCACAAATTCGCTCATCAAACCATGTAGCCATAGCTAATATGGCAAAAAAACTTGGTGCTGAAGCTAGAATTTTCCCACTTTTAAAAGATGATATGCAAAAAACCCCGAGTGTTTTAAAACAAGCACTTAATGCATGTGATATTTTAGTCACCACTGGTGGAGTTTCCATGGGGGATTTTGACTTTTTAAAGCAAGCTGTTAAAGAGTATGAAATCATCATAGATAAAGTCGATGTAAAGCCTGGCAAACACATCAAAATAGCCAAATTTGAAGATAAATTCATCTTTGCCCTGCCGGGTTTTCCATACTCGGCTATGGTAATGTTTAATTTATATGTAAGAGAACTTTTAAATGTTTGGCTTTTACAAGAAAAAGACTATGTATTTAAGGCATTTGCAAATACTGACTATAAGAAAAAAAGTCCACATTTAGAATTTGTAGCTTGTAATGTAGAATTTAAAGATGGAAAAATTTATGCCAATTTAAAAGGCAAAAAACAAGGCTCAAGCGCTATCATAAATAATTTAAACAACAAAGCTACACTTATGATAGCACATGATGATATAAAAGAAAATGATTTAGTGGATATTGTTTTAATGCCTTAAATTAACTATTTTATTTATTATAAATAAGGAGCGAATATGCAAAAAATTCTATTTTTAACACTTGCAAGTGTCACTTTAACATTTGCTAATCAAACATACAAAGGAGAAAACATGCAAACTATAGAAAAATCCGGAAAATATGAAAGCTTTAAAGGAGATTCTAAAATCTTTAGTGGTGATGTTAAAATACATATGATGTTCAAAGCAAATGGATGGAGAGATTTTAGTGGTGGCTTAGTAGAATTTAGCAAAAATGCCAGAAGTGCTTGGCATACCCATCCAAAAGGACAAACTTTAATCGTAACAGAAGGAGAAATTATTACAAAAGTACCAGGTCAAAAAGCTGTAATAGCCAAAAAAGGTGATGTTATAAGCTGTCCAATTGGAGTAAAGCATTTCCACGGAGCAACGAATACAAGTAAAGGGGTGCATATAGCACTCACAAGTGAAATCGATGGTAGAAATGTAGAATGGTTGGAATTAGTTAGCGATGAAGAGTATAAGAATGCACTCAAAGAGGCAAGAAAGCAAGAGTAAAGCTTATAAAATCTCTACAAATATATGATAAATTTTAAAAATGAAACGTAGAAACTTTTTAAATTTAAGTATAAAAACTTTTATATTTTTGAGTGCAATATCTAACACGATTTTTTCGCAAACTTTAAAAACTACTAAGGAAAAAACCATGCAATTAACACAAAAAGCAAAAGAAATTTTTGAGAAATTTTTTGGAAAAACAGAGAATTTGACACTTATACAAAATGATAAAGAATATTTTACCAACCGCATTAATTTTACTTTTGGCGAAAGTTTTGTAAAGGCAAATTTAGATAAAGAAAAATATTTTTTAATCACACTTGCTTCTACTTTAGCAGTGGGTGGAAAAATAGAATTTGGAATTTTACTTAAAGCGGCGATTAAAAATGAGATAGATCCTATTAAGATTAAAGAAATAATCTATCAAGCCACACCTTATATAGGTTTTGCTAGGGTACTTGATTTTTTAAGTCTTTGTAATGATATATTTAAAGAGTTAAATATTACTCTGCCTTTAAAGTCGCAAGGTACAACTACAAAATCTAATCGTAAAACAAAAGGTAAAGAAATACAAAATATGATTTTTGGCGAGGTAAATATCACTAAAATGATAGAATCTACCCCTAAGGATAAAAACTTTATAAATGATTTTTTAAGTGCAAATTGCTTTGGAGACTATTACACAAGAAATGGACTTGATTTGAAAACTAGAGAACTTTTAACCTTGGTGTATCTAATCTCACTTGGTGGAGCTGATAATCAAGTAAAAGCTCATATGCAAGGGAATATTAATATGAGCCAAAGTAGAGAAGATTTGCTAGATATCATAGCTGCGCTTATCCCTTACATCGGCTATCCAAAGGCATTAAACGCTATTGTAGTACTTGACAGCCTTACTCTAAAGGCTTGATTATGATAAAAATATTGTTTTCATGTTTAATGTGTTTTAATTTTTTACTAGGGGAACAAATGCAGATAAAATTACTTTTTGACGATAAAGAGTTGCTTATAATTTTAGAAGAAAATGAAACTTCAAAGCAGTTTTACAATACCTTACCTATGGAATTAAAATTTAGTGATTTTGCAAAAAAAGAAAAAATTGCTCATTTACCACAAACATTAAACGCAAAAGGAAATAGCACCTATAAACCACAAGTTGGGGATTTATTTTATTATGCACCATGGGGAAATATTGGTATTTTTTATGAATTACAGAAGGCAAATGATGATTTGGTGTTTTTGGGTAAAGTACAAGGTAATTTAGAAATATTAAAAGCACAAAAAGGTGATTTCAAAGTGAAGATTATAAAAAAATAAAATATAACTTGAAATCTATTTAGATATAGAAAAAATTATACATTCTTTTAGATATAAAGATGTACATACTATATAGAGAAAAAATAATAAAAATATAAAAAAATATTCATAACTACCGAGTTTTTATTGGTAGTTGAGTTATATTATTTCAAAAAAACAAACTTACTTACCTTTAGTATAGTATCTTACTTTATTTTCCCTATTGCAATAAAAACCTAGCTTTAATATAATTTCAAAAACCACAAAGGAGATAAAATGGACTCAAAAATCTTTTTAGAAAATGGTCGTGTTAAAAGCAAAGGTTATGCTATGCTTAGCAAAGATTCTAAATTTACACCTTTTGAATTTACACGCCATAAAGTAGGTAAAAACGACATCTTAATCGCTATCAAATACGCAGGAATTTGCCATAGCGACATACACACTGCAAGAAGCGAATGGGGCGAAGCAACCTACCCTTGCGTACCTGGCCATGAGATAGCAGGAGAAGTCATCGCAGTAGGTGAAAATGTGAGTAAATTTAAAGTAGGCGATTATGCTGGGGTTGGGTGCATGGTAAACTCATGCGGAGAGTGCGAAGCATGCAAAAAATCTCAAGAGCAATTTTGCGAAAATGGTAAAACCATCTACACTTATAACTGTAAAGATGTATTTCATGATAATGAAAACACCTATGGAGGCTACTCAAACAACATCGTAGTAAGTGAAAAATTTGCTATCAATGTGCCACAAAATGCACCACTTGACAAAGTAGCGCCTTTACTTTGTGCAGGTATTACTACCTACTCACCGCTTAAATTTTCAAACATCAAAAAAGGCTCAAGCGTAGCTGTAGCAGGATTTGGTGGACTTGGTATGATGGCAGTAAAATATGCTGTGAAAATGGGTGCAAAAGTAAGTGTTTTTGCAAGAAATGAGAACAAAAAATCAGAAGCTCTAGCTATGGGTGTGAGTAATTTTTATACTAGTACAGATAAAAGTGTGGTGAAAGAAAGATTTGACCTCATCATCTCTACCATACCAACCCCTTATGATCCGCTAGCTTATATGGATTTATTAAAATTTGGTGGTGAGATGGCTATAGTAGGATTACCTCCACATGAAGTAAGTCCTAGCATTAACATCATTCATTTTGTACATAAAGCCGGTAAAAAAGTATATGGCTCGCTTATTGGGGGCATTAAAGAAACTCAAGAAATGCTTGACTTTTCTTTAGAACATGGAATTTATCCTGAAATTGAACTCATCAAACCAAGCGAGATTGACAAAGCTTATGAAAACCTCACTTCAGGAAAAGCCAAATTCCGTTATGTAATCGATATGAGTGAGCAGGATTAATACTCATCAAAAATCACATCGCTAGTATCAAAACCTCTTTGCTTGGCTATTTCAAGCAAAGAGTTTATTTGCTCTTTTGCTAAAATCTCTCTTGACAAAATCCATAAATATTTTTTATCAGGACTACCTACGATAGAAACTTGATAGCTTGTGTCAATGTAAATAATCTCATAATTTGGCTTGTTAAAAACATTCATAAAAATACTAAATTTAACCGCTAAAGATCTTGGTGATTTTACCCTAGCTTTGCCATTTGCCTGAGAGATTTCTCCATTTTCTTTAGTGCATATATTTTTGACTTTAATTATAGGCGTAGAGCCTTCATACTCTAGCTCATATTCTGCCTTAGCACTTTTGCAAGTTTTTTGAAAAAACGCAGGTTTTCTAGCCATTTCTAACCATGTACCCATGTATTTTTCTAAATTTATACCATCTAATAATTCTATCATTTTTCTTCCTTTTGATTTGCCTCGCCCCAATCACACATCGCTTGTAAAATAGGAATTAAACTTTGTCCTTTTTTAGCAAGGCGGTATTCTACTTTTGGAGGGATTTGTGGGTATTCTTTACGCGTGATTAAATCATCATTTTCAAGCTCTCTTAAAGTATGTGTCAAAGTCTTAAAAGAAATATTACCAAGATATCTTTTAAGTTCATTATATCTTACAACTTCATAACGAAACAAACAATACAAAACACTCATCTTATACTTTCCCGAAATCAAAGATAAAGTATAATTAAATCCGCATTCCATAAAATCGCACTTTTCTTCCATATACTTTCCTTTTATATAGTATCTTACATAAATTTCAGTATTGAAATAAAATTATAGTTAAATTATAATTTTAAAAATATAAAAAGGAAAAATATGCAAAAAGTATTATTATTAAATGGTGCAAAAGAATTTGGACACTCCAAAGGAAGATTAAACACAAGCTTGCATGAGCTTGCACTTAAGACTTTACAAGAGCTTGATTTACAAACTCAACAAACACACATAGATCAAGGCTATAACACAAACGATGAGGTAGAAAAAATTCTAAATGCTGATGTTTTGATTTGGCAAATGCCTGGTTGGTGGATGGGAGAGCCTTGGATAGTGAAAAAATACATTGACGATGTTTTCACAGCAGGGCATGGAGTGTTTTATAAAAACGATGGTAGAAGTCATAATGAACCTACTAAAAATTATGGCACAGGTGGGCTTTTAAAAAATAAAAAATACATGCTTTCACTAACTTGGAATGCTCCAATACAAGCTTTTGATGATGAAAATGAATTCTTTAATGGAGCCGGAGTTGATGGAGTGTATTTACACTTTCACAAAGCACATGAGTTTTTAGGAATGAGTGCTTTACCTACTTTTATAGCCAATGATGTAATCAAAAATCCTCAAGTACAAGAATATTTCACAAATTATAAAGCACACTTAGAAAAAATTTTTAAAGCTTAGAAATTTGGGATTTGATGCTAGAAATCATTGATTTTTTAGCCTCAAATTCACTTTTTAAATTCAAAATAATCTGTCTTTTAGTCTCAATAAAATCAACAAAACTTTGCATATAATTTTTATAAATTTTTAAAACCACAGGCTTATTTAAAAGCAAATCTTCAAATTCATATACATTAATCTCGGTTAATACTCTTTGATGTACTTCACTTGCTTTAGGATGATACAAGCTAAACTCAGTGCTATCAAGCTCGTAAAATTCTTTACTTGCATTCATTTTAGTACTAAAAAATCCCAAAGTAAGTTTAGTAGCACTTTCATAATTTGCCAAAGCCTTTAGATTAAGCTTTTCTAAAAATAGATCAAGTTCAAGTTGGCTTTTAAACAATAATTGTTTAAAATCTTTTAAAAAAAGTTCTTCACTAGCACTAGCAAAGCTTCTAAAACTAGCAAATTCTTTTTCACTTTCTAAGGCATTTTCTTTTTGTAAATTTGAAAATTGAGCCTTAAAAAGCAAAATTTGCTCTTCTAAATGAGTAAAAAATAAGGAAAAATCATCTTTAATTTGACTAAATTCTAAAGCAATTTCATTTTTTAATCTTTTAAATTCCTTATTCATTGCTTCAGAATTATAAAACATAGCCAAAAACGCATCATCACTTGAAAGATATGGTGCTTTATAAGCAACTTTTTCATAAAGATTTTTCTTAAATAAACCCTTAGCTTCTTTATAATAACTACTATCTTTTTCTTTGATAAATTTTAAAATTTCTTGAGCAATTTTTTCTCCAACAAGTTTTAATTTATCTAAACAATTATGATTTAAAATTTTGATTTTTTGCTCTAGCTTGCTTGTTTTGAAAGTTTGCAAAATAGTATTAAATTTAAGCTCTAATTGCTCTAGCGCATTTTGAAATAAATCATATTGATTTGACAAAAGCTCGCATAAATTACTAAGTTTTTCTTTAATAAAATCTTTTTTAATGCACTCATAATCAAGTTCTTTTAAATACTCATAAAGCAAAGGTAAATTTGACTTTTGCAAATCAAATTTTGCTTCTTTGCATGAAATTGCGATGATTTTTTCAAAATACTTATCAAAAACTAAATGTGCATAATTTAAAACATTTTCTAGCTCATCTTGATTTAACTTGTCTTTTTGATTAAGCACGCAAATTCCACCACGCTCTAAAAGCTTAGCATTTGCCTTTATAGCATCTTCTTCACTTTTTTTACCTGCATTATCAATCAAACTAAGCCAAATAGCACTATGCATAAAAGAAAGCTCTTTAAAAGTAGTTAGCGTATCGGTGGTGTTTGCATTTAAACCTGGGGTATCTATAAGTGTGATATCTTTTAAAAGTTCAATAGGCGCAAAAAGGTGCAAACTTTTAGTTTCTTTTAGCTCATTTCTTTGATCACTAAATTTAGCAAGCTCGTCTATATCTACAATCTCATCACTGCCATCTTCATATTCAACTCTTAAAAAATACTCCTTAGCATAGCGTAAAAAAGTGGGCTTAAAAGTCACTGGCACCACGCCTGTTGGCAGGCATTCTTTTTGTAAAATCAAATTTAAAAGCGTGGATTTACCGCTGGAAAATTGCCCTATAATGGCCACATTAATGGCTCTTTTATAGCTAGCTATAATCATCTCAAGATCTTTTAAAAAGACATCATTTAAATGCAAACTCGGTTCTAAAAATGCATTTTTGATTGCTAAGATTTTTCCTTCAAAACTATCATCAAAGCTTTTACAATAAGCATTTTCATAAGCTTTTAAAAAATCATTAATCAAATCATTTTGCATTTAAAAGCTCCGTTTTTAAAGTCTTTAAACTTTGTAATTTTGTATTATTTTTTTCTAAAAACTCTTTGGAATTTTGTTCATTTTGTTCTATTTGTAAAATCAAGTCTTTTAAGTCTTTGATTTGTTCTTTTTGCTCTTTTTCATATAAATTTAAACTAAGCTCTAAATTAGCAAAAAATTCTTGATTATTTTTTAAATCTAGGGCGATTTTTTCTATATTAAATGTTTGTAATTTTTCTAAAATTTGATTTTCTAAAGAGCTTTCTAGTTTATAAATATCTTGCGTGGATTCTAAATTTTTTAAAAGCTCCGCTTTTAATGCCATAAAAAGATCATTGGTAAAAATGCTTTCTATTTTTGTTTCAACCTTACTTTTAAAATCATCACAATTTTGCTCTAAAATAGCTTTTAAAAAATCATATTTCACACTTAGTGTGGTTTTAAGCTCATTAATTTTATACTCACTTTGCTGTTTTAGCTCTCTTAAAAGATCAAAAATTCCATCTTTTAAAGTCATATCAATGATAGTATTTAGTCTTTGAGTGTTGTTTTTGATTTTATTATTTTGATTATATTTTAGCTCATCTATAAGTTTTTCTTTTAATTTCTTAGCTAGTAAATGCAAAAGTGTTAAAATTTCTTGAGTATTTTCATCTTTTGTGTTAAAAATAGCACTTAGTTCTGCTTTTACTTGCATTAATTTTTCTTTTTTTGCTTTAAAATTATTGATAATAGTTTGATTTTGCTTATCAAGCTCAAAGCTTTCATAATTTAGCATTTTATTAGAAAATTTAATTTTTTCTTCTATTTTTTCTAAATGTAATAATAATTCTTTTTTATAAGCACTTAGAGCAATTTTGTTTTTATCATATAAGCTTTTAGCTATAAGTTCTTCTAGTGTTAAAATATTACTTTGTTCTAAATTTCCACCTTTTTTTTGATAAAAATCATTAGCTAATTTTGAAGAAATACACACAAAATCTAAATTATCTAATAATTCTTGGCTAAGCTGCTTTTGTGCTAAATTTTCTTTGAGTTTATTTTTAGTATAGTTAATTACTTCTTGCAAGTCTTTTTGACTAAGCAAGTCAGCCTTAGTAAGCACAATTAAAAGCTTACTTACCCTTGAAGTTAGCAAACATTCTATAATAAAATCACAATCTTTTTGACTAAGACTTTGAGAAGCATTCATAAGGTGGATTAAAAAGTCAGCCTTGCTTATATACGCTTTTGTTAAAAGCTCTCTTTGGATAATAACATCATCAAGTCCTGGGGTATCAACTATACAAACATTATCTTTTAAAAAATCAAGCGATGAAAAAAGCTCTATTTTTTTAATAAGTGCTGAGATTTTGTTTTTTGCACTAGTATAATTTTTTAATTCTTCAATTTTTATTTCTATATTTTTATTTTCTTTTTCAAGATATTCATTTAGATTAAAATTTTGCTCTAATTGTTTTATAAGTTCTTGCATGTCTTGATTATCTTTAGAGCTTTTTAAAATATCTTGCCATTCTTCATCACTCCAAAAATATATCTTAGCTTTTTGATCTTTGCCGTATTTTAAAACACTCAAATTTGCAGTTTCAGGCACATTAGATACACCTAAAAAATCTTTTTTTAAAAGCGCATTTAGCATGCTTGATTTACCTGCATTTACCACACCCGTTACCGCGATAGAAAAATCAATATTACTAAATTTAACCAAAGCTTCTTGTAAAAGTTTTTGAGCTTTTTCATCCTCGCAAAGCTCTTGTAAGTTTTGATTAATGAGATCTAGTGTTTGATGTGAGTTTTTAACTTCTTGCTTGTAATCTTTTTGAATAACTTTTTGTTTAGATACAAAAGCACATATTAAAGTATTATCGGTGATTTTTTGAAGTTTTTCCAAGGCTTTTAAAAGCTCGTTTTTATCTAAAATTCCCAAATTTAAAGCATTAATAAAACAAACCTGTGCATACTGTATACCATAAAGATCTAAGCGTAAATTTAAACTTTTCATCAAATTTTTAAATTCATTTAAAGCGCTAAATCTTTCATAATTATCAAGATTAGTACTTAAAACAATTGCTGCTTTTTGAGCGTCAATTAAACTTTCATCAAAAAGTGTATTTGTATCAAGATAAACACTATGATTTTGCCAAATTTGTTTTAGTAAGGTTTTAAGTGCCCCCTTTTCTTGGGGGCTAGGATTATTTGTTTCTTTGAGCGACAAGCTGTCTTCTCATATAAGCAATTTTACTTTGTAAAGGTAGTTCTTTTGGACAATTATCTTCACATGCAAGTAAAGACATACATCCAAATACACCATCATCATCGCCCACTAATTCATAAAAATCCTCTATAGTTCTATGATCATGTGGATCTTGTAAATATCTAGCTGTTCTTAAAAGTCCAGTAGCTGCGATAAAATCAGGTCTCATTAGCTTAGTCGCACAAGAAGCAACACAAATTCCACACTCTATACAACGATCAAGTTCAAAAGTCTCATCAGCAACTTCTGGCTCAATACGCTCTTCAAGTTTAGAAATATCTGTTTCTTTTTCATTATGCACCCAACTTTCAACGCGTTTGCACATACCATCAAACCACTCACCTGTATTAACACTTAAATCTTTTATGTGTCTAAATGCAGGTAAAGGCATAAGCTCTATAACACCATCTGGATAGTCTTTTGTCAATGTTTTACAAGCAAGTTTTGGCTTACCATTGATCATCATAGCACAGCTTCCACAAATCCCTGCTCTACATACAAAGTCAAAACTCAAATCCGCATCCATTTTTTCTCTGATTTGAGTTAAGCACACAAAAATCGTCATAAATGGAGTTTCTTCAAGCTCATAAGTAACAAAATGAGGCTTAGAAATTTTACTTAATGGATTATATTTAAATGCTCTTATTGTTAATTTTCTACTCATAATCAACTCCTATTCTTTGATTTGGTGCTTTAAATTTAGCTTGTAATTCATAAGGCATTAAAGCATGTTGAATTTCATATCTACCTTTGCCTTCTGCTTCCATTTTTTCACGGATCGCATCAACTTCAGCTTGGCGTTTTTCACTTAATGGGTTTTCAATGATATTTCCTTTAGCACCATAACCTCTAAATGCAGGTGGAATTTCCATTTTCATAATGTCAAGATCTTCATACTCAACTCTAGGCATACTTTCACCTTCTACCCAGTAAGTATTTGTTCTTTTCATCCAATTTAAGTCATCTCTTTTTGGATAATCTTCTCTATAATGAGCCCCACGGCTTTCTGTTCTTAAAAGCGCACCATAAGCAACACATAAAGCAATTTTTAGCATTCTTGGAACCCTATAAGCTTCTTCAAGCTCTGGATTTGCACATTTTAATTCTTTATCATGTACTTTTAAATCAAGTGATTTATGATATAACTCTTCAAGCTCTTTAACCGCTTCTTCAAGACCTTGACCTGTTCTAAAGATAGCTACTTTTTCCCACATAATGTCTTTCATTCTGTTTTTGATTTCAAAGACATCATGCTTTCCTTCTTTACTTACAAGAGATTTTAAGTAATCATACTCTTTAGAAAGGAAAGATTTAACGATGTTTGTATCAATTTCTGAACCATTTTCTTTACAATATTGTGCAAAATAATCTCCCACGATCATACCTGCAACAACAGTTTCTGAACATGAATTTCCACCCAAGCGGTTAAATCCGTGCATATCCCAACAAGCTGCTTCACCACACGCAAAAAGACCATTTAGCCATTGACTTTCGCCGGTTGGTTTAGTTCTAATACCACCCATTGAGTAATGTTGCATAGGTAAAACTGGCGCCCAGCCTTTTGGACCCTCATCAGCAGGATCAATACCATTAAATGTTTTACAAATATCTTGAACATCACGAAGATTTTTTTCAACATGAGCACGACCAAGGATAGAAATATCAAGCCATAAATGATCTCCATAAGGGCTTTTTACCCCTTTTCCTTTTCTAATATGTTCCATCATTCTACGACTTACAACATCCCTACTTGCAAGTTCTTTTTTCTCAGGCTCATAATCAGGCATAAAGCGGTAACCATCAACATCTCTTAAGATACCACCATCACCCCTACAACCTTCAGTTAGTAAGATACCACTTGGCACGATTGGAGTTGGATGAAATTGCACTGCTTCCATATTTGAAAGTCTGCAAAGTCCAGTTTCAAGTGCAATAGCAGCTCCCGTACCTTCACAAATAACAGCATTTGTAGTTTGTTTATAAATTCTACCATAACCACCTGTTGCAATCATAGTTCCTCTAGCAACATAAGCAATTAATTCTCCATTAGTTAAATCTCTAGCAATAGCTCCTAAACATTTTTTACCATCATGAATTAATCTTACTGCTTCCATTCTATCAATGATTTTAACTTGATGTTTAATCGCTTCATTTGCCACACCATATAACATACAATGCCCTGTTGCATCAGCTATATAACAAGTTCTCCATTTTTTAGTACCACCAAAGTCCCTTGCATTTATAAGACCGTGTGCTTCTTCTTTTTCTTCGATAGTAGTTTTTTGAGCGTTTATAACAACAGTTCTAGGTCCTTTTGTAACTCTAGTCCAAGGCACACCCCAAGCAGCAAGCTCACGAACCGCTTTTGGAGCAGTTTGTGCAAACATTCTAGCTACTTCTTGATCACAGCCCCAGTCAGATCCTTTTACTGTGTCAGCAAAATGCACATCTTCATTATCACCTTCGCCTTTTACACTATTTCCTAAACTTGCTTGCATACCACCTTGTACAGCAGCTGAGTGAGATCTTTTAACCGGACAAATACTTAATAAAGTTACACTCTGACCACTTTTTGCAACTTCAATAGCAGCTCTTAAACCTGCAAGACCACCACCAATAACTAAAGCATCACTATATTGTATGTTCATATTTAGCTCCATCATAAGTTTTTACTATTTGCGCTACAGAGTTGTTTTGGTAATTATTAAGACCTATTTTTGCAAAAGCAGCTAAGCTTAATACACCTAAAACCAAGAAGAAAATACTAATAAACCATTTTGCTTTTTTAAGTTTTTTACGACTTTCTTTTGCATCTTTACCTTCAAACCAACCCCATTTTACACATAATCTATATAAACCAATACTTCCATGTAACTCAACACAGATTAATAAGGCAATATAAAATAACCACATAAAATGACTTACCACTCTATCGCCTGACATATCAGCACTGATTTTATCTGCATTAGTTATAACAAAAATCAAATGCGCTGAACCTAGGAAAAACATTACAAAACCAGTTGCAGCTTGAACCCACCATAAAGAAGAATCACCATGATTCATATATTTTAAGTGTGTTCTACAAAGTTGATATTGTCTAAAATTGATAGGAAATTTTCTCATTGCAAGACCTGCATGCACAAAGAAAATCACTAAAACACAGGCGGCTAAAAAAGAAGTGATGTAGCTCATCATAGGGCTATCAATGATAAATTTTAGTTCCAAAAAGTGAACTACTGAATCAAAAAAATCATCACTAACCAAAATGGTAGAAACGAAAAACATATGTGCCCACATAAACAAGCCTAAAATCAAGCCTGTTGCACTTTGAATATAGTCAAGTTTTGCTGGCATTTTGCTTTTTTTGCCATCAACACTCTTGCCTAAAAAACCTTCAATGAGTTGGCTCATATTTACTCCTTTAAAAAGTTGATAATTTATAATATCGGAGCAATTATAGAACTTTTATTCTTAAAAAAAATAAAAATTTATAAATTTTTTTTAATATTTCTTAAATAAAAAGATAAAATTAGTCCTAATAAAAACATTATAATACTTAAAATTTGACCCATACTCATACCAAAAACAACAAAGCCTATACCAAAGTCAGGCTCTCTATAAAACTCACAAACAAAACGCGCTAAAGCATAAAAAATTGTATAATAAGCAATAAGCTCTCCATTGTATTTTTTATATTTTTTTATCAATAATAAAATGATAAAAACTATAAAACCTTCTAAAAATGCTTCATAAAGTTGCGAAGGATGACGCAATACCCCATCTACATAAATACCCCAAGGTACATCCGTAGCTCTACCAAATAGCTCTTGATTTAAAAAATTTCCAATACGCCCAAAAATATAACCACATGGCACACTAATAGCAACCAAATCTAAATATTTCCATAAATTTTGTTTATTTTTTTTACAAAAAGCATAAGTTGCTATTAAAAATCCTATAACAGCACCATGGTAACTCATACCTCTAATTCCTACAAATTCTCCATTATAAAAAGGATTAAAAATTTGCCAAGGATGCGTAAGATACCATAAAGTATTTGCATCATAAATTAAAATATAACCCAATCTTGCACCTAAAATTACACCAATTTCCACCCATATAAAATAACTATCAAGCATAGCTTTTGAAATTCCCATATTGTCTTTAATAGCATAGTATTTTGCAACCATTAAAGCAACAAGTAAGGCTAATACATACATAATACCATACCAATGCACTTTTAAACCAAAAATTTCAAAAGCCACTACATCAAAATTTGCATAAATATTTTGCCAAAATTCCATAAAAAAGCCTTTATAATAAAACACATAATATAGCAAAAAATTGTATAATTATAAAAATAACAAGGAGAGATAATGAAAAAAATATTATTATTTTTTAGCATAATTTTATTTTTAAGTGCTTGCACTGGTAATCAAAAAACTTATTATATTTCTATGCCAAGTTTTAAAAGTTCTTTTGAAGAACATAACAATACAAAAGAAAATAGCCCAAAAATTAAAATCAATGAAATAGAAATTATTAAAAATACTTTTTATAGTTCTTATTTTGAACAATCTACCCTAAATCAAAGAATCAATAAAAGCCTAGAATTACTAAAAAAACAGCTATCTAAAGATAGTAAAGCACTATTAGAAAGTAAAGGATATACAATAGATAATGAAAATCCTGATTATGCTTTTAATATTACCATCAGTGCTAACTTATATGAGGATAAAGTTACAAGAAATTCAAGTCTTGGAGGCGATAGTGTAGAATCTTCTTTTATGATTATTTTAGAAGCTCAAAGTCATTTAAATAATTTGCATCAAGAAGATACTTTCCAAAGCACAACAAGTTCAGCAAAATTAAATGATCCTATTATTTTAAACTATCCTATAAAAGGTCAAGCAAGTATAGAAAGTTTTAGACAAGTTTATAGTGCTGTCCCAACCCAAGTAAATGAAAGTCTTGCAGCTAGTGCTTTGGAAATTGATAAAGTTTTTGTTACTTTCTACAAAGAAATCACTTCTAGTTTAAAAACCAATATAAAAGAAATCAAGGAAGAATCAAAAGTACAAGAAAATTTAGAAGCTCAAGATATAAAACAAGATAGTAAAAAGGAAGAAAAAATCTCTCCTTATCAAAATAATGAAGTAATTATTTTTGAATAGCTAAAGCATGAAACACTTTGATTCTAAATTTAAGATCAATGTGTTTTTCTTCTGATTTAAATTCAACAGGCGTACTTATTTCTATTAAATTTTTATATCTTTGTAAATCATTTAAAAAAGAATAAAAAGCTTGTGGATTTTTCATCTTTACGCTAACTCCAAATTGATATTTTAAATATTCTTGTCTTTTTTTAATAGGAATAAGATTTATTTTGACATCATCAAAATAATTTTTCATAAAATCCATTAATTCTTTTTGAGAAAATTCTGCATTGATTTGAGCTAAATTTTGCGCGTTTGTGCTTTGAAAATCTCTAATAACCTTTTCCAAAGCTTGTAATTCATTTAATGCTTTGGTGTTTTGAATTTGTTGAGCAGCTAATCTGGAATGTTCGATTTTATAATCCTTCAAAAAAGGTACAATTAAGAATAAAATCAATATTGCACAAAGTGCAACAAATGAAAAAGAATAAATCAATATCTTTAATATATCAGCTTCTTCTAAGCTCTTATCTTTTTTGTTCATACATTTCCTCTGGTATAGTAATATTTACACTAACAAAGCGATACCACCCATTTTCTAATTGATAATAGCTTGTTTGAGAATTTGAAAAAATACTTCTTAATGGGGCTTCTAACAACAAGGCAAACATTTCTTTAGTAGGTGTAATACCTCTTAAAATAAGCGACCTATCTTCCATTAAAACCTCATCTAAAGATATATTTTTAGGCACTAAAGTAAAAAGGTTTTGAATACTTTTTAATAAAACTTTATTTTTACCATTCTCTCGTTCTTGTTCTAAATCCCCTAAAATCATTTCTGCTTTATTATTTTGTCTTACTAATTCTTGATATTTAAGTTTATTGGAATTAATTTGAGCTATGATTTGAGCCAATTCTTTTTTCTTATCATCAAGTTGCACAGATGCATAGTAGCTTTTAAAAACAACAACAATAAACACCACAAAAATCAAAGACACACTAATACTAGTAAAATAAATCCAAATTCTAGTAAAAAGATTAAAAACTGGTTTTATCTTAGGCTTTATTAAACTATATCTCATAGCTTCAAATCCTTAACTACAAGCTCATTCATCAAATTTAAAGTATCTATAAGCTCTACTTTTGGCTTTATAAAAAGCTCATTTTCTAAATAATCTAGCGAGGTTGCACTAAAACTTTCCTCATCAAAAATTACAATTTCTTCTAAAAAACTATTATCATACAAAGGATTATGATAAAATTCTTTTACACTTGAAATGATGTATTCTATCATTTTCATATCTGAACTAAAATTTTCTAAAGATTCCATAGGAAGCTGCTCTTCATTCTCATCTAAATCTTCAAGCTTATCAAGTTCTTTACTCATCTCTTCTAAACTTTTTAAATCATAATTTTGTTCATTTTCTTCTTCTTGGCTTTCATCATCAATTTGCAAATCAAATTCTTCTTTAATGTCATCAAAAAAATCAACTTCGTCATAATTTTGACTAGCTATATTAAAATAACTTCCAAATAATATAATCTCATTTTTACAAATTAACATCGCAACAAAATCATGATATCTATACACATAAAGGCCTATTTTTTCTTCAAAACCTCTATTTGCTATACAATGATAAAGCAAAGAAAAAGGTGAGTAAAGCAAATCTAAACCACCAAAAGCCTCATAATCTTCTTTGTAAGAACTCAAAGATTGATTGGAAACATACAACAAAGCATTATTAAAAGGAATACATTTAACATTATTTGCTTCTACTCCAAAATTAGAAAGCTCTTTAAAATTTGAACTTGGCACTACACCTTGAGCAATAGGTGTAAAAAAAGTACAAATATAATAAATTTGAAAGTCTTTACTTAAATTTTTAACATATTCTATTGCTTTTTCTTTATCTTCAAAACTTTTTTCAAAAGTATCAACTGGTTGAGATTTTTTCCAAGTATGACATCTTATAATGTATTGTTTTTCATCATAACAAATACAAATTAAAAGCTGCAAAATATACTTTCTAAAAAAAGATAACATGGTGTTTATCCTTTATCTATTTGACTTATCATATCAAATTTTTCTTTTATCAATACTTTAGCTTCTTCTAAATTCAAATTTTGTATTTTGATTTCTTCACTTAATCTATAAGTAATCTTAGAAAAAGGCTTAGGTAAAATCATTTTATCCCAACTTTTAAATTCCCAAAAAGAACTTGCTTCATAATTTAGCAAAAAAAGTGGAGCATTTTTTTTCAAAGCTATCATCACAGAACCATCTGAAACACTATGATAAGGTCCTCTTGGCCCATCTGGAGTGATAATCACATCATCGCCTTGATCTAAAATTTTAAAAGATTGTTTTAATAAAGCCAAAGCACCTTTGCTTGTGCTACCTCTTAAAGTATCTAAACCAAAAAAAGCAATATTTCTAGCAATGATCTCCCCATCTTTATGGTGTGAAATCATAACATAAGCTTTTTTTCCTTTAATACCCATTTTACGATAAGCAAAAGGCATTAGAGCAAGACGCCCATGCCAAAAAAGTATCACGCATGATCTTTTTGGAAGCTTTTGCCCTAAATAAACCTTTCTACAAGTTAAAAAAATTAGCCATTGTAATAAAAAAATTCCAAAAGCTAAAAGATTAATCTTAAAGGATTTCGCCATTTAACACCATACGCCTAGGATTGGTGATTTTTACTTTTTTCATTTGTCCTAATAACTCTTCACTACCTTTAACTTGAATCAAAAAGTTATTATCACTTCTACCTGCTACAAAACCTTCACTTCTTAATTCTTCAAATAAAACTTCAAATTCTTTATCTTTTTGTTTTACAACAATTTCATCTAAAATTTCTGTATGTCTTGCTTGCAAAACACTCAAGCGTTTTGAAGCTATATCATCAGGAATTTGATTTGGCATAGTTGCAGCTTTAGTTAGCGGTCTTTTAGAGTATTTAAAAGAAAACATTTGCTCAAATCGCACTTTTTCAAGCACATCCATGGTATCTTCAAAGTCTTTATCACTCTCACCTGGAAAAGCCACAATCACATCAGTAGAAATACTCACATCTTTACACATAGAACGAAGTTTCAATGCTCTATCTAAATACCACTCTTTAGTATAACCGCGTTTCATAGCCTTTAAAATTTCACTTGAACCACTTTGCAAAGGCATATGCATAGACTTACAAACTTTAGGATTTTTAGAAAAAACCTCTAAAAATCTATCATCCATATGCAATGGATGTGGGCTTGTAAAGCGGATACGCTCTAAACCTTCGATTTCGCTTAACTTTTCCAAAAGATCTGAAAAATTAATCTTTTCATGAGCATTAGAAAATCTTTTGCCGTAATTGTTAACATTTTGTCCTAGTAAAAAAATCTCTTTAGCACCCTTAGAAACAGCTTTCAATGCTTCATTTTTAATAATCTCAAAAGGTATAGAAATCTCATCTCCTCTTGTGTGAGGCACTATACAATAAGTACAATGCTTATCACAACCTATGGAGATATTAATATAGGTCTTATAAAGGCTATTTCTAAAATCTGCAAAGGCATAATTACTCTCATCAAAATCTATATCATTACCTAAAAATTTTGGAGTATTTACGGCCTTTGTGATTTTGGAAACATTTCTAGCACCCAAAACAAAATCCACACTAGGAGCACGCTTGAAAATTTCATCTCCCAAATGTGAAGCAGTGCAACCACAAACTCCTATTTTAGCTCCATTTTTTTTGATTTTTTCAAAACTTCCAACTTCTGAAAAAAGCTTATGTACAGGCTTTTCACGCACCGAGCAAGTATTGATTAAAATCAAATCTGCTTCTTTTGCATCTTGAGTTAATTCATAATTTTCTTTTTCTTTAAGTTCAGCTATCATGTGCTCTGAATCACGCACATTCATAGCACAACCTAAAGTTTGTATAAAAAGTTTTTTACTCAAAGAATATGTACCTCATACATAAAATCTGCATCATCTAAACCATATTTGATTGTTCTATGATAAACACATTTTCCTTTTTTTTCAAAATGCTCCACCAAAGCGATTAATTGCTTATGGGCATTATCTTTATCGAAATAGAAAAATTTTTGACCTTCTTTATCCACAGCCTTTTCAATACTTTCTAAACTTATACTTTTTGGCTTTTCATCAACAGAGGTTCTTGCTATTTTTAAGTCCATATCATCATCCTCAAGTTTTTTTAATCTGAAATTATAGCAAATTTTACTTTTAATTAAACTTATTAAAGATATAATTTTATTCTTCAAACTTTTAAAATCCAAAATTAAGGTTGTATTGTCATTATGGAAAAAATCACAGATATAATTGAATCCATTGCTAATGAGAAAAATTTACAAATAGAAGATGTAAGAGAAAGAGTTAAAAAAGCACTTATTAATACTGCTAAGAAAATTTATGGCGATAAGTATGAATTTTTTGTTGATTCAGGTAAAAATTTACAACTTTATCAAAAAATCATCGTAGTAGCTGATAATGATGAAAGATTAGAAAATGAAAATGAGCATTTTATCGCTTTAAGTAAAGCAAGGACTGAAGCTAAAGATGTAGAAATTGGTGATGAGCTAACTTATGAATGTTCTTTAGAAAATTTAGGTCGTACTGCTGTAAATATCTTACATAAAGAATTAGAATACAATATACAAAAACTCTTAGAAGAAAAAATCTATGAAAAATACCAAAAAATGGTAGGACATATGGTTTTTGGTAGCGTAGTAAGGGTAGATAGTGAAGAAAATACTTATGTAGAAATTGATGAGTTTCGTGCATATTTACCTAGAAAAAATCGTATCAAAGGTGAAAAATTTAAAGTAGGCGATGTGATTAAAGCTGTTATTAGACATGTATATATTGATAAATCGGGTATGAGAATGGAGCTTAGTAGAACTAGCCCTAAATTTTTAGAAGCTTTATTAAAAGCTGAAGTTCCTGAAATCAAAGATGGTCTTATAAATATTTATGCAAGTGCAAGAATTCCAGGCGAGAGAGCAAAAATCATCTTACAAGCTAATAGTCCAAGCGTTGATGCAGTAGGAGCAACTGTAGGCATAAAAGGAGTTAGAATCAATGCTGTAAGCAAAGAATTAAAAAATGAAAATATCGACTGCATTGAGTATTCTAATGAAATGGCAATTTTAATCACAAGAAGCTTAGCTCCAGCCATTATAAACTCAGTTAGCATTGAAGATAAAAAAGCTATTGTAACACTAAATAGCGAGCAAAAAAGTAAAGCCATAGGAAAAAGTGGTATTAATATACGCTTAGCTAGCATGCTTCTTGGATATGAGATAGAGCTTAATGAAGTAAATAATGAAGATAAAACTAATAACCAAGAAGAAGCATTTAAAAATCTTAAAGCTTTATTTGGAGAAAATTAAAGTTGCTTACCGACAGTTTGTTCGGTAAGCTTTCTTTCTAAAACTAAATCTACTATAGGTTGTTCTCTTTTATTTGCCTTTTGGCAATGATTTTTATCAAAAAAATCTGTGATTTTAATAACTATTTTAGCCCATCTTTTATCGCGTTCTCTCCAAGCATGAGATGATAAAGACTCCCAAGCATAACCATTAAACAAAGTAGCATTGACAAAATGATCAAGTGCTCTCACACCTTGTCTAACCCTAGCAGGATTACCAAAAGTACCCACTATAACAATAAAAAGATAACTAATCACCGCCAAAGGAACGATAGCACAAAGTAGTATAGTTCCTGCTAATTTTTCTTTCATTTTTGCCTTTTTATAAATCTTATATTCATACCATTTGCTGATCTTATAGTAAGTCTTCCTACTATATCGGGTATAAAATTTTCTTCTAATTCTAACTTATAAGTCCTTAAAATATTAGCTAAAATCAAAACAGCCTCTTGCATAGCAAAACCCTGCCCTATACACACACGCTCTCCCATGCCAAAAGGCATATAAGTGTCTTTTTTAATCTTGCTTTTATCTTCATGGCGACTTGGATCAAACTCATGTGGATTTTCCCAAAAACTATCATGTCTATGAATAAGCCATGGAGCTACCACTACACCCGAACCTTTTTTAATAAGCTTATCTCTCATTTTGTTATCATTTCTTGCTTCTCTAGCAAAAAAGCCAACTGGTGGATAAAGTCTTAAACTTTCTTTAAACACATTTGTAAGATATTTCATTGCTCTAATATGTTCTATTTTAAACTCTTCATCACCCGCAACTTGCATGATTTCTTCATAAACTTTTTGTTGTTCATTTGGAGAAATACTTAAAATATATAGCGTCCAAGTTAGCGAGCTTGCAGTGGTTTCATGGCCTGCTAAGAAAAGCATGGCAACTTGGTCTAAAATTTCATTAAAAGAAAATCTCTCATTAGTATCTGCATCTACCACCATAAGCAATGATGATAAAATATCTTCATATTTTCCTTGATCATTTAGGGCATTATCATATCTTGGCTTTATAATATCTGATAAAACCTTGCGTATAACTCCACCTGCTTTAAGTCTTTTTTTCTCGCCCAAAAGATTTGAAAGCCAAGTTGGAAAGCGAAACATTCTTCGCATAGCTGTTTTAACTGTTTCTTCTTGCACAGTTACAAAAGCATCCAAAACAAGTTTACCTTTTTGCTCATCAAGTTTTGATGACATAATAGTTCTAAAAATCACATCTGCAGTCACAAAAGTCATAGCTTCATCTACTTCTACAATCGCTTTATCTTCATACTTTGCAAATCTTGCCATCATATCAGAAGCTGCTTCACTCATCAAATTAAAAACCTTAGAAATCCTTGTCATTTCAAAAGAAGGTCTTAAAAGTTCTCTTTGCTTTTCCCATACTCTATCATTAGTTGTAAAAATACTTATACCCAAAAGTGGTTCTAAAAGCTCATGTAAAAGTTGGCTTTTTGGATATTCTCTAACCTCATCTACCATAATGCGTCTAACTTCTTTTGGATCATTTACTACATATAGATCAAATCCAGGCATTTTTACTCTACCCATCATCATTTTATAGCTTCGCTCATAAAGTCCATCAAGCCAAGATCTTCTTTTTAGTAAAAAAGTAGTTAATGTAGAAGCTTTATTTTTATAAGGCTTTGGATGAAAAGGACACTGACCCATGTTTTCCTCCTATTTGATTTTTTCTTCTAATTTATTTTTACCTATAATAAATTCAAAAAAGTTATATACTCCTTGAATTTGTGTGGCAAATAAATATAAAAAATGTGCTTTATATTTATCTTTTTTGATTTTTTTATAATCTTTGTTTTTATATAAGGTATGAAATTTAGCCGAAAGGTATTTTGGACTAAATTGTGTTTTCACTCCGCTTGTGCGTATAAAATCAACTTGTGCAAAACAAGCCCCATCAATAATAGAAGTAAAATCATACCATATTAAATTCTTACTTCCCAAATACTCTAAGTCTTTTCTAAACTCAAAAGATCTTTTTTGATAGCTTACCAAAGGTATACACTCACCCAAAGTTAAAACTTTTAAATTTTCAAAAGAAATATTTTCTTTTTCACATTTTCTAAGCACTTTTGCTAAAACATTTATACAAAGTACTGTTCCTACGCTATGTGCGCTTAAGATGAGCTCATAGTTTTTATCATTTGCATTTTCTTTTAGTTTTTCAAAAATAACTCTAGCAAAATCATCCATTCTTAACTCAAGTTCACCTTGAGAATTTTTCTCCCAGTTTGCACAAAAAGAACAAATTCTAGCTATCCAAAAAACAGCTAATTTCTTGCCTAATTTATAAAGCATTTTTGGTAAAAACACTAACGATAAAACAAAAGCTAAAATTCCTAAAATAATATGAAAATTTTGCAAATAAAATAAACTTCCAAAAGCACAAAATAAAGTAAAAATCAAACTCAAAAGCATATAAAAAAATGGATAATAACCTGTGATAAGTTGATGTGGGGATTCTTTACCAAATTTTAAAAAAAGCCCTGTGATGGTATAAATTCTAAAAAAACTATAACAATCACTCAGAGCATCTTTTATACCCTCTGACCAGTTTTTTTTGACTATATCATTCCAGCTTAAAAAGGTGTAAGAAGTACTTGTATGTGGGGTTTGAATTTGCCAAAAAGGATAAATATTAACTTGAGCTTTTGATAAAGTATAATCATAATTTAAAAGTATATTCTGCTCAGCTAAATTTTTTTTAAACATAGCATAATAATGCCTATATCCTCTAGGATCATAACCAGCTATATAAAAAACATCTCTTTTTTGGCATATTTTTTCCATCAACATCCTAAGTAAATTTAATACTGAATTTAAAAATATAGCTAAAGTTGTTATCTTTGTCAAATACCTATTTAAAGATAAAATGAGGGGTTTTTACTCTGAAATTATTCATTAAAAAATATTTTATAAAATAAATAAAAATTAAAAAAATAAAGAAAGAATTTATGGATGTAATCTTACTAGGTGGTAGTAATAGTGTAGTTAAAAATGGTCTTAGGATAGGTCTTGAAAATAAAGACATTACATTACATAATTACGCTTTAGGACTTAGTACTTCTTTACAAAATCTTTATGAATTAATACGCCATGAAAAAACTATAAATAAAAGTGATTTTCTCATCAGTGAATCAAATATCAATGATTATTTAAGCCATATGAGTTTAAATATTATACTTAGAAATATTGATTATTTTTACGAAGAACTTTACAAAGCAAACAAAATTACTATAGTACTTATACTCCCCATACCAGCTTGTAATGATAAATCAAAAGCTATCAATGAAGCTCACAGGAAAAATTGTGCTCATTATGGTTTTAATCTAATCGATGTAGATCTTTACTACCAAAAAAATAATCTTTATGATTTTGATCAAAACTATAAATTCCACCCTATGCCACTAGCTATGCAAGAGCTTGGTAAAAACATCATTAAAAATTTACACAGCTTTAAAAAATCCAAAGAAAATATCATTTGCTCAAAAAGAAAATTTCATATCTTTACGCCATCAAATTCAACTAAAATAGAGCATAAAAACTCATTTTTTTGTGAAAAAACTACAAAGATTAAAGCTAATGAAAAAATCATTTTTCCAAAAGAGTTCAAAAATTATCAAATCTTAGGCATACACACTTGGAATCACGCCAGTTTATCAACCCATGCTATATCATCTATAAGCATTGAAAACTCATCTTTTAAATTAGTAAAAAATTTTGGACTTATCAATACTTTTCAAGATATACAAAATGAAAAAGCAATTTGTGATGAGCAAACCTTTTTGTATGTTAATACACAAATTATCAAGCAAAGCGAGGAAAGTTCGGGCTTAAGCATAGCAAATGAAAAAACACCAAGACTTGATTATGTGGACTTAATAGGAATTTTACTTTTAGAAAAAGATGATGATAAAAAAATTGAATGTAAAATTCAACTTATAAATGCTTATGAGCTTTTGATACCACCTATAGCATTTTATAAAGAATTAGTGCTAGAATACCATGAACTAAAAAAACTTGATATGCAAACATTTTTACAAAGTCAAAATCATAATCTTTTGCGTTTTTTAAATCACAAAGGCTTAAAAAATGAATATGAGATATTTATCCACCAAAACAATAAACTTTATGGAGCTAGTTTAAGGATAAAAGAAAGATTAAGCTATAAGCTTGGAGAAGCTATCATGAAAAATAGCAAAAGTTATCTAGGGTATTTTAAAATACCCTTTGAACTAAGAAAAGTCAAAAAAGATCATTTTAAAAATCAAAAAGATCAAAAAAATCTACCACCACTAAAAGCCTATGCAGACTACAAACACGCTCAAATAGCCAAAACACACTTGCCTTATCTTTTAGGTAATGCACTTTTGCAAGCTTCAAGAACCCCTTTTAAAATAGGCTATTTAAGCTTACCTTTTAAACTGAAAAAAATTGCAAAAAACTATAAAAAGAAAATTTAATCTAAACTAGTATTTTTGAAAAAATTCCCATTGACTTGGGTTTTATATATCACATAATTTCTAAATTTAGCATGCAAAACAGCATCGGGTTTATATGCCCTACACTCTTTCCAAAAAGCATGCAAGCTTTTTTGATAAGTCAAACCTTCTATATCATAAAAGGCTTTTCCCATAACTTTTAAAGGGCTATTATGATATAAAGCAGAAAGCCCTACTGTGCTATTTATCACTATAGTGCCTCTTGCATTGATTAAGAGTGTAGGTAAGTGTAAGTCATGTATATATAAAATTCTACCCTCGACATTGTATTTTAAACTCAAATCTTCTATAAGCTTAGTATAGTCCCTATAGCCACGATCCATAGGATGGTGTTTAAAAACTAGGTATGACTTTGCTTTGGCATGATTAGCAAAAGAGATAATCACCTCTTCTATAAATTTTTCTGTAGTTTTTTTATAATGATGGGAGAGTTGAGTATCATTATGCACTTGTAAAATAGCTAAAAAATACTTTTGTTTTAGAGAAAGAATTTTTTCGTTTAAACTTTTTTCTGTGATTTTGTATTTGTTTTTTCTATATATTGAGCAAAGCCAAGGTAAAAAGTCAAATAGTTTTAAACTTCTATGATGTAAAGAATTATTAAAATACCAAGAAAATAAAAAAGCAAAAAGCCAGTATAAAAATGAAGCAAAGGCCATATTTCTAAAAGTGCTTGAGAAAGTTTTAAATTTAAAATCTTTATCAAATTTTTTCTGACTTAGATAAAATTCTTTTTCTCTTGGTAAAGTGGAGTTTGCATTCACTCCATCTTTTTCAAAAGTAATGAAGTTTGGTCTTATATAACCTTCTTCAAAAATCCATACTTCAATACCCATTTGCTTAGCAACATTAATGGCTATCTCATGCACTTTTCTACAATCATTATACATAATGATAACTTGAATTTGTTTTTCTTCAAAAAGCTTTTTATAAAAGTCTTCAAGCTCGGCTAAGCTTTTAGTATAGTTAATGCTTTTAAAAGGATAAAAGAAAAAATCTCCACCATTAAAATTTACTTTATAAACCTTAGCTTTTGGAATTTTTGTAGCAATTTTACGAAAAAATCCTCCCACAGGTCCTTGGAGCAATAAAACATTTTTACCAGAAAATTTTTTTAACTTTTTACTTAAATTCATCTAATCAAAACAAATTCTACTAATCTTCTTATTTTTCTTAATATATAAATTCTTATATCCATAAACCAACGCAAATAAAATTTAGAAAAATAATCTTTTTGCATTTTTAACATTATATCTAATGCAAGCTCAACTTCACATAAATTTTTACTTTTTGGATGGATGTATCTTGGATAAAGGATCAAAACCCCAACAACAAGCTCTTCTAAGCTAAGCACTCTTGTGCGTCTTGGAATTTTATGTAAATCGCTTGTCAAACCCCAACCTGCATAAAAAGGCTTACCATACACCACTACTTTTTTGCCACGCAAAAGAGCATCAAAACCGCTTGTAGAGGTTATAGTGTGGACTTCATCACTCGCATTGATAGCACTATCTATACTGACATTTTCTATAATCTCATCGCAATATTTTAAAATAATACTTTTATCTTTTAAACCTTTGCGGTTACCACTTAATACATCAGGGTGAGGTTTAAAAACTATGAAGGCATTTTCATTAGCCTTTCTTACGCTTTGTAGAAGTTTTAAGGTATCAAAACCTGCACCACCTAAGATCATAGAAGCATCGTCTTCTACTTGAGCTGGGATTAAGATGATTTTTTTGTTGGTATTAAAATTTATTTTTTCATGCTTTAAGCCATTATACTTTGAAAATTTATTTTGCGTGATGATAGCGATGAGTTTTTTAGCTCTTTGTTTTAAACTCTCATCAAAAATATGATTTTGTAAAATATCTTCTAAATCGCTTGACTTACTTGGATCAACATACAAACCTTTAGAATCTATTATCAAAGAAAAAGGGCGTGTAAGATCTGAACCTAAAAAAACAGAGCGTAAAAAACCATCTTCCACTAAGAAAATCTCATTATTAAAATCTTTAGCCAATAAAGTTTTATCATACTTTTTACCCCAAATAAAAATTTTATCTTCAGGATTTAAATTCGCTTTATAAAGTGCAGCTAGTGAGTTTAAAAAAATGATTTTATTATTCTTGGCTTTAAAAAATGGTCTCATAAACCAACGCTTCCACAAAGTAAAACCTAAAAAATACAAAGTATTTGAATTAGCTTGTTCTATCTTTTTATACTTTGCTAAAGTATAAATAGTATCAAAAATATCACTTTTTTGATTTAAGTAAGGATTAAAATACTCACTATATAAAATATAAGCAGCACAAAAAACCTCTTCTAAACTTCTTTTTTTTAACCTTCTTTTACACGCTTGCTTATCTTGAGTTAAACCCCAACCTGCATAAAAAGGCATGCCATAACACACACATTCTCGTTTTAACATCAAAGCTTCAAAACCCATGCCAGAAGTCTTAGTGTAAACTTTTTTAAAATGACTTAACAATTCTATAGGATTATAGTTTTCTTTTATAACTACACATTTGCTTGGTAAATCTTGTGCGTTAAAATCACTTTGCTTTTTACCACTTAATACATCAGGATGAATTTTAATGTATATTTTAGCATTTGGGTTTTCTTTGATAGCTTCATTTATAATATCTTGAGTTGAAAAATTATCAGCTAGGCCAAATTTAAGAGAAGTATCGTTTGCTACTTGAGTGATGATTAATACGCGTTCTTCATTAGCGTTAAAAAGCTCTTTTGGTAAACAAAGATTATTATTATACTTGCTAAGTTTTTCTTTTTTTATGAGTTCTATGGCTTTTTTTGCTTGCTCTAGCTCTTCAGAACTAAATTCGTAAGTATTTAAAATATTTTCAAGTTTAGATGGTGCAGTTGCATCGTAATAAATTCCCACATCATCTTTGACAATAGAAAAACTTGGACTATTTTCTACACCTAAATTTAATGAGCGCAAAAAACCATCTTCCAAAAGTAAAAATTTTATATTATATTTTTTAGCTAGTTCTACAGCTTTTAAACCTGATTTTTTTCTACCCCAACCTACAAAAACATCTTCTTTTGTGATATTTTTATAAATACAATATAAAGTTATTTTATAAAAATTTTTAACATTTTCCTTTAATCTTTTAGACGTGGTATAAAATTTCATAATTTCTCTTTAATTAAAAGAAAGATTATATCAAATTTTATTTCTGAATTTTCTTTTCAACTTCCTTACTTCAAACCACATCTTAACATACCCTCCCTTATACCAAGTTTTATTAGCTTGTATGAGAGCTTGTCCAAGTTTATAAGAAAGATGATTTTTAAGTTTTAAGACTTCTTGATAATCAGGATAGTTTTCTAATGGAGGTAATTTTAAAGAAGGATCTTTTTTTATTTTTTCTTGATAGATTTTTTGTTCTTGTTTGTGTGAAATTATTACACTTAATAATACCATAGGCATTATTAAGCAACCTAATATAGATTTTGAATTTACTATCATAGCTTGACCTAGCTTATAAGAGAGTTGATTTTGGATGCGAGATTTGACTGTACCATATTTAGTTTGAAAAGATAATTTAGATTGGGATTGATTGAGCTGAGTTAAATTTTCTTGCATGTTGCTTTGTAATTGATTAATATGAACTATATTAGATTTTATAATATTATCTTTTTCTTTTATATTTACTTGTAAGGATTTTATTTGAGCAGTTTGATCGGTAATAATTTTATCTTTATTCTGAATAATATTAATTTTATCTGCGATATTTTGATTTTTTGTTTTAACAATATCAGCTATAAATTCAGCTATTTTATCCCAATACTCTGGTTTCATTTCTTTGAGTTCATAATTTTCTTTATAATTGATTAAATCTTTTTTAGGAAATAATCTTTCTTTATGAGGAAAGAATTCTTTTCTTACCCATTCGTTTGACTCTTCGAAATAATCTATATAAGATTGCACCACCTCTTTTGAAGGCTGAAATTTAAGATGAGGATATTGTTTTACATTTGTACAATTTCTATCAAAATACTCAACTATATCAAAATATCTACTTTTAAACATAAAAGGGTTTAATCTATTAACCCTACTTAAAAGCTCAAATCCTATTAAATCCAAAGTTTCATTCTCTTTTATTGGAATTTGAAATTTCTCATCCCATTTCAAATCTACACTATATATAAAGTCTTTTAATAAATCTCCTCGATAAAATTCATTTTTATTAAACAGTCTTACAATTAAATTTTCTTTACCAAAAATTTCTCCCCACCACTGTAGTGTTTGCTTATAATCGCTTAAAATTTTTGATTTTTCGTTTTGGTAAGGATATAAAAAATGATAGTCCAAATGACTATTATCCTTGATAGCCTGCGAACACATAGATATAAACAACTCAGCAACATCTCTTAAATATACAATAATTTTTATATTATCGAAAATATATATTAGAAAATTATAAAAATATTTTATTTTTTGTTGAGAATTCAATAACCATTGTACATTTTCCATAGAAATAATAATTTTATCACAATTACACATCTTAATTTCATTATTTAAATTCTTAAATTCCCTAGAAAATATTTTCAAATCATCTGTCTTATTTAATAAAGTATTAAATTTGTGCGCAAAAGGATTATGATCATTCAATCTACCAATGTTTTTTATACTAATGGGATAATAATAATTCTGTTTTTGCAATAAACTACGATTTAAATATAAGAAATTTTGTATACTTGAAGTCCCTGTTTTCATAGTCCCTATATGTACATAAGCAGTCATTTATACTTCCCATTTAAAAATCTCAAAATCATATCCACATTCTCATTAAGATCTTCTTTTGTTATGTGTATATGTGGGTTTTTAGGTTTTTCATAAGGACTGTCTATACCTGTGAAATTTTTAATCTCTCCGTTTCTTGCTTTTTTATAAAGTCCTTTTGGATCTCTTTTTTCACAAATTTCCAAAGGTGTATCAACAAATATTTCTATATATTCATTATCTAAAAGATCTTTTATAAGCTTTCTATCTTTTTCAAAAGGCGATATAAAAGCGCAAAGTACTATCATACCAGCATCTATAAAAAGCTTACATACTTCTCCTATGCGTCTTATGTTTTCTACTCTTGAAGCCTCATCAAAGCCCAAATCTTTATTAAGTCCATGACGCACATTATCTCCATCTAAAAGATAAGTATGAAAACCTTGCTCAAAAAGTTTTTTTTCAACCGCATTAGCCAAAGTAGATTTGCCACTACCACTAAGCCCACTAAACCATAAAACATATGGTTTTTGATTTTTAAGTTTAGCTCTTTGAGTTTTTGTAATGCTACTTGTATGCCAAGTTAAATTTTTGCTCATTTTTTTCCTTAAAAACTAAAAAATACCGGAATTATAGTTAAAACAATAGCTGAATAAGTCAAAGAAACTATCCATCCTATTTTTATAAAATCAGTAGTTTTATACCCACAAATTGAACCTACCATCAAGTGAGTTTGATAACCATGTGGCATTAAAAAAGCACAACTTGCCCCGTAAGCAACCGCTAATATAAACGGAGTTGGATTAACTTCAAGCGCTAAAGCAGTACTATAAGCGATAGGAAAAGCCAAAGCTGCGGCAGCGTTATTAGTAATGATTTCAGTTAAAAGCAAAGTTAGAAGATAAATTCCCACAAAACTACCATATAATCCATACACTCCAAAAGTTCCTATAACAAATTCAGCCAAATCTTTAGCTAAACCACTATCAACTAAAACTTTAGTAATGGCTAAAGAAGATCCTACTATGATAAAAATTTCCAAAGGAAAGCGTCTTTTTACTTCATCAAAACTTATGATTTTGAATATAAACAAGCAAGCTAGAAACACTAGCAACGCTTTAAGCAAAGACACTAACTCCAAAGCAGATAAAGCAATGATGACTAAAAACGCAAAAATCACTATAAAACTTTGGATATTACTTAACTTTTGATTTTGCATAATATTTGAGATAATGTAAAAGTTTTTATTGATATTATCTCTTGAGTGAAAGTCCTTACCTACACTTAAAATAAGCCTATCTCCAGCTTGTAATAAACTTTGGCCAATTTTTGAAATATTTTTTGAGCCTCTTTTTAAGGCTACAATCCCTGCATCAAATTTAGCTCTAAAATTTGCTTCTTTAACGCTTTTTCCTATCAAATTTGACTCAGAATTTATAACAACATCTATTAAATTTAATGTTTCTAGTTTTAAATCTTGTGAGCCAATTTGCAAGCCATCAAATTTTTTCAAAGCCTCTAAATGTGTAATATCTCCACTAAAAATTAACTCATCTCCTTCTTTAATAAGCTCATTGTGACTAACAGGGGCGATAAGCTCATCTTTTCTTTGAATTTCAAGTAAAAACAAAAACTCTAAATTTCTTAAGCCATTTTCTTGTATAGTTTTTCCCACTAATGAGCTATTGTTTAAAACCTTAGCATTAATTAAATACTCATTAATGACATTTTCTCTTTCTTTATACTCAGGCAATAAAAAGCTAAAAATCAAAAGCACTATAAGCACTCCAACACTTATACAAAAACCTACCGCAAAAAAATCAAAAATCTTTAAACTTTCCAAACCATTTTGCACTACAAAAGAATTGACTATCAAATTAGTTGAAGTGCCTATCAAAGTCATAGTTCCACCAACTATGGAAAAATATGAAAGAGGGATGAGTAGTTTAGAAGGAGCTTGAAATTTGTTATTTTTTATAATACTCATAAAACTTGCCACTACTGCAGTATTATTTAAAAAAGCTGAAATACTAGCTGTAACAACTCCAAGCTTTAAAAGTGATAGATGATAATTTTTACCTATGATAAATTTAGAACACCAACTTATCACAACGCTTTTTTCTATAGCTAGTGAAACTAACAAAAGCAAAACAAGCACTATCAAAGATTCACTCGTGTAAGAGCTAAGCCAAGTACTTAAATTTAAATACCCCAAAAGATAATAAAGCACAGCTACACTACCAAATAAAATAAAAGGTTTGATTTTATTACTAATTAGCAAAAGAAGCAAAATTAAAATACTTAATGCAACAATAATTTTCATATTTTTTTACATCCCCACTCAGGATAGTTTTTTCTAATATAAGCATTAAGTTCTATTTCTGCTTGAGTATAAATTCTACTCTTTTCTTCGCTTGCTAAAATTTCTTCTACCATACCCGCTGCTAAGGTTTCATTAGAGTATTTATCTATGATGATAAAGCTTCCTAAAGTCCTATTGTCCTTATAAGCTTTAAGGGCTGTTTTTTTATTAAGCTTTAAGGTGCATTTAGCAATATCATTGAGTTTTAATTCATCGCTTTGAAATTCTTTGAAAGTATTAATGTCTTTTTTAAAATCAATTTTTTCAAATACTGCATTAGTAGTTAAATTTGCTATTTTGATAAGATAGTTTTCATTTAAATTAAATTTAACCTCACTCATCCATATCACCATAGCTTTAAAAGAATTTGAAATTTCTATACTATGATTTTTAGAAGCTATTACATCGCCTCTTGAAATGTCTATCTCATCTTCTAAAGTTAAAGTTATAGCACTTGGAAAGCTAACATTTTTAGCACTTTGAATTTTTTCATTTTTATCGGGTACATTCAAGTTTTTAATACTAGGTGTGATAATTTGTTTTACTTTACTTGTTTTTAAAGAAGATAAAATCACAACTTCATCTTTGATATTTATACTACCACTAGCAATATTTCCACAAAAACCTCTAAAATTTAAATGAGGGCGATTGACATATTGCACACTCATGATAAACTCATCACTTAAACTAGTAGCAATAGGCAAAGTATCTAAAAGCTCAGATAAGGTTTTTCCACTATACCAAGGCATATTAATACTTTTAGAAGCTATGTTGTCTCCATCTAATGCACATATAGGAACAAAGTGGGTTTTAATATGCTCATGATTTTTTAAGCATGGTAAAATTTCTTGATAATTTTTACAGATTGTATTAAAAATTTCTTGATTATAATCAATCAAATCCATTTTATTTACAGCAATAATAAATTGTTTTATACCAAGCAAACTCGCTATATAAGAATGTCTTTTGGTTTGAGCTAAAACCCCTTTTCTTGCATCTACAAGTATGATAGCAATATCAGCTGTACTAGCACCTGTTGCCATGTTTCTAGTGTATTGCTCATGGCCTGGAGTATCTGCTATGATGAATTTTCTTTTTTCACTTGTGAAAAATCTATATGCTACATCTATGGTTATACCTTGCTCTCTCTCGCTTGCAAGACCATCTACTAAAAGTGCAAAATCAAGCTTTTCTCCTGCATTACCAAGCTTTTTGCTATCTTTTTCTAAAGATAAAATTTGATCTTCAAAAAGCATTTTTGCATCATAAAGCATTCTACCTATAAGGGTAGATTTACCATCATCTACACTACCACAAGTGATAAATCTACAAAGCTCTTTATTTTCATGTTCTTTTAGGTATTTTTCTACATTTGTTTTCATTAAAAATACCCCTCTTTTTTCTTTTTTTCCATACTTGCTTCTTCATCAGTGTCTATAAGTCTACCTTGTCTTTCACTTGTTTTAGAAAGCAAAAGCTCTTCGATGATTTCTAAGACATTGCTAGCGCTTGAATTTATAGCTCCTGTTAGCGGATAGCAACCTAGGGTTCTAAAACGAACTAATTCTTCTTTAGCATTTTTAGCAAGTTCTTTTGGCATACGCTCATCATCAACCAAAATTTTAGCCCCCATGTATTCTACTACCAGTCGCTTTTTAGCAAAATAAAGACTTGGCAAAGGAATATTTTCTTTGTAAATATACTGCCATATATCAAGCTCAGTCCAATTACTCAATGGAAAAACTCTTATGGATTCACCTTTTTTATGACGACCGTTGTAAATATCCCATAATTCCGGGCGTTGATTTTTTGGATCCCATGAATGATTTTCATCACGAAAAGAATAAATTCTTTCTTTTGCGCGCGATTTCTCTTCATCTCTTCTTGCACCACCAAATACTGCATCAAACTGATATAAATCAAGCATTTGTTTTAAACCTTGTGTTTTAGCAATATCTGTATGCATGGATGAACCATGTATAAATGGAGAAAGATTTAATTCTTTGATTTTAGGGTTTTGATAGATAATAAGCTCCATACCAAGCTCTTTGGCACGTTTGTCTCTAAATTCTATCATCTCTTTAAATTTCCATGTAGTATCTACATGCACTAAAGGAAGTGGAGGTAAGCTTGGGTAAAATGCTTTTTGTAAAAGATGAAGCATAACCGAGCTATCTTTACCTATACTATAAAGCATAGCTGGTTTTTCAAACTCAGCTATTACCTCGCGGATGATATGGATGGATTGTGATTCTAAATATTCTAAATGGGTCATTTTTACTCTACTATAAAATATGGATTTAATAAATTTTCTTTATTATACACTAAAGGTTTTTTGGCGTAAAAATCATAAGTCATTTTCCCAACCTCTCTAACTATAGCATCAGCAGCAGCTACATCCCACTCCATAGTAGGAGCTAACCTTGGGTAAATATCTGCTTCATTACTAGCTACCAAGCATAGCTTTAAAGAACTTCCCATGGAGATAAATTCTTTTTGTTTGGTTGTTTGAATACTATCTACAAAATCTTTTGTTTGCTCATTTAAGTGTGATTTACTAGCTACAATTTTATAAAAATCATCATTTCTTTGTAAAGGTAGCTTTACACCATTTCTAAAAGCACCTTCGCCTTTTTTAGCACTATATAGCAGATCCAATGCTGGAGCATAAACTACACCCAAAACCGGAGTATCTTTATAAATCAAAGCTATATTTATAGTAAATTCTCCATTTTTATTAATAAACTCTTTAGTACCATCAATTGGATCTATACACCAAAAATATTCCCAATTTTTTCTTTGTTTATAAGGTATAGTTTTATTTTCTTCTGAAAGTATAGGGATGTTAAATCTAACAAGCTCTTTGCAAATAATCTTATTTGAGATGATATCTGCTTCACTTAAAGGAGAATTATCATCTTTATAAGAAATTTTAAAATCTTTATTATAAATTTCTAAGACACTTTTACCTGCTTTTATGGCTATGGAGGTTATATCTTTTAAGTTAATCTGACTAAACATGATTAACCTTTTCTTTAAATTTTCTTTTCAACTTCCTAATTTCAAATAGCAGTTTGATATACCCCCCCCCATACCAAGTTTTGTTAGCTTACATAAGAGCTTGACCAAGTTTAACAGTTCCAATATACACATATTTCCTTTTGATTTGTGAGTTATTAATTTATACAACTAGAAACAAATAACTTCTATAGCGATATTAATATTTTCTAAAATATCTTTTTTTATCTCCTCATTATAAACGCCAGCATTCAATATAACCAATGCATTATCGCTGTTCTTTAAAATTTTAGGTGATTTTACATATAGGTTAGTTCCATATAATCTTTTATCTTGTTTATTACTATCGTTATCTAATATATATTTAATTTTTGATACATCCAAACCATCATAAATTAAATTTTGACTAAATAAATGAGCACCAAATAAATATACTTCTTTAGCAGTTTCTTTTATAAGCTGATTTAATTTTTTAACTTCATTTTTATAATATTCTTTCATATCTAGAAATAATTTTTTGTTTTCTTCATAATCATTTTTCAATTCAATATTTTTTTGACTTTCGCTTTTTTTAGTAAGATAAAATATACTATGATCTTTAAAATATTTTTTAACAATTATTTGAAATTTATTTTTATATAACAGATATTCTATTAAATTTTCATTTAAAAATATGGTATGTTCAAAATTTATACAATTACCAAATTTACATTCTAACCACTTTTGCATATTAGGAAGGGAAAATATCATACACCCCCCCCCATTTAATGAATCTGAAATATCATTTAAAAATTCATTAGGATCATAAATATGCTCAAAAGTATGTGAATGCACTATAACATCGTATTGCTTATCTTTACAAATACTTTTATCAAAAAAACCATCAATATAGTTTACATTATTAAATTTATTTTTAGTATCAGGCTCAACTATCGTCCAATTAACTTTTTGTAATTTTAAAAAATTTTGCGCTAGTTTGCCATGTCCGCCACCAATTTCCAAAACATTTTTAGGTTTTACTTGAGAAATAAAATTCGCAAAAGTCTCATGATGCTCTTCCCAAATTTTACCTACGCTTCCTGCGTAATGACCATTTTTATATAAAATATCCAAAGGTATTAATTTATTTAAAAACAAAACTCCACTATCCTTGCAAATTGCAAATTCTTCTTCATAAATCAAATCGCTTTCGATATTTTCTGTAGTACAACCACAAAATAAAGGAAACCTTCTATTACTTAAAATTTCTATGTTTTCGCTATTGGTTATTGGACATTTACTCCTCTTGATTTGCTTCATTTTGTTTTCCTTTCTATATATTTCTGTAAATCTTCAGGAGTTCCAATACCATGCATTTGTTTATAATCAATGTTATATACACCTATTTTTGCTTTATCTTTTATCGCATAATTATATACAGGACAAGTGTAAAATTCACCATTTACACGGTCATTTTCTATAATCATATTTATCGCAGAATTTACAAATATATTTCCTCTATTAAAATAATAAATTCCAACTGTAGCGATATCAGAAATAGCTTCTTTTTCTTTTACGTATTCTACAGTATTATGTGAATCTATTTTAACAAAAGACCATTTTGGATTTTTCTCATTATCTATAAAAGTTAAAATCGATCCATCTAATCTGCGCTTGGTACAATCTTTAATATATTCATTAATATCCATATCAATTATTTGATCAGAATTTGCTATAAGCAATGGTATTTCATTATCAATCTTACTTTTAGCATAAAGAACCGTACAAGCGGTGCCTTCTGTTAATTTATCAATACCTATAAAATGCACATTAAATTTTGATCTTATATATTCAACTAGCGCCTGTTCGTTTTCGAGGTGTTCCTTTCTAGCTATTAGAATATAATTAGCATTTGGAATATATAAATTCTCAAGCACTCTAATAATCATTGGTTTACCTAAAACATCTATAAATGGTTTTGGTTTTAAAAATCCGGCTTTAGCAAAACGACTACCAAGGCCAGCCATAGGTATGACAACATTAATCATTTATTTCTCCCATATATTTATCTTCATTAGCTCCTGGAATTTTTACCACTACTGTAATAGTATCTTCCAAAGCTTTAAAATCTGTAGATTCTTTTGGATATATAGCTATAATATCATTTTTTGCATATATTTTACTACCCATTTGCACCTTACCCTCAATAATTACAGTAATTTCGGTAGCTATTTTGTGATAATGTTTATCTTCATAATCATCTTTTTTATAATGTTTCACACCAACTTCAACCGATTTAGTTTTTAAAACACTTGGGTTAAAGTCTCCAAGAAACCAACCGCGAATCATATCTTGTAAGTTAAATATTTCCATTTTCAATCCTTAGGAATATCTAAATAAGCTTTCAATTCTTTCATCTTTTCATTTTCCCACTTAATAATATCTACACCTTCCAATCTTTGTTTATCCAGCATTAGCTCAAACTCAATAATCGTAACATCACCTTCCATATAAATATTCTTAGCGCTAAAACTCAATTTATCACAACTATTAAATATATTCTTTACAATTTTCAAAGATTTACTTTTTCCTTCCACTCTTTTAACAATAGGATCCTCAAGTACAAAATCATCGTCAAGAAGTAAAGATACACCATTTAAATCTTTCTCGCCAAAAACTTTTATATATTGTCTAGTTAACTCTTTTAGCATTTCTTATCCTTTCATATTCACTAATTTTAGCATGACTATAAAAAGTAAAATAACGATTCGAATCAATAGTTATATTAATTACTTTTTTATTTTTTAAAATTAACTCATTTAAAGTTGAGGCTATGTAATATTTTCCCATATAATTCACATCTTTTTTTATAACATTTTTAGCAGCATTAAATAACAAATCTAAATTCTTAAAATAATAAAATCCAGCAATAGCATTTTTACTTATAGGTTTTTTTTCAAAAGACTCTAAAACAAAATTATTATTTTCGTTACATTTTACATAAGCCCATCTTGGATGAATATTCTCAAAACTCAACACGCCAGCATCGTATTGCTCAAATTTAAAAAGAATCTCTCTTAAATCATACTCAAAAATTTGATCCATATTAACCACCAAGACAGGATTTTCCTTTTGTATGTCATCTACAGCCATCATAACCGAGCAAAGCATTCCTTCTGTCTCATTTTTTAGAACTATTATTTTACATTTACCATCAGTTAAAACATTAACAGCATCATCCAAATGATACCTTCTAACATCATCTTGTTTTAAAATAAAAACAAAACGTTTTTCTTTCACACTATCATAGTTTCTTATGAAATGTTCTAACATAGTTTTGCCACAAATTTCAACAAATGGCTTTGGAAAGCCATCTTTATCTTCGCTAAAAAAATAGCTTTTACCCGCCAAAGGAACGACTATATCAATCATCTATTCTCCTTTTGGAAGTTATTAATATGCCTTAATATATTTTCATAATTAACTTCAGTGATTTCTTCTACTATCATTACATTAGCTCCACTAGCCCTAGCTGCTTTTATGCCGTTTTCATTATCCTCTATAATCATACATTCTTTTGGGTGTAAATTCATTTTTTCTATAGCCTTATTATACATCTCAGGATCAGGTTTCCCTTTTTCAACATCTTCATTAGAAATATAAAAATCCAAATATACATCAAGAGAAGCTTTTTGCATCATTATTTCTATAGTATTTCTAATAGAATTAGAACATACAGCCATCTTATAACCATTCTCTTTAAGTTTAGAAAGAGCATATTCATGGTGAAATCTTGGTTTACATAGACTGTAAACTAAATCCATGGTGTATTGTTGCTTTAGCTCATTAATAAATCCATGTAAGCCCATAGGTAAACCTCTTTCCAAAGAAAGCATTTTTAGTTTATCTTTTGTTGGCAAACCATCAAAGGTTGTAAGATGTTCTATACGAGAAATTTCCATTCCGAAAAGCCTTAGTGCTTTATTTAACGCATCATAATGCCAATCTTTAGCCTCAATTAAAACCCCATCCATATCAAAAAGTATTGCTTTAATCTTACACATTAAAAAACTCCCTTGCTTGAATAGGATAATCTGTACAAAGCATCAAATTATCATCGTTATCTAATTTTTTAAATATTTCTTTATATTCTTGCCACTCTTTTTTAAAACCCCTTTTATGTAATTCAGGAGAAACAATACATATTTTTTTATTATTTTCTAAATGCCCCTGAATAATCTTCTCATCAATCCAATGTTCATAAAATTCATCCATCCATACTCCGCACGCTTCATTATAAAAACTAGGTTGTTTTTCATATTCACTTTGTCTTGTAAAAACATTAAAGCCTGCTTTTATATAAAGCAAAGCATCTGGAACTGACATATCAAACACAAAATAGTTGTTAACATTATATTTCTCTAAAAACTCTTTTAAAATACTTTGAAGTCCATCGGCTTTTATATTTAATGCCAATGGAAAATTATTAGAGAATCTTTTATATAAAGCAAAAAAATCATCTAGAGTCAAACAACTACTATTTGACATATCATGTGATATAACAATTTGCTCTAACATATCTCGTAAATCAGTCTCAATACCAAAATCATTACAAAAACTTCGTTCAAACGCTTTTAAGGTATTTTTTTCAATCTCTTTAAACCAAAACCCACGGTGAGAAATAACAATCATACTACACTCAAATACATCATCTATTTTTAATAAGTATTAGAAATAATTCAATGGATAATCGAATATAACCACCTTTATACCAATTTTTATGAGCTCTAATTATTTTTTTTCCTATTTTACAAGCCAAATCAATAGTATAACTATCCAATTCATCAATATTTTTATTGTGATATATTTTATTTTTTTTCCATATGCTCCATAATTTAAACGGCATATAAAAAAAATTTATCAATTTTCCTTTACCTTCTAAAAATGTAATTCCTAATTTATAACAAAGCATTTCTTGAGTACGACAAAATTGTTCAAATCTATTAAATCTTCTAGAAGAACAAGATACAGTTGGATATTCATTTATAATATTCAAAAAGAAATTATTCCACTCGGATAATATATCTTTATCCTTTAAAAAACACTGCTTAAAATCACACAATAAAGCATTTCTAAAATCAGGAATTTTATAACCTATTTTAATCAAATCATTCTGAAAGTTAAATGGAATAATCTGTTTTACTAATCTAATTTTATTTAATGCTAAAAATTTATAGCTGACCTCGTGATTATCATACATATTTTTAATATACTCATTTTTTTCTAAAATATCAAATTGCTTGTATAATGAGGCATATCTCATTATAGTATTACGTCTTCCTGCAAAATTTCCACTACCGCTACCACCCCACAAAGTATAATAATCTGCAATTTCATCACCCTGTAAGTTGTAAACATTATCAGGGTCTATAATATCCCTCAATTCAATATCTGTTCTCAGCAGTATAATAAAATCATATCTTTTATTTTCTTTGTTTTCATATTCTTCTATAAGTTTACAAGCATTATACATTCCATAATACATAATTCTGCCCCTACTTGTGGTGCGAAAATCAGGTTGAGGTTGCATGCAATACTTTTTAAAAGAAATAAATTCTTTCTGAATATTTTCAATATCACTACTTTTAACTTTAGAAAAAAATTCACTTTCAAATAATCTAGCAGTATTCGGTAAATATTTTTTAAAGTCATCTTTGCTTTTTATATTTTTAGGTATTTTAGAATTTATCTCTTCAGTAAAGCACCTGTCTCCCCAATTTAACCCACCCATAAAGCCAGGCCACTCTTGATATTCATCCCAAGTAGACAAAAAACAATCTGCATTCAAATTTTGAACTTGGGACAATAATCTGCATAAGTTTTCTTTCCAATTTCCTCTTAAAACACCATAAAAGCATATTGCTATTTTATAATTATATTGTAAATTTCTAAAATTTAAAAAATATCTCATATTTCCACTGTAAATATCCCAATATCTTTTTCCTCCAATAGTATCTGTTACGGAATGCAAAAAAAATAAAAGATAATGAATTGAAATACCATGCTTCATTGGAACAAAAAATTGTTTCTTTTTTTCAAAGTCCGCTCTATCATAATAATCTATCAATAATTTTACAACATAAATTTTAGAAATTCTATAAGCAGAATTCCAAAAAAACTGCTTAAATATATCCAAGGACTCTTCAATCTCAAGTGTATCATTTAGGATTTTTCTTTTTAAGTAAATTATAGCAGCAATAATTTGATATTTATCTTTATAATTATTTATATGTATTCTTTCTATTTTAGTATTTACAAGCTCTGTTAAAACCAATTTATCTTGCAATGTATAGTCTGTTCTATTAATTAGTTGCTCAACACTACCTGTCTGATACAACAAATCAGTACAATCTTCCTCGTCTAGCAAACTAGCATTTGCAATTAACTCAAAATTCCAATATTCCTGAATCAATTTTGCTATTTTATTCATATATTACCCTCAAACTTTCTCACTACTTAAAATAACATTATATATCCTATGACAATTATAGTTATCAAAATAAGGAAAAGTATTAGAAATTCTATTTAAGTATTTATGTGATAATTTACAACCATTTTTTAAAAATACTTTTAAAAAAACTAACAGTTTTTCTTCTTCTTCAACAATTGGACCAAAACCATTGTCTTTATAATTAAAATAACCGTGTTTATAATGGTTGCAAAAAAAATCTTTTTTATCAAACTGATAATAAATAACTGGTTTTTTTAAATATGCCATCTCAAAAGCTACACTAGAATAATCTGTAATCATTAAAGAAGAATTGCAAAATAAATCTTGAATATTTTCATTTTGAACAATCTCTATATAATTTGGTATTTCAAAATAATGTAGATAAGGCCGAACTTCATGATGAAAATAAATCTTAATTCTATAATTTAATTTAGAAGTGATTTTTTTAATTTCGCTATTCAATAATAATGACTGTATTTTTAAAAAATAATTTGTTTGTAAAAATTCTTCTCCAAGTGTATTTTCTGGAATATATCTAAAGACATTATTATTTAAATAACTCCTCCAAGTAAAAAAAATCAGAATAGATTTAGGATTTTCTTTACTTGCATTATTATATAAATAATCATGTCTTGCAAATCCTGTTAAAAAAGTATCTTTTTCTGTATAATTAAAAAGCAACTTAGGATCATGTGCTATAGCATGATATTCTTGATTTGTTGCGGTTATGATTATATCAGCTTTCATTTCATTAAATGGACCATATAACCCATTTTGTGTAACACCATGTTGAAGAAAAATAAATTTCCTATTTTTGAAAAAATCAAACTTTAGACCATAATATTTATAATTATGCGATGCAATCAACACTCCTGATTTTAAAAATATATCATGAAAATCCGTGTCAAAATCTATTAAATTAAACCCTTCTTTTTCCAATCTACTCCAATCGGCGGAGTCTCTTTTTAATGCAAAAACAATCTTTTGTTCAGGATGATTTTGCATAATATATCTGTATAAATGCTCTGCGTTATCATTTGCATTCGTAGGTCTATCGATAAAAACCCATCTATTGTTAAAACCAAAATTACATTGAAACAAACCATCTATTGTAGTAATTGGAAATGTGGTATATTTTTTATTATTATAAACTATACTCCGACAATTGTTTTCAAAAAAACATCTCATCCAAATATCACTTTTCGAAATCTTAATCCACATTTTCCTCTCTATTAAAAAAAAACGGTTAAGAAATTTATGTATTTTGTCTTTTTTATAATATGGAACGATATTCTTTTCATCAATTTCAACCTTAACATTCTTATCTAAAGTATCTATATAATACCTTAAAAGAATTTCCTTGTTTTTATAATCCACTCTTTCTATATAAACTTCAGAAACATCCAATTTCTCATTTTTAAAGCAATTTAAAATTCCTTTCTTTTCGAAATTGTAAAATCCTTTATAACTGCAATTTAAAATAGTAGCAGAATCTATATATGAAAAATTCTTATCTAATAAATCTAAATATTCACGCTTTTCTTGTTCATTCATAAAATAAAGTTTTTCGGAATTATTTACGATAGATCTAACTTGCCATGCAAAATGATACAATACAGAATATTGCACATATAAAGGAACTCTATTTAAATTAAGCTTCGCATCAATTAGCAAATCTAGCGTCCCCAATTTTGAAGCTTGTAAATATAAGTTAATATTTTTTGAAGCTTGATCGATTATAGAATTGCCACTTGATCTTTTTCTATAAAAATATTTTGCACTAGATATATATGCAACTTTTTCATTTTCATGACGAATAAAAAATTGATTGGTAAATTTTAAATCTTCATTAAATTGTCTGAGTTTTTCATCAAAATACAGACCAGATGTTAAAATTTTTTTTACAGAAAAAAAAGCAGATTGGACACCTAGTTGTATAAAATCATTAAGATTACAAACCTCTTTTATAAGATATTTTTTTTTAAATTTGAAATTTAATGGGTGTTCGTCTTTATATTGTTTTTGTTTTTCATAATAAAAAATTAAATTACACCCTATCATACAAATATCATCATCTTGATGAGTCGATAAAAATTTATCTACTTCATAAAAATAGTTTCTATCTAAAAAATCATCCGGATCAGTAAAGGTAACCCAAGGAGTTTTATAATTATTTTCTTGTATATATTTTAAACCTAAATTTCTAGCACTAGATAATCCGCCATTTTCCTTATAAAGATAAACGATGTTTTTTGGGTATTTTTTTTGATATTTTCTAATAATATTTGCAGAATTATCAGTAGAACCATCATCTACTAATATCATAAAAATATTTTTTTTAAAATCAATTCTTTGATTAATAATAGAATTAAAATAATCATCTAAATATTTTTCTACATTATATACAGATGAGATTATTGTATATTGAGTAAAACCTTTGTATTTTTTAGGAAGGTATTTGTTATATACACCACTCAACCAAAAAACTTTTTTTTCTATAGCATCTTTAAAGAATAACTTTGGGTTAGTTCTAAGCTTTCTTAATTTTTTAGAATTTAAAATCATATTTAACCTTTTATATTTATTTCTATTATTACATTAAATACTTAATATTAAGCTGAATTAATGTCGCATAAATTCTTTGGCAACATTTACCATCTTTAAAAGCAAAAGTCGATTCCATATTAGATTTATAATTATTAAAAACCTTGCAATTATTTCGAAATAAACTTTCAAGTTTTATTAATAAGCTATCTTCATCTTGCACTACGGGACCAAAACCATCTTTCTGATAATCAAAATAACCTTTTTGTAATGTGTGAGAAATAAAAAAAACATCTTTATCAAACTGATAATAAATAACTGGTTTTTTTAAATATGCCATCTCAAAAGCTACACTAGAATAATCTGTAATCATTAAAGAAGAATTGCAAAATAACATCTGTAAGCTTTCATCCTGATTAGCTATTTTTGTATAAAATGGAAGGTTAAAATCTTTTAAATATGGCATAATATTAGGATGTGGTTTAAAGACTACGGTATAAGAATATTGCTCACATAGTTTTTTTAAGTTGTTATTATTCAATAAGGAATTCCATTTTTGAAAATACTCGCTTCGTTTAAATTTTTCTTTCATATTCCTTTCATTAGAATTAAAAACATTATTGATTGCACTCGCTCTCCATGTTGGCATTATAATAATTTGTTTAATATCTGATTGTTTATTCCTTAACAAAGCATCATGTCTCGCAAATCCAGTTAAAATCACCTCTTTCTGTCCGAACTTATAACGAGTATAATTCTTTATAATAGAATCAAATTCCATCTGTGTAGCAACAAAAAATAAATTTATTTTTTTGCTGTTTAGCCATTTTGAAACATCATTTTGTGTAACGCCATGTTGTAAAAAAATAAACTGCTGCCTAGGTGTGATATATCTCATCAAATACTCATCAGAATGAGAACTAATGACTTTGGAGGCTTTTTTTATAATCCTTTCAAATTCAAAACTCCCAAATTCTATTAAATTAAATCCTTCTTTTTCCAATCTTTCCCAGTCTGAACTTTCTTTTCTTAATGCAAAAACTATTTCTTGCTCAGGATGATTTTGCATAATATATCTATATAAATGTTCTGCGTTATCATCTGCCTCATAGTCTCTATCCATTAAAAGCCAAATATTACTCTTTGGTAATCTTTTCTGAAATTCTTTTCTAATATTTTTAATATCTAAGAAATATTCACCATATTTACCAATCATAATTTGTTTATTATTAATAAATACCTCTAGTTTATCTTTAGCATCTTTTGACACATGAACCCATAATCTTTTTTGGTAACAAAATACTCTATCTAAAAAATCGTATTTAACAATCTTTTCATAATCTGCATATATTACTTCATTATCTATTCTAATACTTTCTATATTTTTATCATCTCTAGTATAATAAGTAATTAAAATTTGCTCTTTGTAAGGATCATAATCTTCTATATAAACTTCAGAAACATCCAATTTCTCATTTTTAAAGCAATTTAAAATTCCTTTCTTTTCGAAATTGTAAAATCCTTTATAACTGCAATTTAAAATAGTAGCAGAATCTATATATGAAAAATTCTTATCTAATAAATCTAAATATTCACGCTTTTCTTGTTCATTCATAAAATAAAGTTTTTCGGAATTATTTACGATAGATCTAACTTGCCATGCAAAATGATACAATACAGAATATTGCACATATAAAGGAACTCTATTTAAATTAAGCTTCGCATCAATTAGCAAATCTAGCGTCCCCAATTTTGAAGCTTGTAAATATAAGTTAATATTTTTTGAAGCTTGATCGATTATAGAATTGCCACTTGATCTTTTTCTATAAAAATATTTTGCACTAGATATATATGCAACTTTTTCATTTTCATGACGAATAAAAAATTGATTGGTAAATTTTAAATCTTCATTAAATTGTCTGAGTTTTTCATCAAAATACAGACCAGATGTTAAAATTTTTTTTACAGAAAAAAAAGCAGATTGGACACCTAGTTGTATAAAATCATTAAGATTACAAACCTCTTTTATAAGATATTTTTTTTTAAATTTGAAATTTAATGGGTGTTCGTCTTTATATTGTTTTTGTTTTTCATAATAAAAAATTAAATTACACCCTATCATACAAATATCATCATCTTGATGAGTCGATAAAAATTTATCTACTTCATAAAAATAGTTTCTATCTAAAAAATCATCCGGATCAGTAAAGGTAACCCAAGGAGTTTTATAATTATTTTCTTGTATATATTTTAAACCTAAATTTCTAGCACTAGATAATCCGCCATTTTCCTTATAAAGATAAACGATGTTTTTTGGGTATTTTTTTTGATATTTTCTAATAATATTTGCAGAATTATCAGTAGAACCATCATCTACTAATATCATAAAAATATTTTTTTTAAAATCAATTCTTTGATTAATAATAGAATTAAAATAATCATCTAAATATTTTTCTACATTATATACAGATGAGATTATTGTATATTGAGTAAAACCTTTGTATTTTTTAGGAAGGTATTTGTTATATACACCACTCAACCAAAAAACTTTTTTTTCTATAGCATCTTTAAAGAATAACTTTGGGTTAGTTCTAAGCTTTCTTAATTTTTTAGAATTTAAAATCATATTTAACCTTTAAGCGACATGATTTTTAGTCCAATACCATGCAACGATTGAATTAATTTTTGATTTTTTAAGCTCAAAGCCTGCTGGTAATCTCTGTAAAATTCTAATGGTAATCTTTTATTTAAAACATTTCTTTTAATACTTTTTTTATATTCTATGGTGTCTTTTTGATGTTGTAAAGATACTCTAATAACGCTAAAGGGCAAAGTTAATCTTAATATACCTTTTTTTCTAGAAAGTTCTTTTGTAAGTTTATACGAAAGATATTCTTTCACTCTATCAACTGCTCCTAAGGGTTGATTTTGTATATATATTTTTAAATTTTTAGTGTATTTTTTTAAACATAATGGATCTTTATCGAACCTTTGTAAAGTTAAAGCCTTGTTACAAACCACTGGTAAAAAATGTGTTTTTATATCTTCACTTAAATAGTGATTAGAATCAATAAATTTGATAAAATCTAATGCAATTTGCATCCAACTTGTACTTTCATAATATAGCCTAGTCATATTTGAATTCTCAAAAACATCTATTTTTTTAAGATGTGAATTAGGATGTATTACCCATTTTTTATTAGTAAAATTCATAGAGCTTGACTCTCTTAAACGATAAACATATATTTGCTTTGGAAATATATAAATATTTTTACTTAATGTAAATAATAACACTCCAAAATGACAATCTTCTGCAAAAATTCCATCAATAAATTTTAAATTTATATTTTTTAAAAAATTAAAATTAATCATACCTTGCCAAGCAAACCAAAAATAAAAAAGTTTTCTTTCTCTAGCTTTCTCTAGCCATTCTTTAGGTGTGATGATAATCTCATTTTTATAATCAAAATAAGTCATTTGACTGATGTGTTTTCTTTTAACTTTATCATACAAAGGTCTATAATCAAACCAAACCACTTCCACCCCATCCATTCTAGGTACACATTCTTCTATACAGTTTAATTCCCAATAATCATCAGAATCTAAAAAGATAATATAATCTATAATAGGATAAGTAAAGCTTGTTAGATCTTGTTCATTATTAAAAGCTTTATGGCTTTTATATACAGTGTATATTTCATAAGGATTATTACCTTCTATATTAAATTCTATTAAAGAATTTTCTTTTATAGTTTGAGCTTTGTTTTTGAGTTTATATTCTCCACTAAAATATTCTATACCTACATTTCTTGCTGTACTTTGTCCACCATTTTTTTTATCAAAAAGAGTGATTCTTTTATCTTTTAGAGTATATTCTTTTGCAATATTGAGTGAGTTTTCATCTGTGCTACCATCATTTACTAGTATGATTTCTAAGTTAGTATAAGTTTGATTGATTACACTATCTAAACATTCTTTTAAGTATTTTTCTACATTATATATGGGGATTACTACGCCGATGGTTTTAGTTTGCATTTTTAAACTTTTTAAAAAATTTAGAATCATTAAAAAACGCTTTTGGGTTATAAAAAAATTTTTGAAATAAACGATAAAATTTCGTATGAGAAATTTTAGTTTGCACAAGCTTTAAACCTATATATTTATTAAACATTTTTATAAATGAAAATGATGAAATTTCGTATATAAAAGGCTTATAAATCAAAGAATTTAAACTATATTTGCTTTTTTGAATATCTTTAAAAAATATTTTTTTATTTTCTAGATTTATCTTATAAAATTTTATAATTTCTTGTTCTTTTTTACCAAAACAGTATAAATCATTAATTAAAAAATTTACAAAAAAATCTAAATCATTTTTATCTATATTTTTTTCTACCATAAAATTTAAAATTTTATCATTGTCTTCTTTTGATAAACTTTTTAAATACAATCTTGCTTGTGTTATTTCATCTTGATATAAAGTTTTATCAAATTCTAACATTTTATTTTTGTTACTAGTTATCAAATATGACTCAGGTAAAATTCCTTTTTCAAAATAAACAATATCCAAATCTAGCTTTTGAAAAAAATCCAATAGATTTTTATTTTTAATGCACTCATTTAAAAGCAAAACTTTATGAATTTGTTTTTCCGTGATTATACTTTCGAGTTCTTTTTGGCTTTTGTAAATTAAATTATCTTCATTTATATATATAATATTGCCTATATAAGGTAGTATTTCTTTTATGGAATATAATATTTCCTTGGAATGAATAAATAAAACATTATCTCGGTAAACACTTTTATCACATAAATGCTTTATAGAATGCGCTTTGATATTTGATATATGATTATAAAATCTTTGATGATTTTTATGTTTATTATCCATGTAACCATTTTGATTTGGTTCATCATGATGAAAATGATATAAATATATCCCATGAAAACTTGCTTCATATCCAAGTAAAGCAAACCAAGCTCTAAAGCCTTCAAAACTTTTAAAATTCCAATTTCTTGCATCATAGTTTAAATTAACTGGTATTTGTTCTAAATCAATACAAGAGTATAAAATTCTTGCCAAAAGATCAAAATCCTCATATCCGTGGCCTATAAATTGCTCATCATTTCCACCAAGCGTTAAAAATTTATGCTTATTAATCACTATACTAGAGGTAGAACTTGGGGCAAAAAATTTGATCCACTCTTTTTTCCCACTAATTAAATCATTTTTTATCAAACCATCCCATAATTTTTTATCTTGAGTATAAATAAACTCACTACCATTTTGATTTAAAAATACAACTGGTAAAGATAAAATATGATTTGGCTTTAAGGCTATTTCTTTGATATCAATAAGATCTAAAATATACTCTAAAAATTGTTGTGATAAATAATAATCCACATCTAAAAACATCACTACATCTGAATTTGCAAAAGATGCACCCAAGTTGCGACATTTGCCTTGCGAGAAAAAATCTTTTTGACTTTCATCTTTAAGATAAATATGCCCATTTTCTTCGATAACACGCTTTAAATCATTTTCTAAAGAAGAATATCCTTCAACAAATATATATTCAACCCTATCATCACTTTTAAACTCACATGCTTTTTGAATAACACGATCTTTGATATAAATTCTTTCCTTACTTAAACCAAAAGGTATAACAATGGAAAGCTTCACACATTACCTATCGCATAAAGTTGTATAATACCTACTATTTTTTCATCTTGAGTGACAACTATTTCTTTGATTTTATGTTTTAACATAAGCTCTTCTGCTTCGCTTGTCATAGCACTTGCTTCTATAGTTTTAGGTTTTTCACTCATGATTTCTTTAGCTCTAAAATCAAATCTTGGCTTACCGTTTGCCCTTAAAGCTCTTCTTAAGTCCCCATCTGTGATGATCCCTACTAACTTCTCATTTTCAAGCACTACACAAAGTCCTAACTTGCCACTAGTCATCACATCAACTAACTCATTAAATTCACTCTCAGGACTGACTATAGGCAAATTATTTGACACCATCAAATCACCCACCCTAGTTAAAAGCTTTCTACCTAAACTTCCTCCTGGATGAAATAAAGCAAAATCATCAGGTCTAAAATTCCTCGCTCTCATCAAAGCTACTGCTATAGCATCACCCATCGCTAAGGTAGCCGTAGTAGAAGAAGTTGGAGCAAGCTGAAGCGGACAAGCTTCTTTTTTTACTGCTATATTTATAAAAATATCTGCTTGTTTAGCTAAAGTAGAATTTTGATTTCCCACCATGACAATTAAAGGAATTTTTCTTTTTTTAATCACTGGTATGAGTTTTAAAACCTCTTCAGTTTCTCCTGAATTTGAAATAGCTAAAAGCACATCCTCGCTTGTAAGCATACCAAGATCTCCATGTAATGCTTCGCCCGGATGCATAAAAAAACTTGGAGTACCTGTGCTAGCCAAGGTCGCAGCTATCTTAGCCCCTATATGGCCTGATTTACCCATACCACTTATTACACATCTACCTTTACTAGATAAAATCAACTCAACCGCTTTATTAAAATCTTCATCTAAATTATCGCATAAATCTAAAATCGTTTTTGATTCTATCTCAAAAACTTCTTTGGCTATTTTAATCGCATCTATTTGGCTCATCTAAATTCCTACATTTTCAATACTACATTAGTCGCAATAGCTATTTGATATAAAATTTGTGTTAGCATGCTAAAAATTTGGAGATTTTGACTATCTACTTTTGGTAAAACTAAAATAGAATCTCCCGCTTTGATATCTGCTGAACTTCTACCACTGTATTTAGTTGCTTTACCATTAGCATTGATTACCAAAACTCTTGATACATCTGCTCTATCACTAAAACCACCTGCTAGGTTGATATAATATCTTAATTTTTCTTTATCCATATACACAAACGCACCCGGTATAGAAACTTCACCTTGAACTAAAACAAGATTATTTTTACTAGGTACATTTACTACATCACCTTCTTCTAATACTATAGAATTATACGCTTTGACATTGTCTATAACGATTTGTCCTTTTGGTTGAGCTTGTTTTGCACGCGCAATAAATTCTAAAATTGTTTTAGCTTGAGTAGCTCTAATACTAGCTTGCTCAGCATTAACCGAAGAGCTTGTCAGAGCTAGTGTTTCAAGCTCTTTAAGCTGGGCTTCGATAAGTTGTTTTTGGGTAGCTGCTACACTTTTTCTAAAAACTTGTAAGGCATTGATGTTTGATTGATCATTAACTGTAATCATTTTAGCAAGTTCAGCTAAAGTTGTGCCTTTTTTTATTACCATAGAATGCAACCCGCTATGCTCACCTTCTATGCTAATGCTAATATTTTGCGCAGTATAATCAGGTCTAAACTCTATCTCATCGCCATTGTATAATTTCACACCTAAAAACTGTTTTTTGCTGTAAGCATCCACATGTAATTTATGATCATCCCTATAGCTTTTTACCACAGCATTAGTTACTATAGGTTTAGCTCCTGCAACTTTGGCTATATCTTCTAAATTTAAAATATCATTACTTAACTCAAATCTAAAGGGCTTTTGCACATCTCCTTCAATAAAAACATACTTTTGCACACTACCCACTAAAATCACATCACCCATTCTAAAAGGAAAAAGATCAAGCTGACCCTTAAGTAAAAAATCATACAAGTCTACTTTTTTAATAACTTTATTATCTCTTAAAATTTGAATATCTCTAAAACTACCATATTCTAAATTAATTCCACTTGCTTTATCTAAATACTGTATAATAGAATCTGAACTTAATCCTTGATAAAGGCCTGGTTGATTCACATTTCCTGTAACAAATACCGATACATTTTGATAAATATCCATATCCGCATATACATAGACATTGCTTTTATAAATTTTATTAATAGCTTTTGTAATGACTTGCACTAAAGCACTATTTTTCACACCCAAAAGATTAATAGCACCTACTTTTGGTATGAAAATATTTCCTTGAGAATCTACTGTTAAGGTTTGTATAAACTCTACCGCACCCCAAATTTTTACATTAATCCTATCGCCTACTGCTAGTTTATAATCAGGGTTATAAACATGTTGAGTAAATTTAGTAAAATTACCATTAAATAAATGTGCACCAAAAACTTTAGTTATCGGAGCTTGAATTTGATTAAAATCACTTTGATTACTATCGTAATTTATAATTTGTGGCTCTAAAGATGGTGCTAATGGTTGATTTTGAATTTTTGCAATTTGAGAAACATCTACCGCAGAAAATAAAAACAAAGGTAAAAGTAAAAATAAGAATATCTTTTTCATTAGTATCTATGCTCCTCTACAATCATTTTAATAAATTTAACAATTCCATAAATCAAAGATAAAATCATAAAAGCTGTGAGTATATTATACAAAGCTTCTGGGTATTTAGCACTTTGAGGTAAACTTGGGCTTTGCACTATAACCACTTGTTTTATCTTTCTTAAAGCTTCTATCCTAGCACTCTCATAAGCTTTTAATGCAGCTGTGTAAGCACTTTCTGCAAAACCTGCTTCTATGGTTAGATCTTGAAATTTAGCTGCAAGATCGTTGAGTTTTTGAGAGGATTTTGGCGATGAAACTTTGGATTTTTCTTTTTGAAGTTGTTTTTTTAAGGCTGTGATTTCACTTTTTATAGTAACAATTTGTGGTGCATTATCGTTTATATAACTTTGCATCATTAAAAACTCAGCTTCTTTGGCTGCTATTTTTGATTCAAGTTCAGCTATGAGTTTTAGAGTGCCTTCTGCTTGTTTGAGTGGATCAAATACTCCATATTTGTTTTGAAAAGCTAAAAGCTCATCTTTAGCCTTTTGATATCTTTTTTTAAACTGCAAAAGTTCTTCTTCGGCAAATTGCATTTGATCTCTTGCGGCTTTGTGTGAAATTTCATTGATAAATTTTTCACTTTCTTTAACTATAGTTGAAGCTATCAAATGTGCACTTTGTGGATCAAAACCTTCAACTTCTACACGCAAAAGCCCATTAGCTGAGTTTTCTTGAGTAATTTTAACACGGTTTTGATAATACTTTAAAAACTCTTCCTGATTGGCTGATGAGGAAATACTATAAAAAAAATCAAGTTTTTGTTTTTGATATAACTCACGAATTTGAACTTTTTCTTCTAAGATATTTAACATATCTAAAGAATGAATATAAGATTTTAAATAATTAATATCCTCGCTTGAAAAAGAATTATTAGTCAAAAATGCGGCAATTCCAGTAATAGCTCCGCTATCTCCTGTGGTTGATTTCACACTTAAAACACTTTCACTCACATAGCGATTTGCTGCTATAAAAATATAATAAAATACAACAAATGCTGTCAAAATTAATACTATTTTAAAAGAATTAAATATTTCTAAATTTTTAAGTTTTTTTAATAATTCATTTTGCATTTATTTTTCCTTGATACACCGCTATACCCTCATCTACATCATCATATATAGTAGCTTGTCCATCTTGCATGAATATAATTTTATCACACCATTGTTTAATTTCAGCTACATTATGCGAAACCATGATAACTTTTGACTGGCTTAGCTTTTCTTTATAGATTTTAGAGCTTTTTTCTCTAAATTTAGGATCTCCCACAGCACCTGCTTCGTCAATTAAATAATAATCAAAATCAAAAGCCATACTTAAGCCAAAAGATATTCTAGCACTCATACCTGCTGAATAAGTATTCATAGGCTCATCAAAAAATTTACCAAGCTCAGCAAAATCTTCCACAAATTTAATCTTTTCCTCTAAAGCCTTTCCTTTGTAACCATATACTCTAGCTACAAAGCGTGCATTATCTCTTGCTGAAAGTCTATGTTGAAATGCACCTGCCAAACCTAGAGGCCAAGATAATTTTTTATTAGTAATAATCTTACCTCTATCAGGAAGTAAGGAGCCACTTAAAAGTTTCATTAAGGTTGATTTTCCAGCACCATTGCGCCCCATTAAACCTATACTGCAATTTTCAGGGAATTCAAAACTTAAGTTTTTAAAAACATAATGCCTTCCACCATTACGTAAAGGAAAAGATTTGGTTAAATTAACTAATTTTATCATCGCACTGCTATCAACTTTTCTCTAGTAAAATAATAAAAAAACAATCCCAAAAACAAAATCACACTTAAACATGCAATAGGATAATAGTAATTATAATCATCAAGCAATGGATAATTTTGAAAAAAATTATATTTTAAAAGCTCCATAATATGTAAAAGTGGATTGTAATATAAAATGTCTAAAATAGGTTTTGGAACTATCCATATAGGAAATACCACCAAAGCCGTCCAATATAAAACTATATTTAAATAATTTAAAGCCATTTTTAAAGGCTCTGCAAAATGTCCTGCTATAGCAAAACACATTCCCATAGCAAAACCAAACACCACAAGCAAAAAAAGCGAAAACATCACTTCTAAAAAATGCTTAGGTATAACTTGCATATGTAAAAACCAACCTGCCAAAAATATCACACAAATAAAAATAGTAAAATAAATACAAAACTCAAGCAGTGCTCTTGCGATAAAAACATGTATGGGACGAATAGGCTTATAAGCAAAAAGAGTTAAATTTGATCCTATACCATTTAAAAGCTGAGTAATAATACTTCTAAACATAAAAAAAGGTATAATTCCTACTGCTAAAAACAAAAAGATAGAAACACCTTCAGGCATGATTTGATGATGAAATTCTCTAATAGCTGTTATAATAGAAGTGATTACCAAAACTACCATCATAGGCTCTCCGATTACCCAAAAATAGCCCAAATATTTATTAATACCAAATCTTGTCTTTAACTCTCTAAAAAAAAGAGCATGTATGACATTAAACATATTTTTAGCAAACCTTTTTAAATTTTTAAAATTTTTATATTATACTTTTTTATCTTATATAATATTTAACAAGGTTTAAAAATGAAAAGAAATTTTTTTGAGGAATTAGAAAAAATTTTATATCATAAAGATATTTTCAAGAAGATTGAATTATTTAATGAGTTTTATGAAAATTTTAAAGCTAATTTATATGATTTTAATCATTCCCATGAAGCGATCATTTGTGAAAACTCACAAGTTAAAATCCTTCATCCTATGAAAATAAGGCGTCCAAAAGAGGCAAATAGTACTTCATCTTTAGCTAAAATATTACATTCAGTTGCACATATAGAATATAGTGCTATAAATTTGGCCTTAGATGCTAGTTATAGATTTAAAAATTTGCCATTGAAATTTTATCAAGATTGGCTTGAGGTAGCTGATGAGGAAATTAAGCATTTTTTACTTTTAGAAAAAACTTTAAATGAACTTGATTTTAAATATGGAGATTTCCATGCCCATGATAATCTTGAAAAAGCCTTATTTTTAACCAAAGATAATCTTGCTCATAGAATGGGCATAGTGCATAGAGGTCTTGAAGCAAAAGGACTTGATGCCAATCCTTTTGTCTTAGAAAAATTAAACACAACTAATCATCCTATAAAAAGTTTATTTGGTGAAATTTTTACCATTATATTAAATGATGAGATTAAACATGTAAATAAAGGGGATTTTTGGTGGAATTATGCAAAAAATGAAAATGACGATTATATGGATCTTTGTGCCAAATATAAAGAATTTAATCTTTTAGGAAAAGTATATAACAAAACAGCTAGAATACAAGCTGGATTTAGTGAAAATGAACTTCAAAAATTAGACGATTTTTATAATAGAAAATGAAGATGGTGGTTAGAGGCAGAATCGAACTGCCGACACGCAGATTTTCAGTCTGCTGCTCTACCGACTGAGCTATCCAACCACTGAATTGAAGTTGTAATTATACAATAGTTTTTTTAAAAAAAGTTGAAATTTGCATAAAAATGCAAATCATTCAGCAAAAGCTCCAAATTTAAAGATTTTTTGCATTCTTAATGCAGCTAATTCGCGTTTATCGTATTGTTCTAACTCTTCTATAGCTTTTAAGACATAATCACTCAAATTTTTAATCACATTTTCTTTATCTCTATGAGCTCCACTCATTGGTTCTTCGATAACATCATCTATTAAACCTTGGGTTTTTAAATCATCAGCAGTTACTTTCATCACCTTAGTAGCAGCTTCACTTTTTGATGGATCATTCCATAAAATAGCAGCACAACCCTCAGGTGAAATCACAGAAAAAACTGAATTTTTCATCATAGCAAGTTTATCAGCTACTCCTATAGCTAAAGCACCACCACTTCCACCTTCGCCTATAACTACTGCTATAGTGATTGTTTTAAGAGCGCTTAACTCATATAAATTTCTAGCTATAGCCTCACTTTGACCACGCTCTTCAGCACCCACTCCTGGGTAAGCACCTGGAGTATCTACTAAAAACAATACCGGTATGTCAAATTTTTCAGCCATTTTTGCCACTCTTAGAGCTTTTCTATAACCTTCAGGATGAGGCATACCAAAATTTCTATGAAGCTTATCTTTAGTACCTCTACCTTTTTGCTCACCTATAACAATAATTTTTTTCCCACCTATATAACCTGCATAACACACAATAGCAGGATCATCTCTAAAAGCACGATCGCCATGAATTTCATAAGCGTCACTTAGTATAGCTTGAATATAATCAAGCGCATAAGGACGATCAGGATGTCTTGCAAGCTGTAAGCGTTGGTAATCGCTTAAATTTTTATAAACTTTTTGAGTTTCTTTTTCAAGGTTTTTTTCTAAAATTTTTACTGCTTCATCATCGCCTTTGATTTTAGCATTTGCTAAATCCTCATCAATTTGCTGAATATTTTTTTCAAAATCTAAATAAGAAGCCATATTAATCTACTTTTTTGAAGATCACACAACCATTTGTTCCACCAAAACCAAAAGAATTGCTCATTACTACATTAACTTCGTTTTTTCTTGCAGTATTTGGTATATAGTCAAGATCACAATTTTCATCTGCTACGATTTGATTGATAGTTGGCGGTAATACACCTTGATCAAGCGCCATTAAAGAAATAACAGCTTCAATAGCACCAGCAGCACCCAAACAATGGCCTGTTTGACCTTTTGTAGAACTAACTAAAGGAATTTGATCTTTGAAAAGTTCTTTAATAGCTACTGTTTCATTTTTATCATTTACTGGAGTAGAAGTTCCGTGTGCATTAATATAATCTACTTTTGGATTTCCTGCCATTTTTAAGGCTTTTTTCATAGCACGCAATGGCCCTTCTAAAGTAGGTGAAGTGATATGATGTGCATCTGCACTTTCGCCAAAACCTACCAACTCAGCATAAATTTTAGCTCCACGCTTTTTAGCAGCCTCATACTCTTCAAAAACCAAAGCACCAGCACCTTCACCCATCACAAAACCATCTCTTTCTTTATCAAATGGCCTTGAAGCTTTAGCTGGATCATCATTTCTAGTAGAAAGAGCTTTCATAGCAGCAAAGCCACCTATACCTACAGCACAAATAGCTGCTTCAGCACCTACTACAAGCATTTTATCTGCATTGCCTAAAGCTATGCTTTTATATGCTTCGCCTATAGCATGAGTTCCTGCTGCACAAGCAGTCACGCATGAGATATTTGGTCCTTGTAATCCATGCTCGATTGATACAATCCCACCAAGCATATTAACCAAAGCTGATGGTATGAAAAAAGGAGTTATTTTGCGTGGTCCACGCTGTGCGCAAGTAACGGAATTTTTTTCTATATTTGGTAAACCACCTATACCAGCTGCTGAAACTACACCAAATTCTTCTTTGTTTAAAGTTTCATCAAATTTAGCATCTTCCATAGCTTCTCTTGCTGCTTTAATACCAAGTTGTATAAAACGATCTATTTTTTTAACCTCTTTAGCATCACAGACACTTAAAGGATCAAAATTTTTTACTTCAGCAGCAATTTGCACTGGAAAATCAGTGGTATCAAAAAGAGTGATTTTATCAACGCCACTTTTACCATCACAAATTGCTTTAAATGAGCTATCTTTGTCTAAACCAAGGGCATTGATCATTCCTATACCTGTTACTACAACGCGTTTCAAACCGCACTCCTTATTAAAAATTAAAATTATTTTTGAAGATTTTCTATATAATTAACAACATCTTCGATTTTTACTAGTTTTTCAGCATCACTGTCTGGAATTTCTACATCAAATTTTTCTTCTAAAGCCATAACTAATTCAACAACATCTAAAGAATCTGCACCTAAATCTTCAATGATTTTAGATTCCATTTTAACTGCATCTTCATCAACACTAAGTTGCTCAACAACTACTTTTTTTACATCATCAAAAATTGCCATTTTTATCTCCTAGTTTAAAAAATTAAACAACATTTTACAATAAAAAAATAAATTTCTTGTTTAAAAAGTTAAAAATTAAAGATTATTACGAAAAATTTAATTATCTGTGTTTAAATAAAAGCTTAAATTTTAGCAAAGGAAATTTATGCTTTTAGATAAACTTATAAAAGAAAATAAAAAAACTTGGGTGCAATACATCTATCATGAATTTGTAAAAAAACTTCAAAATGGTACTTTAGAAAAAGATACATTTTTGTTTTATCTTAAACAAGATTATATTTTTTTAAATAATTATGCAAAATGCTATGCTTTGCTTGCTTTAAATGCAAATAACGCTAAAGAAATTCAATTTGCCATTAAAAATCAAAACTACACTTTAGAAGGAGAATTGGAACTTCACAGAAGTATTTTAAAACTAGGCATTAATGTAGAAAAACTTGACTATAAAGATGAAAGTTTAACTAATATTGCTTATACAAGATACTTACTAAGTGTGGGACAAAATGGAGATTATTTGGATATGCTGTGTGCTTTGAGTGCTTGTGCTATAGGATATGCATATATAGGGGAAGAAATTTATAAAGGACTTAATGAAAAAAGCTTAGAAAATCATCCTTACAAAGAGTGGATTTTAACCTATGCAGGTAAAGAATTTCAAGATGAAATTAAAGAATTTAAAGACTTTTTTAATTCTTATACAAATAGCATTAGTGAAGAAAAATTTAAAAAATTAAACGAAATTTTTTATACTACTATAAGACTTGAAACGGCCTTTTGGCAACACTCTTTAGAGCAAAAAATGGAAATTTAATCATCATAAAGATGATTAAATTATCAATTTAGTAATATTAATCCCTACAAAAGCGATCAAATACGCACATAAAGACGTAAATATAAAAAGATACCATGCATATTTTTTATTTCCCGCTTCTTTAGCAAAAACTATAGTTGCTGCAAAGCAAGGATTATAAATCATAACAAAAAGTATAAAAGCTACTGCTGTGCTAAAAGGGATGTTTTCTTTTATGGCTTCTTGTAAATTTAAACTTGTCTCATCAACTTCATCACCTAAAGAATAAAGCACACCCATAGTAGAAATCATCACTTCTTTAGCAGCCAAACCACTTACCAAAGATACACTAAGTTTCCAATCAAAGCCAAGTGGTGTAAAAATAGGCTCTATTACTTTGCCAAATTGTCCAAGATAACTATTTTCTATCTGAAGCTCTTGAGTTAAAGCATCTTGAGTATTATTTTCTTGTGCAGGAAAATTACTCGCAAACCAAACAAGCAAAGAAGCTATCAAAATAAATGTTCCTGCTTTTTTTAAATACATTTTGGCTTTGTTAAACACCATAAACCATACCAAATTCCAATTTGGCATTCTATATTTTGGCATTTCCATTACAAAAGGTTCATCTTGTCCTCTAAAAGCACTCATTCTTAAAATCTTAGCTGCAATCAAACCCAAAAACGCACCCAAAAGATAAATCCCAAAAAGATAATTTCCCGCCACATCAGCAGGAAAAAACACTCCAACAAAAAGCACATATACAGGAAGTCTTGCGCCACAACTCATAAAATTAATAATAAAAAGAGTTAATAATCTATCTTTTTTATTTTTTAAAGTTCTTGTAGCCATAAATGCAGGTACTGAACAGCCAAAACCCGTGATTAAAGGGATAAAACTTTTACCATGTAAGCCAAATTTGTATAAAATTCCATCTAATAAAAATGCAACCCTAGCCATATATCCAGTTGTTTCAAGCAAGGCTATACCAAAAAATAAAATCATAATATTTGGTAAAAAAGTTATAACCGCACCAACCCCACCTAAAACACCATCAGCTAAGGCTGAAGCGATAAATTCATTGCTAATATTATTTTTTACCATATCACCTAAATTAGCAAAAAACATTTCTATATAATCCATAGGGATTTGACCTAAAGTAAAGGTTAGTTGAAATAAAGCCCACATAAAAAACAAAAATATAGGAATTCCTAAAAATTTATTAATTAAAATAGAATCTATTTCTTTGGTATGATTTTTATACTTAACACTCTTGCTTAAAACCTTAACACATATACCATTTGCAAAAGCAATCAGCTCTTCTTTAAAAATATTTTCCATATCTTTGCTATGATATGCCATATAAATTTTTTTTAAAGCTTCATCAAGTATTTTTCTCAAAGCGTGTGAAATGACTATATTGGCTTCATTTTTAAGTAAAGCAAGTGCCAAATCTTTTGTAGAAAAATCTAAATAAGTAATTTCATTTTGATTTAAAAATTCACTTATTTTTGCAAGTTCTTCTTCTATAATATCACTATAAACACGCTCTTTAGCTTCAAATTTAGCTTCATGGGTTGAAATGATTAAATCCAAAAGTGCATTTAGATTTTCTTTAGTTTTAGCGCACACGCCAAGACAAGGTGTATTTAGAAGTTGAGATAAAATTTTAAAATCTATACTAAAACCTTCATTTTTAGCTTCATCTTGCATATTTAAAGCCATAATCATTTTGATTTTAGCTTCTATTAAAGATGCGCTTAAAATCAAATTACGCTCTAAATTTGTAGAATCAAGCACATTTACTACAAGATCAAAATTACCCTTTTTTAAAAAATCTTTTGTAATTTTTTCTTCTTCGCTATAACCATCTAATGCATAAGTTCCTGGTAAATCTATAAATTTAAACTCATAATTTTTATAAATTAATCTAGCCTCAGCCTTTTCAACCGTAACACCGCTAAAATTTCCAACTTTCATATTAGCTTTGCATAGTGCGTTAATTAATAAACTTTTACCAACATTTGGCTGACCTACTAAAGCAACGATGATTTCTTTCATTAAAACTCTTTTGAAATTTGTATTATTTTTGCTTCACTTGAGCGTAAAATCACGCAAGTTGTATCAAGTTCTACCATAATAGTAGAATTTGCTATAGAAGAACGAATTTTTTTAACTTTTTTGTTTTTTGCAAAACCAAAACTAAAAAGTCTTGCTTGGAGTTGTTTATCTGCTTCAAAGCCTACTATAAAGGCTTCTTCATTGTCTTTTAATGTATCTAAAGTCATGTTTTTCCTTACAAAAACCAAGATAAGACATTATATAAAAAATTCAATTATTTATTTTTTAAAATAATAAGCAATCTCAAAAAATGAGATTGCTAGAAATCAAAATCATTTAGATTTTCTAAATTTTGAAGCTTTTTGACTAATTCCTCAGCCTTTTCTAAAGAAAGTGCTATGCTAGCATTAGAAAGAAATTTATCTTTTAATTCATCAAAACTTAAAGGATTATCAAAATTTCCTTTATTTATAAACACATCTTTTTTAATTACTCTTCCATCATTTAAAACAGCTTCTAAATGTCCTGGAAAGTATTTAGGGAAACCGCTAGATTTTTTCTTCTCATAGCTAATTTTTTTAGCAAATTCTATTAGTTCAGCTCTATTTAAATTTTCATAAGATTTTAAAGTAATTTTGCCATCAAAAAACGCTAAAGCCATTAAAAAAGGCATGGAAAATTTGGCCGCATAAGCACTTTGTGGAGTGTATTTTGCTTCTATTGGATCACAGATAAATGAAATTGGCACTTCATCTACAAAGCAATGCAAACTTTTGATATCTTGTGCTTTTAAGCCATCATTTCTTAAACTCATAGCACAATCAATAAGCCCATGTGCAAAATGACAACTTGGATAAGGTTTTAACGAAACTTGCATTACTTGCCAAATTTCATTCAACCCCTTACAAAGTTCATTTTTATCACATTCATCTTCTAAGCCAAAAGTTCTAAAGACATTATCCCTTCCTTCAAATATACTCAAAGGACCGCTCATATTAGCTTTTGCGCAATTTGCTACTAAAATTCCATTTTTCAAAGCATTAGCTATGTGTAAAACTTTAGAATTAGATCCATTAGATAAAAACTCATTTACCCCACTTGCAAAACTTCCTGCTAAACCTAATGCATTGATGATTTGTTCTTTGTTTAAACCAAGTAAAACACAACTTGCAGCCACACTACCAAAAATTCCTGCTATAGCTGTAGTATGAAAGCCACGCTTATGAAAACTTCCTTTGCTTGCTATACCCACTCTAGCAGCAATTTCCCAACCAACAATAAAGGCTTTTAAAACTTTTTTTCCATCCTTACTTACGCTAAATCCATAAGTTAAACAAAGTGGAGTTAAAATAGCACTAGCGTGCAAAATAGCTTCAGTATGAGTATCATCAAAATCAAGGGCATGCGCTGCAATAGCATTTACCATCGCAGCATAAATTACATCAAGCTTTTTATCCCCGCTCCAAATTTTTTCACTAGGATTTACGCTTAAAGCTTCAAAAGCCTTAGTTGCATTTAAAACACAAGCTTCATTTTTAGCAGCTAGGGCTGTTCCTAGTGCATCAAGCATAAGCTCTTTTGCTCTTTGTTTTACTTCACTAGGAATAGCTTCATAATCTAAATTTACGATAAATTCGGCTAGTTTTTCACTTAAATACATTTTTTCCTACTTTAGAATTGGTGCATTAGCGATTTTTTCTAAGAACTCATCAACTAATTTTGGTGCATAACCTACATAAGTTGTAGCATCCATTAAAACATCAATGTCTTTTTCACTTAAAACCTTACTTACACGCTCATCTTCAAGCAAAACAACTTTAAAAGTTTTATGATTTTCTATACCTCTCATAGCATTTTCATAAACAATTTCATGTGCATGTTGCTTACCATAATGATCACTCAAAGCAAACATCACGCGTTCTGCCAATACAAAGCCATTAAGCGTATCAAGATTTTTTAACATTTTGTCTTTTTTAACTTCTAAATCATCAAAGACAAATTTCATATTTGCTAATACCACTGAAAGCATTAAAAATGCTTCTGGTAAAAGCTTCCATTCCATTTTCCAAACTTGACCATCTCTTTCATGCTCATGTCTTTCTATATCGCTTAAAATTGCAATATTAGCTCTTAGGGCATTACTTACAGTCACTGCGTTTTCACTTACTGCGGGATTTCTTTTATGAGGCATAGTAGAACTTCCTACTTGACCTTTTCCAAAAGGCTCAGCAATTTCATCGATTTCATTATGAGCTAAGATTAAAAGTTGATGTGCGATTTTGTTAAAGGTTGCATTGATATTACCTAAAACATAACCAAGCTCAATAAAACGATCTCTTGCTGGTTGCCATGAGATGTCAGGAACTTCTAAACCTAAGCTTTCTAAAGTAAGTTTTTCTACTTCATTAGCCTTGTCATTTAAGCTTGCTTTAGTTCCCACTGCACCTACGATTAATCCTACATATAATCTTTTTTCAAGTTCGATAATTCTTTCATAGTGACGATTAAGCTCACTTAGCCAAATTGCAACTTTGTGTCCAAAAGTTATAGGCAAAGCTTGTAAAGCTAAGGTTCTTCCCATCATTGCAGTGTTCTTATGCTCTTTTGCGATTTTTGCTAAATTTTTAGCTATATCTTTTAAATCTTGTTTGATTAAAGCCATAGCTTCTTTAAATTGTAAAACTATGCCTGTGTCAATGATATCTTGTGTTGTTACACCAAAATGCACATATTCACCAAGACCATTTTCGCAAGCTTTTTCCAAGCCTCTAACAGTAGGCACTAAAGGGTGTTTAGTCTTTTTAAACTCAGCAAAAATAAAATCCATATCCATAAATTTATAATGCGCTTTTTTAGCTATTTCTGTAGCTGCCTCATTAGGGATAATGCCAAGTTTTGCTTGAGCTTTTGCCAGGGCAGCTTCTACATCAAGCCATTTTTGAATTCTATTTTCTTCACTAAAAATAGCTCTCATTGCAGGAGTACTCCAAGAATCTTGAAGCAACCTCATATCAAATACACTCACACCCATGTTTTATCCTTTAAAATTTATTTTTTCAAATGCTTGTTTTAAATCAGCAATCAAATCCTTACTATCTTCAAGACCTATATGAAATCTCACAAAAGGACCTCTAGCGCTCCAATCTGTTGCCGTTCTTGGCGGAGTAGTAACAGTAGCTAAACTCTCATATCCACCCCAACTTGCACCGATTGAAAAATACTCTAAATTATCTACAAACAAAATAGCTTGTTCTTTAGAAATGCCATCTGCAAATTCAATCGTTACCATACCATTAGCACCTTTATGATCGCGCATAAAAACTTCATAGTTTGGATGAGTTTTTAATTTTGGATAAAAAATTGTTTTAACTTCTTTTCTACTTTGTAAAAACTCTACTACCTCATCTGCACTTTTTTCATGAGCCCTCATTCTTACATCTAAAGTTCTCATACCACGAAGCACTAAATAAGCATCATCAGGACTTGTAGTAAATCCTAAAGCTTCTGGTAATTTATCAAAATTTTTCCATTCTTTTTCATTAATCACTACTATACCCATAGTAACATCTGAATGCCCACTTAAGTACTTAGTCGCTGCAATTACTGAAATATCTGCTCCAAGCTCAAGCGGGTTTAAAAAATACCCACTTGAATAAGTATTATCAATCGCTACTGGTATGTTATGTTTGTGTGCAATTTCACAAAGTTTTGGTAAGTCTATGATTTCATAAAGTATAGAACCTGGACTTTCACAAAGGATTAATTTTGTGTTTGGTTTGATTTTTTCCTCTACATCAGAAGCATCAGCTTTTAAAAAGTCAATTTCTACACCCATTTTAGTTAAAAATAAATCACAAATTGTTCTAACAGGTCCATAAATAGCATCAGTGATTAAAAAATGAGCATCTTTACTAGCATAATTTAAAAGCACCATAGCTAATGCTGCAAGCCCTGTTGGGAAAAGTTGCGCCCTATAACCACCCTCAAGCTCACAAATAAGTTTTTCAAGTTCAAAATTTGTAGCTGTTCCTCTAGCACCATAACTCAAAACACGCTCATTTTTTCTTAGCTCGCGGTATTTTTGCCAAGTAGCATGATCTTTAAAAAGTATGGTTGATGCACGCATTAAGGTTGGATTAACTGATCTTACTTCGGCGTTTTGATCGCCTCTTCCTAGGTGGATTAATTTAGTTTTATTATTCATTTTAAGTCCTTTTTTACAAATAAACATAAGTCATAATCACATTAACAATAGCAGCTACAAGCATAGGAATAGCTGTTCTTTTTACAACTTGTAATGGATTTACTTTAGCCATAGCTGAAATTGCCAAAATAGCTGGTGCAATAGGTGAAACACATCTACCAAAACCTGTCATGATTTGGATAGGTGCTATCATAGTTATAGTTTCAACTCCAAAAGATTTTGCTATATTTGGAATGAGTGGTGCAAAAGAAAAAAATGCTGCATTTCCTGAACCCATTAAAAATGCGCACACAGCAAGTAAAATAGAAACTGCTATAATAATAGCAAGCACTCCAAAACCTGCATCTTTTGCAAAGTCTATTAAAGTATCTACAAAACCAACCGATAAAAGGCCACTTGCAAAAACTTGGCCACAAACGATCAAAGAAACTGTGATTACAAACAAATGCCCCATACCTTTGAAAAATACCATGATAGAATTTAAAGTATCAATCAAACTTTTATAACGAATGATTTCAAAAATAATTGCTATAAAAGTTGAAATCATCATAGCAACTGGCACATTCATCCTAATTGCAGTAGATGAAGCTGCTTTAACTTCTTCCATGGTAATAAATCCCATTAACACCATAATGCTATCTAAAACACTACTAAAGCCCAAAATTAACACTAAAGGTATAATAGGTAAAATCGCATAAATTCTAGGTGGTTTTTTAAGCTCTTCACTTTTGCCATCATGTTCTGCTAATTCTTTTTCAACATCATCACGGTTAAATGTGAAATTTTCTTTTTTATCAAAATATTTTGAGCAAAAATAAATCGCAATACCCACTGCTATGATAATAGGCACAGTTGTAGGAAGCTGATAATGCACAAAATATACCGCAGGATCAATTTCAGCTGTTTTTGCAGCTAAAATTACATTACCACTTCCTGGGCCATGGTCAATGTATTGACAAATAGCAATAATCGAAAGTGCAGAAAGCTTAGAAACACCTGAGCGCACTAAAATAGGGTACATTGTAACCATAAGCAAAAGTGCTAAACCTGCATGTGAAGGTATAAAAAGCACTAAAAACTGGATCACAAAATATGAAACCAACAATAAAACATAAGGTGATTTCACAGCTTTTAAAGGTCTTTCAAATACTTTAAATAAAGCATAACTTGCACCTACATGATCCATATAAGCAGAAAATCCTGCTATACACATTAAAGTAAGTCCAAGACCTGCTAGAGTACTTGACATTTTAGTGTTTACTACTTGGAAAATATCAAAAAGACCTAAATGTAAAGATTGTTTTTCATTAATAATTGGAGAAAGTCCAAAAATTCCTGCTAAAGCTAACAAGAATAAACCACTTAAAAGCAACGCCATGTGGGCGTTGATTTTTTTATAGAGCATAAAAACAAGTAAAAATACAGAACATCCTGCAAAAAATAAACCCAACATGCTCTATCCTTTATGAGCAATAACCTCTATCTCCACTTTTGCTCCTTTAGGAAGATCTTTTACCGCAAAAGCACTTCTTGCAGGATATGGAGCTGCGAAAAATTCAGAATAAACCTCATTGAAAGCCAAAAAATCATCAATATTTGCTAAAAAGCAAGTCGTTTTAACTACATTATTAAAATAAAGATTATTTTCTTCTAATATAGCCTTGATATTTAACAATGATTGTCTTGTTTGTTCTTTTACATCTTCACTTTCTATGTTTCCACTTTGTGGATTAATAGGAAGTTGTCCTGAAATAAATAACAAACCATTAGCTTCTCTATAAGCTGAATATGGTCCTATAGCCTTTGGATAATTTGCCATGTATACTCCTTGTGTTTAAATGAAATCATAATATAATATTATCATCATAATAATAAATTGTCAATATTTTTTTATCATAATAATAATTTTTTTTATTGTTGTAAATATTAACAACTTTGATGAAAATATTTTGTAAAATAACAAAAAACAACAAAAAGGTCTAGATCATGGATGAACAACAAAAAGAATTATTTATCAAACTCACTCAATTTTTAGGGCAAGTTCTTGGAGATCAGTATGAAATAGTTTTTCATGTGATTTCACCTGAGGGTTCATACATAGCAGCCATTGCAAATAATCATATTAGCGGAAGGACAATCAATTCTCCATTAACCTCTTTTGCGAGTGAGCTTGTACAAGAAAAAGAGTATTTAAATAAAGATTTTTTATGTGATTACAAAGCAAAGGTTGGAAAGTCTAAGATCGTTACCGGATCAACCTTTTTTATAAAAAACCAAAATAAAATTGTAGGAATTTTATGTATAAATCACGACACCACAGAACTTAGAAATGCTATTAGTAAAATCATAGAACTAGAAAAAATTAATGATTTTAGTGATTTATTAGATATTCACAATCAAAACAACGTAAATTTACACAATGTGAGTAATATAGAAACACTTAGTCATTCTATAGAAGATATTCTAGCTGAAAACATAGACTTAAAATATTTAAATTCAGGATATAGCTTAAGCACTGAACAAAAAGATGAGATTATTAAAAAGCTTCATTCAAAGGGAATTTTTAATATAAAAGGAAGTATACCTATAGTTGCTAAGTCACTTAATATATCAGAACCTAGCGTCTATAGATATTTGCAAAAATTTAAAAATAGCCTTTAATAGCTAAAAGACTATTTGCGATATAAAATAAGCACTCACAACAGCACCAATAATTAAAGCAAAACCTGGTCTTAAATAAGAGTGATTGATCACAAATTTTCCTATTTTTGTTGTGCCTGTTCTATCAAAAGCCACACAAGCTATTTGATTAGCTCCTGGTACTATAAAATCTCCACTCACGCAAGGATAAAGCACGATAAGAATTTGAGGAGGAATTCCCAAACTCACGCCCAAGGGCATCAAAGCAGCTACTGTTGCAGCTGGAGAAAAAATCACCATAGAAAAGGCAAATAAAGCTACACCAAATAAATACGGATAATCTTCTACAATATGTGATAAAGAATCACTAAATAAAGGCTTGTAAGCTTCAAAAAATGTCCCTGTCATCCAAGCTATACCAAAAACCCCTACAACGCCTATAAGTCCTGATTTAAATACAGAAGCTTCACCAAGTTTATTAGCAGGAACTTTAGCAAAAAGCATAATTAAACAAGCTGTTGCAAGCATGATCATTTGAATTAAATTTGGGGTAGAAAGTCTTTCTATTTTACCATTTGCAAGCTCATAGTGAGGTAACAAATTTGTAAAAGTCCCAAAGAAAATAATGGTTAAAATCCCCAAAGCAAATATTAATAAAGCTCTTTTTACTTTAGGATCTGTTTCTTGTTTATCTTCTTGTTTATCTTGAGTTAAAAACTGATATTCCCCTGCTCTTACTCTTCTTTGAAATTCCTCATCTTGCTCAAGCTCTTTTCCTCTTTTAAAAACGCTCAAACAAGCACATATAACACCAATTAAAAATGCTGGCATTACCACAGCTAATATTTGAACAAGCCCTACACCACTAATGGCTAAAATGGCTACCATACCTGCAGTGGCTGCACTCATAGGAGAAGCCACCACTGCAATACCTGCTGCTATAACTGAAACCGAAAGTGGTCTTTCAGGACGAATTTTAGCTTGAGCAGCTACTTCAGCAATCACTGGATAAATAGAAAAAGCTACATAAGTAGTACCACAAAATATTGTAAATGTGGATGTGATTAATGGACCCATAAAAACAATAGCTTGAGGTTTTTTCTTTAATGCTTTTTCAGCTATTTTTACTAGCAAATCAAGCCCGCCTGCGCTTTGCAAAACACTCACGCAAGTAATCACAGCAAGTATAATAAACACAACACTTACAGGAAGTGAAGCTGGTTGCATACCAAAAACTAACACCAAAATACACATACCAAGCCCACCTGCAACCCCAAGTCCTATACCACCATATCTACCACCTATGGCTATCATAGAAAAAATAATAAAAAGTTGAAGTATAAAAATAATATCCATCTAATCTTCGCCCTTATTGTTTATTTTTTACATTTATCCAACAATTCTTTTGCATGTTCAATTTGCTCTAATACCACTTTTGTTCCTGTACCACCATAAGAAAGTCTTGCGTCTATACAAGTTTCTAAAGCAATTGCTTCATAAATATCTTCTTGGATATTTTCATTAAATTGATGGAATTCTTCCATGCTAAGCTCTTCAAGCATTTTTCCGTGTTTAATACAATAATTCACAGCACCACCAACTATACTATGAGCTTCTCTAAATGGTATATTTTTTCTTACTAAATAATCAGCCATATCTGTAGCATTTGAAAATCCTTTTGCAGCTGCTGCTCTTGTATTATTAGCATTTACTTGCATTTTTTCTATCATAGGAGTTATAATTTTTAAACTTGCCATTAAAGTGTCCATAGAATCATAAACTTGAGCCTTATCTTCACTCATATCAGTATTATAAGCTAATGGAATACCTTTCATAATAGTTAGCATTGCCATAACATTACCATACATTCTACCTGTCTTACCACGCATTTTTTCGGCTACATCAGGATTTTTCTTTTGAGGCATTATGCTTGAACCTGTACAAAAATCATCACTTAATTCTATAAATTTAAAATCTTGACTTGAAAAAAGTATAAGCTCTTCACAAAAACGACTAAGGTGCATGAAACACATTGCAGCAATAGCAGTAAATTCAACCATGTGATCTCTATCACTTACACTATCAATGCTATTTTCTGTTGGTTTAGTAAAGCCTAGTTCTTTGGCACAAAAATGTCTGTCTATATTAAATGTAGTTCCGCCAAGTGCAGCTGCTCCCAAAGGACACTCATTCATTCTTTTATATAAATCCTCAAAACGAGAATAATCCCTACTTAACATCCAAAAATACGCCATAATCCAATGTGAAAAAAGCACTGGCTGGCCCGTTTGCAAATGCGTATAACCTGGCATAATAGCTTTGATATTTTTTTGAGCTTGATGGACGATTTCTTCTTGCAAAGTAGTAATTTGAGTTAATACTTCTTTAATAACTGCTCTCATATGAATTTTTGAATCAAGAGTAGTTTGGTCATTTCTACTTCTTGCGGTGTGAAGTTTTCCACCTACTGGACCTACGATTTGTGTCATTCTTTTTTCTACAGCCATATGAATATCCTCATCAGCTATATCAAAAACAAAGGTTCCATTTTGAATTTCTTCTCTAACTTGTTCTAAGCCCTTAATGATAGTTTTTGCTTCATCTTCTTTTATAATACCTTGTTTTGCAAGCATAGTGCAGTGAATTATACTACCTTGTATATCAAAAGGAGCAAGTCTTGGCTCAACTGGTAGTGAAGCAGTATATTCTTCAACTAATTTATTTGTAGGTAAATCAAAACGCCCACCCCATAATTTTTCTGTTTTGTTAGACATTTGTTATCCTTTCATTAAAAAATTAGGGGTAATTTTATTTGAATTTATTTTAATTTAGCTTAAATTTTTTATTTCTATAATAAAAAATTTTAAAAATTTATAATTTAATAATAGAATTTTTTAATAATTTTAAATAAATAAAATATATTTTTAATATATTATAAATTTTTAACTATTTTTTGAAAATTTTTAATACACTAAAAGCTATTTTTTTAAGAAAACTTTTTTTAGAATACTTTGTTAAAAACTCTACTATATCTCTATGCCCAAACATCAATGCAAAAGTAAAAGGTGTCATACCAAGACCATTGTTTTCATCAATATTTGCTCCATGTTCTACCAAAAGCTTACACATAGGTAAATATCCTTTAAAACACACCCCTGCTAATGGAGTTTGTCCTCTATCATTTTTCTCATCTACCCTAGCATTATTTTCTAGTAAAAACTTAGCACATTCATAAGCATTATGATAACTTGCAAGCATTAAAAGACTATCGCCTTTATGATTTTTTAAATTCACACTCAAACCCGCTTCTATCATAGTCTTTAAATTTTGTAAATCATTTTTCCTTGCGTAATCAAAAGCCATAGTGCAAAGCTCTTGAATTCTTTTTTCTTCTTCATTACTAAACATATTTTTTCCTTTATAATCTTTAGTTTGCCACTTTTAAAGTGGCAAGTAAAAATTACATCTTCAAAGCTTTTTTAACGCCATTTGCATATTCACTTGAAATTTTTTCAAAATGACTTAATGCTCTAGCAATAATTTTTTCATCAACACCACTCATAGAAGCAGCGATATTTTTAAATAATTGCTCTTTTTGATCTTGATTCATTATATCAAACAAGGCTCTTGGTTGGGTGTAAAAATCATTATCAAGTGGAGCATATCTTTGCGCATTACCTTCAAGTGCTAAGTCAGGCTCTAGGTAATTTTTATCTTCTTTTGGACTATCATCATAACTATTTGGTTCATAATAAGCAAGACCATTTTTATAAGTGTCAAAATTCATAGCACCTGCTACATTATAAGTATTTACTTCACTTTTTGCACGATTAACTGGTAATAAATGATAATTTGTCCCTATGCGGTATCTGTGTGCGTCAGGATAAGAAAAAATTCTAGCTTGCAGCATTTTATCAGGACTAAAACTAATACCAGGAACAATATTGCTTGGACTAAATGCAGCTTGTTCTACTTCATTAAAGTAATTTTGTACATTTTTATTAAGTACTAATTCGCCTACTTCAATTAAAGGCACAATACTATGTGGCCAAACTTTAGTTAAATCAAAAGGATTAAAACCTAATTTTTCTGCTTCATCTTCTTTTAAAACTTGAATTTGGAAAGTCCATTTTGGAAAATCTCCTTTTTCAATAGCTTCATATAAATCTCTTTGATGACTTTCTCTATCATTTGCTATTAAATTTGCTGCTTCTTCGTTGGTTAAATTTTTAATACCCTGCTTTGTTTTAAAATGAAATTTCACCCAAAATCTTTCGTTTTTATCATTAATCAAACTATAAGTGTGACTTCCAAAACCATGCATATGACGATAGCTTGCAGGAATACCTCTATCACTCATTAAAATAGTAACTTGATGTAAGCTTTCAGGACAAAGGCTCCAAAAATCCCATGCAGCATTATTGCTTCTTAAATGATTTCTTGGATCTCTTTTTTGAGTGTGGATAAAATCAGGAAATTTATATGCATCTCTGATAAAAAATGTCGGAGTATTATTACCTACTAAATCCCAATTTCCTTCTTTAGTATAAAATTTAATAGCAAAACCTCTTACATCTCTTTCTGCATCAGCTGCACCTGCTTCGCCTGCAACGGTTGAAAATCTTATAAATAAAGGTGTATTTTCTCCAAGCTGTAAAACTTTTGCCTTGGTGTATTGAGAAATATCTTTAGTGATTTTAAGCTCCCCATAAGCACCGCTCCCTTTTGCATGAACAGTTCTTTCTGGAATTCTTTCTCTATTTTGATGGGCAAGTTTTTCTAACAAAATATAATCTTGCATTAAAAGTGGACCCTTAGCACCTGCGCTTAATGAATTTTGATTATCGGCTATGATATTTCCGAAATCATTGGTTAGTTTTTTCATCTTTTCTCCTTTTTATAAATAATAATTTTTATTATTTGATAAATTATATCCCTATATTATTAAAATAAAATTAAACAATAAAAATTATTATTTTTGAAAAAATAATCTTTTTTTAAGCATAATTATTTTTATTTTGTATTAAAATTGTTGAAAAATAAGAATAAGTGCTCTTATTTTAAATATTTTTACTACAAAATTAATAAAACAAGGAGAGTTTAATGGATAAAGAAACAAGAACTTACTATATTAAATTAGTGAAATTTCTTGCTGATGCTTTGGGAAGAAATTATGAAATAGTTTTGCATGATGTAAGTGAAGATGGTACTAATATAGCAGAAATAGCTAATAATCATATTAGCAAAAGAACTATAAATTCACCTCTAACAGGCTTTGCTATTGAAATGATTAAAAACAAAATCTATTTAGAGCGTGATTATATAACACATTATAAAACTTCAGCTAAAAGCTCACAAGTAATGTCAGGCTCTACTTTTTTTATTAAAAAAGATGAAAAACTTGAAGGTTTGCTTTGTATTAATCATGATACTTCAGCATTTAAAAAAATCTCTGATGAAATTTTAAATCTTGGAAATATTTATGATAATTCTTATGAAAGTCCTGAACAAGAAAATAAAGAATACATAAAACTTGATTTAGAAGAAATCGTTGAAGATATTACGGGGATAGATATTGAAAGTTTTAAAAATAAAAGTTTAAAACCGAAGGAAAAACAAAAAATGATAGCTAGTTTATATGAAAAAGGCGTATTTAATGTAAAAGGTGTTATTCCTAAAGTTGCGGAGCTTTTAAATATTTCAGAACCTAGTGTTTATAGACATTTACAAAAGATTAAATAATCATAATTTAAAAAAAATATAATTTTTGATACAATAACATTTTAAAATTTTATAAAAGGAAAAATATGGCTGATGATATGATGGATGAACAAGGCGAATCAAAGAAAAAAGGCGGGAATACTTTAGTAATCATTATCGTTGTATTTTTATTTGTATTTTTACTTGTTATTGTAGGAGCAATTGCTTATCTAATGTTTAGTGGCGGCTCTGAAGAAAATCCTACCCCGCAAACTGAAGAAAGCGCACAAGTTGCACAAGCTCCTAAAAAAACAAATGCAGTAGCAGCTAGAGGGAGTGATTATGCAAATATTGGCGTGATGTATCCTTTAGCACCTTTTACGCTAAATTTATTAAGTGATGGTGGATCAAGATATGTAAAATGCACCATTCAACTTGAACAAAATGTTGAAACCTTAACTCCTGAACTTGATAAAAAAGTTGCTATTATTAGAGATATTATCATTAGAACTTTAACATCAAAAACCTTTGAAGAAGTAAGCACTACAAAGGGTAAAGAAAGATTAAAAGATGAATTAACCGGTAAGATCAATGAAGTTTTAACTGATGGTTTTATCAAAAATATTTATTTTACCGACTTTGTAGTATCTTAATGATAGGCTGTGACATAGTCGTATGCTCTCGCATAGAAAAAATTTATGAAAGACATAAAACACTTTTCTTGGATAAATTTTTGTCCAAGAAAGAGCAAAGTTATATAAAAAATACCAACACTCTAGCCGGATTTTGGGCTATTAAAGAAGCTGCCTCTAAGGCTTTGGGGGTTGGAATTTCTAAAGAATGTTCTTTTTTTGACATCACCATCTCTAAAGATGACAAAAATGCTCCACACATTAGTTTTTCTCAAAAAGTCATGCAAGAATTCAAAATTAAATCAGCAAGTGTAAGCGTAGCGCATGATGGGGGTTTTGCTATAGCAGTAGTAGCTATAGAAACTAAGCAAGGTTAAAACCTTGCTTACATATAAAGCCCGCCATTGACTTTTAAAATTTCTCCTGTGATATAAGAAGAATGATCACTTAATAAAAACGCCACAGCTTGAGCTACCTCACTTGTATCTGCAAAACGCTTCAAAGGGATATTATTAATATAATTTTGTTTTATTTCATCACTTAAAACTTCAGTCATATCACTTTTTATAAAACCCGGGGTAATGCAGTTATATCTTATATTTCTTGCTGCACCTTCTTTAGCAAAAGATTTTGTTAGAGCTATCATACCGCCTTTACTAGCACTATAATTAGTTTGGCCTGCATTTCCCATTTCTCCAACTATAGAAGCGATATTTACAACCGCGCCAAAACGCTTTTTACTCATAGTTTTTAATGCCTCTCTACAACCTAAAAAGCTTGAATTTAAATTAGCATTAATCACTGAAGAAAAATCATCCATACTCATTCTAAGTGCTAATTTATCATTAGTAATACCTGCATTATTAACTAAATAACTAAGCTTACCATCACTTTCTACTATAGTTGCAATAGCGCTTGTAAATTCTTCTTCAACACTTGCATCAAATTTAATCACAGCCGCACAACCACCACTTTTTTCTATCTCTTCTTTTAGTGCATCAGCAAGTTCAGGCTTACTTCTATAATTAATCCAAACTTTTAAGCCATAACTTGCTAATTCTTTGGCTATTGCTGCACCTATACCTTTACTTGCACCTGTTATTAAAACATTTTTTCCACTAAATTTCATTGTTCTCCTTTAAATTAAAATAAAGCCTCATCCATTTCTTTTGGGATAGGTAAGTTTAAAATTTTAAGCACGCTTGGTGCTATATTACTAAGCCCCATGCCTTCTTTAAGCTTATCTACTCCTTTAGCTTCGACAAAAGCAAAAACATCAAAGGTTGTGTGATTAGTGAGCATATTTTCTTTTTCATCCCTCATCGCTTCACAGTTTCCATGATCTGAAGTAATAATAAAAGCATAATCATGCTCTCTTGCTTTAGCAATAACCCTACCTAAACACTCATCTACACATTCAACCGCACTAATCGCAGCTTCAAAATCACCCGTATGTCCTACCATATCACCATTTGCAAAATTTACTACGATAAAATCCATACCACTTTCTATACCCTTAAGCACCTCATCTGTGACTTCTTTAGCACTCATTTGAGGTTTTTCATCGTATGTTTTTACTTTAGGACTTGGAATTAAAATTCTTGTTTCATTGCATTCTAATTCTTCTTTTCCCCCATTAAAGAAAAAGGTTACATGAGCGTATTTTTCTGTTTCAGCTGTGTGAAGTTGGCTTAAATTTGCATTAGCTATCACAGAAGCTAAAGTATTATTTAACTCTTCTTTTTCAAACATCACAGGTAGTTTAAAACTCTCATCATACAAACTCATAGTAATGGCATTTTTTATAAGCACTTCTTTTGGAAATTCATTAAAACTTTCTTGGGTTAAAGAAGCGACTAATTGACGCATTCTATCATTTCTAAAATTGATAAAAATCACACCATCTTCAGCCTTAATTCCATCAAAGTTTTGACTAATAACTGGGCTTAAAAACTCATCTGTGATATTTTCATCATAGTTTTTTTGTATAAATTGCATAAAATCATCACACTTTGGTGCCTTAGCAAATAAAGCATCATAATAAGACTTAACCCTATCATAGCGCTTATCTCTATCCATAGCATAAAATCTTCCCGATAAAGAAGCAAAATTAACCCCTTCTTTTTCGCAAAATTCCTGTAAAGATTTTATAAATTCTAAACCTGAATTTGGAGGACAATCCCTACCATCACTAATTGCATGCGCAAAAACTTCTTTATTTTCTTGCCTACAAATTTTTAAAAGTGCATTAAAATGTGTATGCATAGAATGCACCCCGCCATCACTATAAAGCCCTATAATATGCACTCTTTTGCATTTTTGCAATAAATCTTTTAAAGCCTTATTGTCTTTTAAAGTGTCATTTTCTATGGCTTTATTTATCTTGACTAAATTTTGATAGATTATGCGTCCGCTACCTATACACATATGCCCTACTTCGCTATTACCCATTTGACCTTCAGGTAGGCCAACTGCCAAACCACTTGTTTTTATCAAAACATTAGGGGTATTTTCAAAAAGCTTATCATAAGTTGGCTTTTTAGCATGAAAAAAAGCATTATAGTTTGAATTTGTATTATGTCCTATACCATCTGTGATTATCAAAATACATTTTTGACTCATTTTTTACTCTTTTTTATAATTTATTTATGTGATTTTACTAAAATTATGCTTTTAAAAAACAAATACAAGGTTAAAATTTTGCTTTATCTTACAGAATATACAAATTATATGTTTTTTTCTTATATTAGCGTGCGTGCTGGTTTTGCATTTTTTATCGCTTTGTTTTTGAGTTTGTATTTAATGCCAAAATTTATTAAATGGGCTCAAAATAAAAAAGCAAATCAACCTATTTATGAATACGCTCCACAATCACACCAAGCTAAATCTCATACCCCTACTATGGGTGGCCTTGTTTTTATCTTTGCTACTATCATAGCAAGTGTTTTAAGCGCTGATTTAAATAATAGTTTTGTAATCGTTGGATTATTATGTTTAGTACTATTTTGTACTATAGGCTTAGTTGATGATTTGGGGAAAATTTTAAAAAAAGACAATCACGCAGGATTAAGCCCAAAAATGAAACTACTAGGGCAATTTAGCGCTGCTTTTATTTGTGTTGGATTATTATATTTATTTGATATAAATACTGAATTTTATTTACCTTTTTACAAACATGCTATTTTTGATGGCGGTATGTTTATGTTGTTTTTATGGATTTTAGTTATTGTATCAAGCTCTAATGCTGTAAATTTAACCGATGGACTTGATGGTCTTGCAACCGTGCCTTCTATATTTTCTCTTTTAAGCCTTGGAGCTTTTTTGTATTTAAGTGGAAATGCTATTTATAGTTCTTATTTATTCTTACCTAAAATTCAAGGTCTAGGAGAACTTGTGGTAATAAGTGCGGCTTTAGTTGGTGCGCTTATGGGATTTTTGTGGTATAACTGCTATCCTGCACAAGTTTTTATGGGAGATAGTGGGAGTTTAAGTATAGGGGCGTTTTTAGGCTATCTTGGTATAGTAAGTAAAAATGAAATTTTGCTTTTGCTTATAGGTTTTGTATTTGTTTTAGAAACTATTTCAGTAATTTTACAAGTAGGAAGTTTTAAAATCTTTAACAAAAGAGTATTTAAAATGGCACCTATTCATCATCATTTTGAAAAAATAGGTTGGGTGGAAAATAAAATCATTGTGCGTTTTTGGATGATAGCCTTACTTGCAAATATTATTGCATTAATTAGTATAAAGTTAAGATAATGAAAATTTCACTTTTTGGATACGGAAAAACAACTAAAGCTTTTGCACAGCGTTTTGGAAATTGCGATATTTATGATGATCATTTTGCAAGTATAAGTAAAGATGAATTTAACAATACACTTTTACCGCCTTGTGAATTTGATCCTTTAAAAAGTGACTTAGAAATTCCAAGTCCTGGCTTTCCAAATGATCATTCTCTCATACGGCAAGCAAAAAATTTAAGCAGTGAGTATGATTTTTTTTATGATGGCATGCCAAAAAGTGTTTGGATAAGCGGAACAAATGGCAAAACCACCACCACCCAAATGACACATCATCTTTTAAAACATATCAATGCACAAATGGGAGCAAACATAGGAACTCCTTTAGCACAAATGGATATTAGTGCTAAATTATGGATTTTGGAAAGTTCATCTTTTTCGCTTTTTTACACCAAAGTAGCTAAACCTGAAATTTATGCACTTTTACCTATCACACCTGATCATCTTTCTTGGCATAAAAGCTTTGAAAACTACGAGCAAGCAAAGCTTAGCGTGCTTGAAAGAATGAATGAAAATGATGTGGTAATTTTACCTAAAAAGTATGAGGCTTATCCAACCCATGCTTATGTTATAAGCTATGAAGATGAGCAAGATTTAGCTAAAAAAATGCAAATTGATTTAGAAAAAATTCATTTTAAAACCCCTTTTTTGCTTGATGCTCTTATTGCCTTAAGTATAGAAAAAATCATACTAGATCGTTGCTCTTATGAGCTTTTAAATGAGTTTAAAATAGAAAAAAATAAACTTGAAGAAATATTTGATCATAAAAATAGACTTTGGGTAAATGATACTAAAGCGACTAATCTGGATGCAAGTTTAGCTGCTCTTAAACGCTATAAGGATAAAAAAATTCATCTTATCATAGGTGGGGATGATAAGGGAGTGAATTTAAGTGCTTTATTTGCTTTTATGAAAGAGCTTGATATAGAGCTTTATGCCATAGGAAAAAGCACCAATAAAATACTTGATTATGCTAAAAATGCTAATTTAAAAGCACATTTTTGTGAGTTTTTACCTAAAGCGATAGAAAAAATCAATCAAAACTTAACTAATGATGAAGTAGCCCTACTAAGCCCTGCTTGTGCAAGCTTAGATCAGTTTAAGTCTTATGAAGAAAGAGGAGAGCTTTTTAAAAAATGTATTCAAGAATTAAGCTAAATCTTTTTGAATGCAAAATTTTAAAAACTCACATAAATTTATAAATTTATTGCTTGGTTCTTTATTTTTATGATAAATCAAGCAAAGCTCTCTTGAAATTTTAAAATTTTTTAATCTTACTTCAAATAAACTTTTAGCTTCAAGCTCTTCTTTAACACTAAATTTAGGTAAAACTGCTAAAAATTTACCTTTTTTAGCCAACTCTTTTATCATAGCAGTTGAGTTTAGCTCATAAGCTAAATTAAGCTTTACATCTTTAGGCAAAGCATTTAAAAACACTTCTTTTGCACCTGAACCTTGCTCACGACTTAGCCATTTAAAATCCTTTAATTCATCTATGAAAAATTCTTTTTTGAAGTCATTTTTACTCACCACAATAAGCTCATCATCACAAATTTTAATCTTTTTTATATCCTTATCTTTGCAAATACCTTCAATTAAACCTATATCGATTTCTTTATCTAAAATATCTTTGATGATATTTTGACTATTATCCAAAGACAAATTTAACTTGATATTTTCCGCCTTTTGATCTAAAAAAGTTCCTAGTAAATAAGTGCCTACATTTTGACTAACTTTCATACTTATTTCATAGCTTTGATCATCTTGCATTGCTTTTTCTATGCGTTCAAATTCTAAAATCAAAGGAGTAATTTGTTTTAAAAAAACCTTTCCTTTTTCATTTAAGCTTAAAAATTTAGCATTTCTATCAAAAAGCTTGGTGTTTAAACTTTTTTCAAGTTCAAATATAGCTAAAGACAAAGCAGATTGAGTTATATTTAATTCTTTAGCACAAACTCTTAAATTTAAATTTCTACACAAGGCTTGAAAATATTTTATTTGTTTAAAAGTCATAAGCACTCTTTTGATAAATATTTTTAATCATTATATCAAATAAAATTAATTTTACTTATCATAAAAAAATCATTAAGATTACAAAAAACAAAAAAAAGGAAAAATTCATGCATAAAAATATATATAAAAATAGAAAATTTGAAGCTTTTTTACTACTTTTTACTCTTGCTTTTTGTGCTTTTGCTATTTCTGAGCTTAATTTTTTTAAAAATCTTGGAATTTCAGCTTTAATCATAGCCGTGATTTTGGGAGCTTTAATAGGAAATTTAGCACATCAAAATGCAAATTTACTTAAAAAATCAGGAGTTTTAAGCATAGCAACAAAAGAAATTTTAAGACTTGGAATTATACTTTATGGTTTTAGAATTACTTTTAATGATTTAGAAAAAGTTGGATTAAATGGGATTTTGCTAGCATTTTTAGTGGTATTTTCTACCTTTTTTATAGGGCTTTTGTTAGGAAAATTATTCAAACTTGATCTTAAAGAAAGCATACTTATAAGTAGTGGCTCAAGCATTTGTGGAGCAGCTGCTGTGATGGCTAGCGAAAGCATTGTTAAAGGTGGCTCTGCTAAAGTTGGCGTAGCAGTTTGCACTGTGGTTGTGTTTGGAACTTTAGGGATGTTTTTATATCCTTTGGCTTGGAATTTAGGTTGGTTTGATTTTTTTAATTTAAAGCAAATAGGGTATTTCATGGGAGCAAGCTTGCATGAAGTTGCACATGCTGTTGCAGCAGGTGAAGCTGTAAAAGCAGGAGATGGTGCTGTCATAGAAAAAATGATGCGTGTTTTAATGCTAGTGCCTTTTTTGATTTTCTTAAGTCTTTTTTCATTGAAATTTCTAAGTAAAAATAATGAAAAAATCTCCATTAAAGCAAATATTCCTTATTTTGCTTTGTGGTTTTTATTTGCATGCGGTATTAGCTCACTTGAAATATTAAATACAGATTTTGCGCTTAACTATATAAAACCAAGCATACAAACTATAGACACACTTTTGCTTTCTATGGCTATGGTAGCTTTAGGAGTAAATATCCATAAAAATGTTTTAAAAAATGCGGGTTTTAAACCATTTTTAATGGCATTTTTTCTTTTTATATGGTTAATCTTTATATCAATTAGTTTTATTTTATTATTAAATTTATAAATACATGAAAATTCTTCATGTATTTATTTTATAATCTTTAATCAAAATAAATTAATGTTAGCGAATCAGCAATAAAGGTTTTTTAGCCTTAGTTAAAATATCATTTGTCAAACTACCAAATAAAATACTTTTTACCCAATGATGTGAGTAAGCTCCCATGATCAATAAATCTATATCATTTTGCTCACCAAAATCAAATAAAGCTTGAGTAATCTCTCCATTTAAATATTGAGTTTGTACATTTAAATTTGCTTCTTTAAAAATTTGACCTACTTGAGCTAATAACTCACAAGAAGCTTTTTCATCTTTAGAAACATTTACTATATAACGCTTTGCTTCTTTAAAAATAGGTCTTTTAATGGCTTGCTCTATGGCCTTTTTAGCTAAATTACTCCCATCATAAGCCATCATTACACTTTTAATCTCTTTAAAAGCAGAATTTACAAGCAAAATAGGCACATTTAAAGCTCTTACTAATTCTTCTGTATGAATACCTATTTTATTTTTCTTACCCCCGCCTTTTAAACCTGCTATGGCTAATCTTATTTGATCATTATATTCTTTTAAAACCTCTTCTAAGTCTCCATCTCTTTGCACACTAAAGCATTCTTTTACGCCTTGTTCTTTTGCATAAGCACAAAATTCTTCTAAAATTCTTTGCCCTTTTTTGCAAAGATTTTCATTTTTTTGGCTTTGCTCTTCTACTAAATCTTCAATCACACATCCACTAGCACCTATGCCAAAACTACAAGCTAATTCAGCATTAGTAAAATTTGGTTCTATAGTATATAAAAACATTAAAGGTAAATCTAGCTTTTTAGCTAAATACACCCCATAATGCAAACTTTCCCTACAAGGCTCTAAAACATCTACACAAACTAGAATTTTTTCCATTTAATATCCTTTTGTAGTATTAATCTTGTGCTTTTTGCGCTATTAAAACACCTTCTATTATTTTTTTAATATCCCCATCTAAGATATTATCAACCTGTGAAAAAGCTTCATTTGAGCGCGCGTCTTTGACCTGTTGATAAGGAAAAAGCACATAAGAGCGGATTTGATGACCCCAACCTATCTCACTTTTTTCGCTTGAATTTGCTTCATCTTGTTGTTTCATAAGCTCAAGCTCATAAAGGCGTGATTTTAGCATTTTAAAAGCAGTTGCTTTGTTTTTGTGTTGGCTTCTATCGTTTTGACATTGCACTACTATACCACTTGGCATATGAGTTATGCGCACTGCTGATTCAGTTTTATTAACATGCTGTCCACCTGCTCCGCTTGCTCTATAATAATCAATCCTTATATCTTTTTCTTCAATTTCTATTTCTATATCATCATCAAGTTCAGGTGAAACCATCACACTAGAAAAACTCGTATGGCGACGCCCTGCACTATCAAATGGAGAAGTTCTTACTAAACGATGAATGCCATTTTCAGCTTTTAAATACCCATAAGCATTTTCACCTTTTACTAAAAAGCTAACATCTTTAAGCCCTGCTTCTTCGCCTTCTTGAAAGTCAAGTGTTTCTACTTTAAAACCTTCTCTTTCACAAAATCTCAAATACATCCTATAAAGCATGCTAGCCCAGTCATTACTCTCCGTTCCACCTGCTCCTGGGTGAATAGAAACTATGGCATTTTTACCATCATTTTCCCCACTTAAAAGCATAGAAATTTCAAGATTTACAATAAGATCTTCTAGCTTATTTGCATCTTCAAATAAAGCTTCTATGGTGTCTAAATCATTTTCACTATTAGCAAGATCAAAAAGCTCGCTTGCATCATTTAAAGCATTATTTGCATTTTCATAATTTTTAAGTAAATTTGAAATTTTAGTTTTTTCTTTACCTATAACGCCTGCTTGTTTTACATCACTCCAAAAAGAAGGGGAATTTTCTAAATTTTCTATTTCTTTTAATCTTGCTTTTATCTCTTCAGGCTTAATGATAGAAGCGATATTTCCAACTTTGTTTTTTAATTTTTTTAAAAGTTCGCTGTATTCGTAATTATCCATAAAAATTTTCTTTCTAATTTTGATATAATTTAATCTTATAATTTTAGCAAAAAATAAAACATTTAAAGTGAGAAATATGCCAAAACTTTTTTTAATGTCTTTAGGTTGTAATAAAAATTTAGTCGATAGTGAAATCATGCTTGGAAGATTAAGTGATTATGAAATTTGTGATGAGCCAAGCTTAGCTGATGTTTTGATTGTAAATACCTGTGGTTTTATAGATAGCGCTAAAAAAGAAAGCATAAATGCGATTTTAGATTTACACGAGCAAAGAAAAAAGGATTCATTGTTAGTTGTAACAGGATGTTTAATGCAGCGCTACCGCGAGGAATTAATGAAAGAACTACCTGAAGTTGATCTTTTTACCGGTGTGGGAGATTATGAAAAAATTGATGAAATGATACTTAAAAAAACTAATCTATTTTCAAATTCTACTTACTTACAAGATAAAAATACCAATCGTGTGATCACAGGATCAAACTATCATGCTTTTATCAAAATAGCTGAAGGGTGTAATCAAAAATGTTCATTTTGCGCTATACCAAGTTTTAAAGGCAAACTTAAATCAAGAAGCTTAGAAAGTATTATAAATGAAGTAAAAGAGCTTGTTAAAAAAGGCTATAAAGACTTTTCTTTTATTGCTCAAGATACAAGTTCGTATTTGTTTGATCAAGGTCAAAAAGATGGACTTTTAAAGCTTATTGAAGCTATAGAAAATATCCAAGGTGTAAAGGCTGCTAGAATTTTATATCTATATCCAACAAGTATTAGCAAAGAAGTGATAGAAAAAATCATTCAATCAAAAGTTTTTGTAAATTATTTTGATATGCCTTTACAACACATCAGTGATAATATGCTTAAAATCATGAAACGCGGAGCTAACAAAGCTAAATTAATCGAGCTTTTAAATTTAATGAAACAAGCCCCAAATTCATTTTTACGCACAGGTTTTATAGTAGGACACCCAGGAGAGAGTGATGAGGACTTTGAAGAATTATGCGCTTTTATAAAAGAATTTGGTTTTGATAGAATTAGTGTTTTTGCTTATTCTAAAGAAGAAGATACCGCAGCTTTTGAAATGGAACAAATTCCTAATAAAATCATCAATGCAAGATTAAAAGTGATAGAAAAAATTGTTGATGAGTGTATAGAAAAAAGCTTTAATCAACAAGTTGGTAAAAAAACCTTAGCATTTTGTGAAGGTCAAAGCTCTGAAGGAGAATTTTTCATCGGTGCAAAAGATTTGCGTTGGGATAGAAATATTGATGGAGAAATTCTCATCAATGAAAGTGATTGTGGAGATTTAGAAATGGGCGAGCTTTATGAGTGTGAAATCACGCAGAGCTTAGATAAAAAACTCATTGCAAAAGCCTTAAGAAAGTTTGATGATTGATAGCAAATATTTAAATCATTTAAAGCAAGGGAAAAATCTTTTAGCATTTTCTCATGGGAGTGATTCTAGTGCTTTATTTTTCATGCTTTTAGAAAAAAATATAGATTTTGATCTTGCTTTTATAAACTACAAAACTCGCAAAAATAGCGATAAAGAAGAGCAAAGTGCTAAAGAATTAGCCAAGCGTTTTCATAAAAAAATTTACATCAAAACCGCACCCAAGATAACAAAAAATTTCGAAGCTTGTGCAAGAGCTTTGCGTTATGAGTTTTTTGAAGAACTTTGCAAAAATCACTCTTATGATAATCTTTTACTAGCTCATCATTTAAATGATAAACTAGAATGGTTTTTAATGCAATTTTCCAAAGGCGCAGGACTTAGAGAATTACTTGGTTTTAAAGATATTGAAAAAAGAAAATATTTTACTATCATAAGACCCTTGCTTGAAATTCCAAAAGAAGAAATTTCAAACTACCTAAAAGATAACAATATCGCTTATTTTCATGATGAGAGTAATGATGATGAAAAATATTTTAGAAATTTCATACGCAAAAATTTTGCCAATGAGTTTTTAAAGCTTTATCCAAATGGAGTAAAAAAGAGCTTTAAATACCTAGAAAAAGACTTAAAAGAAGAAAATATTTGTGAATTTAAAAATATTTATATTACTCATAAAGATGAAAGTTTAATCGCAAAATGCTTTAAAAAACTTGGAATACTTTTAAGTGCTAAACAAAGACAAGAAGCTTTAAAAGGCGATGGAGTAATTTCGCATAAAATAGGCATTGTTTACATACAAGAAAAAGTTTTGATTTTTCCTTTTGTAAGTTGTGAGAAAATGCCAAAAGAATTTAAAGAAATTTATAGAAAAGCAAAAATCCCTAAACTCTTAAGAGCATATTTATACACAAAAAATATTGATGTAAAAGAACTTATGCAAGCTCTTTTATGATTTCTTCAAAAAGTTCTTTTACTCTTGTTTCTAAAAAGTCTTTAAATTCAGCACTTGTAGCTTCAGCACGCATGATAAGATATGGACTTGTATTAGAAGCACGCAAAAGCGCCCAGCCTTCTTTAAAGGTAATTCTAACTCCGTCAATTTCATTACAATCAAGCACATTTTCAAAAGCATTTGCTTTTACTTTTTCTTTAAATTTTTCTATGATTTGAAATTTATTTTCCTCACTAACCTTAAGCTTAATCTCTTCACTTGCATAAAGTTTTGGTAATTCTTTAACTAATTTTTCTATATCAAAACCATTTACCAAAAGCTCTAAGGTTCTTAAAAATGCATAAATTCCATCATCATAACCAAAATATCTATCTTTAAAGAAAATATGCCCGCTAAGCTCTGCTGCTATGTCTATATTTTGCTCTTTCATCATTTTTTTAATATTAGAATGCCCGGTCTTACCCATCATGATAAAACCAAATTTAGCTACCTCATCAAAAAGGTTTTTAGAGCATTTTACTTCACCTAAAACTCTAGGATTTTTTATATTTTTAGCAAATAAATAGCAAAGCTCATCGCCCTTAAATACATAATCTTTACTTGCTACTACTAAACGATCTCCATCTCCGTCAAAAGCAAAGCCCATTTTTGCATTTTCATTTTCTTTTAGCGCAACTTGCAATGCGTGTAAATTTTCAAGCTCTGTTGGATCGGGCGCGTGATTTGGGAAATTTCCATCAGGATTTTCAAATAAAATTTGTGCATTAAGATTTAATTTTTCCACCAAAGGCTTTATAATCACTCCAGTAGCTCCATTTGCACAATCAATAATGATTTTTTCTTTATAGCCCTTAAGATGTGAAAAATGTTTAGCTAAAAAGTCTATGTATAAGCTTTTAATATCATAATTTTCATATCTTAAATCATCATTGATTTCAAGTTCTAAACACTCTTGCACTTTTAAAGAAAGCTTTTTCAAATCAGCACCAAAAAAACTTTCTTTATTAATCGTTATTTTAAAGCCATTGTATTCTTTTGGATTATGCGAACCTGTTATCATGATATTTGCATCAAAAATATCATCAAAAAACAAGCTAAAATACCCCATAGGAGTTGGTGCTAAGCCTATATTGAAAACTTGCATATTAGCTTTATTTAAACCGCTGATTAAATAGTTAAAAAGTTCATTTGCACTATATCTTGCATCATAGCCTACGCTTACTTTCTCACAACCCCTTGATTTCATTTCTAAACCCAAAGCATAGCCTATGGCTTTTACACTTTTTTCATTTAACTCACTTGGGTAAAGCCCTCTTATATCATACTCTCTAAAAATCAAATCTAACATTTTAATCCTTTTGTCTTCTAAGTTCTAATTTTGCTTGTTTTAAACTTTCTTCTATGTTTTCATTTTTGCTTGATAAACAAAGTTTAATTTCTAACTTTACATTTTGTTCTTTAAATTCAAAACAATATTTTTGCATAAAATTTTCAAGCATTTGAAGCTTGCTTTGCACAAAGGCTATATTTTCATTTTCAAATACAATAATAAAATAATCCTTATCATCTTTAAAAACCCTAGCATGTAAAGCTTTTTTTAAAATCCTAGCAAATTCATGCATTATAAACTCGCCCATTTTTGAGTCTTTTTGATAATAAATTTCATTGATATTTTTTACTTCAATCAAGGCTAAATGAAAATTTTCAAGTCCTTGGGCATATCTTCTTAAGGCCTTTAAATTTGGCAAATTGGTTAAAGTGTCAAAAAAGGCTATTTTATAAGCTTTATACACTAAAAATCCTATCAACACCAAAGAAGCAAATTCATAATAACCCAAATCAACACTATTGTAAAATAAAAATTGCACGCTCAAGCCCATATAAGCAAGTAAAAAATGAAAATCATTATTTTTAAAATATGAAAATAATAAAAATATCATTCCTACCCAAAACACACAAAAGCTTAACTCACTAATAGGCTTAAAAAATTGCGTTGAAAGGCCAAAAATTTCACTTGTAATGCTTGCATTAAAATTAGTACTTGTGCTAAGTATTAACGCTACAAAACCCATAAAGGCTAAATACGCAAATTTAATAAAATTAATTCTTTCAAAAACAAGCTTACTATCTTGTAAAAATACAAAAAGCACAAAAGAAAAAGGTAAAAATACCGAGATAAACAAATGCGCTTGATATTCACTTGCCACTAAAGATAAAGCCTTAGCGCATAAAATCAACAAAAGCAAGAAAAAAATCTTATTTTGCTTAAAAAAATAAGCTAAAAATAAAGCTAAAAATTCCAAAACAAAACTAAAAGAAGGTAAAAAAGATAATAAAACTAAACTCAATCAAATAACCTTAATTTAAAAATAATTTTAAAAATTATACAACAATTTTGAATTATTTTTTTAATACATATTATAAGTAAAATAAAAATAGAAATTAAAATAAATATGCCTGAAATATGCTTAGTAAAAAATAATGTAATTTATCTTAGATAGTTAAATTTCAAAGCAACAAATGATAACACGAAAAAACTTTTAAAATAAAACTTTATGAAATTAAAAAGCTAATAAATATATTAAAATCATTAAATTGTTTTTATTTAAATTTTGCAATTTCATCTTGTATGGTTTGATTTATCTCAAGTAGCTCTTCATAATTTTTTTTATTTTTTTCCAAAAGTTCATCAAATTTAAAGCCAAGCATAACGATGCGATATAAATTAGGTTTGTATTTTCTCCAATTATACAAAGTGCTAACATCAATATCTAATTCATATGCCATATCGCGTTTGCTCTTTTTTGCCATAAGCTACCCTAAATTTTTAAATACTTATGGGCTGATTTTACATTAAAAATTCTTTATTAAAAACAATTGAAATATTCTATGTTTTATTTAATTAATATTGATTATTTCAATATTAATTAAGCTAAATTGTGGAATAATTTAATATCATTTTTTAAAAAGGAGTTTTTTGTGGATAAAGTGGATTCGATAGCAAACATTGCGTGGGCTATTGGTGGTGATTATGAATTAGATTTAATTGAACAAAAGCTTGGAAAATTTTCTAGCGAACAATTAAAGCAATTTGATAGTAGGATAGATAAACTAAATTTAAAAGAAGCACCAAAATTACGATTTTTAACATTTTTTTTCGGTGCTTTTGGAATTGCTAGATTTATGACTGGGCGAAAAGTTGCAGGTTGGATAAGAATATTTCTTTTGGTTGTTATACTTATTCTTCCACGGATTGTGTTTAATGGACTCCAAAGTGAATTCGCAGGGATTGCATTTGTATTTGGAGGTGCAATTTTAATCGGTTTAAAAATCTTAATTATAATTTTATGGATTTGGGATATTACAAGAGCTGATGATTTGGCTTATAGTTATAATTTTTATCAAATTATGGATTTGATACAAAATATAGAAAATGAAGATAAGCAAGAATAAATAATGATGAATTTTAACGCGTTAATTACACTTCAAGGTGCAGCTAACACAGGAAAAACTGCAAGCATTTCTCGTGCATTTTTACGTACCTTAGAAAAGAAGCCTTTGATAAGATATTTTAAATATTATGAAAAAGGAGATTTTATAGCCATAGTAGAATTTAAAGATCAATATGTGTCTTTTTGCTCAGCTGGTGATGATTTGGAACTTGTAAATAAATTTGAGCTCTTAAATAAGGAAGCTTTGGAGCAAGGTGTAAAGTGCTTCGATGTTTTTATAGTTGCATATCGCACAAGGGGTAAAACTTGTGAAATTATAAAACAATACTTAGAGCAAAATACTCAAGCGAGAGTTAAAGAGTTTAAAAGCCTAATTAAGAGTGAGTTTTATGAGGAAAATGGGAAATTTTTACAGACAAAAATGGAGAAATATGTAGAGCAGTGTTCTGAAGAGCTTTACAAAACGATTAAATCTTTTCTTTAGTATGATATTTTAGGTTTGACTTGATTCAAGCCCTTCTTCATTCAAAAGTTTTTCGCTACAATATCTAGAAAATTCTTAAGGAAAATTATGGTAGAAATAAAAAATCTCACTATGCGTTTTGCAAATCAACTTTTATTTGAAGATGTAAATTTAAAATTAAACCGTGGTGAAAGATATGGACTTATAGGTGCAAATGGCGCAGGAAAATCAACCTTTTTAAAAATTCTCTCAGGCGAAATAGAATCAAGCAGTGGAGAAATTTGCATAGATCCAAATTTAAAAATCGCAGTGTTAGGACAAGATCAATTTGCTTTTGAAAACTACACTATCAAAGATGCGGTAATGTGTGCAAATAAAAGATTATATGATGCACTAAAAGAAAAAGAAAAACTTTATATGAGTGAAGAATTTACCGATGAAATCAATGATAGATTAAGCGAGCTTGAAATCATAACAGCAGAAGAAGATCCAAACTATGATTGCGAGCTTAGATGTGAAAAAATTCTTAGCTCTTTAAATATTAAAGATTTTAATGCTCTCATGAGCACTTTACAAAGTGCAGATAAATTTAAAGTTTTATTAGCTCAAGTATTATTTTTAGGTGCTGATGTATTATTTTTAGATGAACCTACAAACAACCTTGACTTAGAAGCTATTTCTTGGCTTGAAAATGAACTTTTAAGACATGAGGGAACTTTAGTAGTAATTAGCCATGATAGACATTTTCTAAATAAAGTTTGTACAAGAATTTTAGATGTGGATTTTAAACAAATACGCGATTTTGCTGGAAATTATGATGATTGGTATATGGCTTCAACCTTGCTTGCTAAACAAGCTGAACTCAAACGCGATAAAACCTTAAAAGAAAGAGAAGAATTAGAAAATTTCATACGCCGTTTTAGCGCTAATGCTTCAAAAGCCAAACAAGCTACAAGTAGAGCTAAAGCTTTAGAAAAACTTGAGCTTGAAGAGATTAAAACTTCAAGTAGGCGTGATCCTAGTATAGTTTTTAGAACAAATAGAGAAATAGGAAATGAAGTTTTAGAATTAAAAGGTATTAGCAAAGCTTATGATAAAACTTTATTTGAGAATTTAGAATTAAAATTAGAAAAAGGTGATAAAATAGCCTTAATCGGAGCAAATGGTGTTGGAAAAAGCACTTTAGCCAAAATCATTGCATCAAAATTAGAACCTGATAGTGGCCACATCCACCTTGGCGCTACCATAGAAATGGGATATTTTTCACAAGATACGACAAATTTAATCAATGAAAATTTGAAACTTTATGAATGGTTAATGAGTGAAAAATTCAAAGATTTAGATGAAATTCGCAAATGTCTTGGTAGAATGCTCTTTAGCGGAAGTGATCAAGAAAAAATGGCTTCTAGTTTAAGTGGAGGTGAAAAACACCGCTTAATGCTTTCAAGATTAATGTTAGAACGCGGAAATTTCTTGCTTTTAGATGAACCGGATAATCATTTAGATCTTGAAAGTATCATTGCATTAGGTGAAGCCTTGTATAATTTCAAAGGTTGTGTGATATGCATAAGCCACGATAGAGAGCTAATTAGTGCTTTTGCTAATCGTATATGGTTTTTAGAAGATGGGAAATTAACAGACTTTAAAGGAAGTTATGACGAATTTTTAGGAGGTTTAGAATGAATTCGTTTAAGATAAAATATGCAGCTGGTTTTGGACATTTTACTCAAAATCACAGAGGTTTTGGCCCAACTATTTATGTAGAAGAAAGTATTGATTTTCAAAGTGAAAAAGATTATTTTGACTATGTTGAATTTTATGAAAAATTCAGCAAAGAAGATGATACTTATTTTCACATTTCATTTTTAGAAGATCGCCCTTTAACTTCTCAAGAATTAGAAAGTAGAAATGCTTATAGAAAACTAAGAGATGAGCGCTGTAATAAAGCTAGAGAAGAGTTTATCAAAAACAATGAAATAGAAGCTGAATACTACCCAACTCATGGTGATTAAGGAATAATTTTTGCTTGTTTTTTCCTTGTAATATTTTGAAAGGAGAAAACATGCAAGTTAACCATGATAATTTATCGGTTAAAGAGTATGGATATGGTCAAAGTAGTGCCTATAAAAGCACTCAAGGAGCTAATGAAGACTTTATGTCTTTACTTAGTCAAAACAATAGCGAAAATTTAAACGAGCAAAACATAAAACTTGATGAGCTTTTTTCAAAAGCCATGAGTCAAGATCAATTTAGCACAGGAATTTTTAGCTCAAATATGTCAAATATTTATAATTATCGTTTTAGAGGACAAAACGAAACTCCTATGCAAGCTAATATAGAAGAAAAACAAGAGCCACAAAAAGATATGGTAAAAGATCTTTTAAATTCTTTATGAAAAGAAGTAAGCAAACGCTTACTTCCAAATAAGTCCACTAAATTCAAACTCTTTTGCAAATTTTTTAAATTCCTCTTCTTCTTTTGTATTAACACTTAAAATCAATTCAACATTTTCTTGAAATTTTTTTTCATAAGAAATATTATTTTTATTTAAAAAATGCTCAAATCTTGCATAAAGATAAAAAGGAATGTTTAAACTTAAAATATTTTTAGCTTCAAATTCTAAAAGCATTGCATTTAAAATAGCTTCATTTGTAGCTTCACTATAAGCTCTTACAAGACCACCTGTACCAAGTTTAATCCCTCCAAAATAACGCACCACAATCACTGCGCAATTAATAAGCAAAGCTCCTCTTAAGACATTCAAACAAGGCATAGCAGAAGTTCCTTTTGGCTCACCATCATCGCTTTTATCTTCTATGATTTGATCAAATTCATTTAAATACCTATAAGCATATACAAAATGCACGGCTTTTAAATGCTCATTTCTTAGCTTTTGCATTAAAGTTTGAAAATCTTCAAAAGGACATAAAAACGACAAAAAAGTTGATTTTTTGATTTCTATTTTTGCTTGATAAATTTGATTAATAGTTTTCATTTTTTCCTTAAATTAGTTATAATATTTAAATAAAATTATAATCAAAACAACTTATAAAAATTTAAGGATAAACTATGCTTCAAACTTGTATTTTTCCTGCAGCAGGTTATGGTACTAGATTTTTACCTGCTACAAAAACCCTACCTAAAGAAATGCTACCTATACTAACTAAGCCTTTAATTCATTATGGTGTAGATGAGGCTTTAGAAGCCGGTATGGAAACTATGGGCTTTGTTACGGGGCGTGGAAAAAGGGCTTTAGAGGATTATTTTGATATTTCTTATGAACTTGAACACCAAATCGCAGGTACTAAAAAAGAATACCTTTTAAGTGAAATAAGAACACTCATAGATCGCTGCACTTTTACTTTTACAAGACAAAATGAAATGAAAGGCTTAGGAGATGCGGTTTTAAAATCAAAGCCTTTAGTGCAAGATGAAGCTTTTGGAGTGATTTTGGCAGATGATTTATGTGTAAATGAAGATGGAGTAAATGTCTTAGCTCAAATGGTAAAAATTTATGAAAAATACCGCTGCTCTGTTATAGCTGTGATGGAAGTTGAAGCTGATCAAGTTTCAAACTATGGGGTTATAGCAGGAAATGCTGTGGAAGAGGATTTGATCATGGTAAATTCTATGGTAGAAAAACCTGATCCAAAAGATGCTCCAAGCAACTTAGCTATCATAGGAAGATACATTCTAACGCCTGATATTTTTGGTATTTTAGAAAATACTAAAGCAGGTAAAAACGGAGAAATTCAACTAACTGATGCATTACTTTCACAAGCAACTAATAATATGGTTTTAGCTTATAAATTTAAAGGAAAAAGGTTTGATTGTGGAAGCGTAGAAGGCTTTGTTGAGGCGACAAATTATTTTTATGAGAAAAGTAAAAATGCTAAATAATACTTTATTTTTTAAAACCCAAGATTTTAAAAAAATTACCGCTTATGCAAATAGAATGAATGATGAGTTAGAAAGTGGCGATATAGGGTATTATCATTTAGTAGATACAAGCTTTGATTTAATCAAAGAAAGTAAAGAATTTATCGCAACTAAAACTCATATAGAAAATATCGTTTTAGTAGGCATGGGTGGATCAAGTTGTGGGGTTAAAGCTTTAAAAGAGCTTTTATTTGATCAAGTAGAAGAAAAAAAACTTTTCATTATAGATAATACTTCCTCACATACTTTTACCCAAACTATGCAAAAAATAAATCCCCAAAAAACACTTTTCATCATAGCAAGCAAATCAGGCACAACTATAGAAGTGATTTCTTTATTTAAACTCATCATTGCTCATTTTGATTTTAAAAATGAAAATTTGCATGAAAACTTTGTGTTTATTACTGATTTTGAATCAAAACTTCACAAACTAGGAGAAGAATTAAACATAAAATGCTTTTTTATACCTAAAAATGTCGGTGGTAGATTTAGTGTTTTATCTGCTATTGGTATTGTTCCTTTGAGCTTTTGTGGCTATGATACTAAAGCCTTATTAGAAGGTGCAAAAGCTTGTTATGTAGATTTTTTTGAGAAAAAATGTGATCAAATTTTACAAAAGGCTTATCATTACTGCACACATAAAAGTGCGCATATTAATGTGCTTTTTTCTTATGGGGATGCTTTTAAAGGTTTTAATGAATGGTATATTCAACTAATTGCTGAAAGTCTAGGTAAAAAACAAGGCTTTAAACGCATAGGTTTAACTCCTATTGCTTTAATTGGTGCTAGAGATCAGCATAGCTTTTTACAACTTATCATGGATGGACCTAAAGATAAAACTGTTACTTTTTTAAAAATCAAAGATAGTCAAAAATCTCCTAGTATCCCGAATATAAGCTTTAATCATTTACAAAATTGTGATTTTACTAATGAAGTTAATTTACATAATCTTTTAAACGCGCAATGCGATGCAACCATGCATGCATTAATTGCTGAAAATTTAAGTGTTGATGTAATAGAACTTGAGAAATTAGATGCTTATCACTGTGGGTATTTGATGTATTATTATGAGTTATTTACTTCTGCATGTGGCATTATGCTTGGAATTAACACTTATGATCAACCTGGCGTAGAGGTGGGAAAATTAATACTCAAAAATATATTAAGTAAATAAATTTGCTTTATTGTAAAAAAAGAGTATAATGAAAATATAATAATTATTAACATTAAAATTTATTAGATAATAATAATTATTATTTAAGAATTTTATGTTATAATTTTAAAAATAAAAAAAGGAGATAACATGTCAGTAACAAAACAATTATTACAATTACAAGCAGATGCTCATCATTTATGGGTTAAATTTCATAATTATCATTGGAATGTAAAAGGTTTACAGTTTTTTTCAATTCATGAATATACAGAAAAAGCTTATGAAGAAATGGCAGAACTTTTTGATGATTGCGCTGAAAGAGTTTTACAACTTGGAGAAAAAGCTATTACTTGCCAAAAAGTTTTAATGGAAAATGCAAAAAGCCCAAAACTAGAAAATGGTAAAGATTGCTTTACTCCTGTAGAAGTTTTAGAATTTATTAGAGAAGATTATAAATATCTTTTAGCTGAATTTAAAAAATTAAATGAAGAAGCTGAAAAAGCAAGCGATACTACAACTGCAGCATTTGCTCAAGAAAATATCGCAAAATATGAAAAAGTTCTTTGGATGCTTAATTCAACTATCCAAAATACTTGCTCTATGTAAGAATTTATAATGTTTTTTGACTTACAAAGCTTTATTGCTTTAAGTCAAAAAACAAATTTAACTTCCCAAGAGAAACTACTCTTATAAAATTCCAAGTTCACTTAAGTACTATTTTATAATTATAGTTTATAGCAACTCAATGTATTTTTAAACAAAAATATATCATTGAAAAATGATCATCACAAAATATTATTTAGATAAGTATTCAGCCCAAGCTTTTATGTAGGAATTTTCACTAAAAAAGCTAAATACTAAAAATCATTTTTACAATATCTATAGTTTAATTTAAAATCTACAACATGAGTTTTAAAATTCTTAACCCATAAGGGCTAAGAATTTAATGTAGATCTTCATTAAGTTTTACGGCTTTTTTGTTTAAAGCTGCTATCATCACTCCACTTTGAGAGTCTTGTCTAAAATGTAAGCCATTTAGCCCTGCCAATTCTAAACCTTTGTATATATCTTTGTCAAATTTAAAATCAGGATTGATTTTTTGAAGTTCTTCTTTATTTTTTAAAGCAAATTTAGTCCCTTCTAAAACAGCAATGCCTGCATCAACGATACAATTATCCCCTAAAGGAATTCCTGTAACCGAATTTGCACCCAAAAGACAAGCTTTACCAATACTAATAGCATTACCACTTGTACCACTTAAAACACCAAGTATAGAAGCACCGCCTCCTACATCGCTACCTTCGCCCACAACAGCTGATGAACTAATACGCCCTTCTACCATACAAGCTCCAGTTGTACCTGCATTAAAATTCACATAAGCAGCCCCTGGCATGATAGTAGTACCTGCAGCTAAAACCGCCCCCATTCTTACTTTAGAACTTTCTAAAATTCTAGTATTATCCTCAGGAATAACATGAGCTAAAAATCTTGGAAATTTATCTACATAATCAATCCTTGGATACCTTCCACTCATTTTTAAATCAATCTCATTTTCTCTTAAAAAGTCCAAATCAATAGGCTTATTATCACTCCATGCAACATTTGGTAAAATCCCAAAAGCACCTGTTAAATTTAAACTCCTCAAAGGTACTTTTTTATTTGAAAGTAAGTAAAGTTTTAAATACACACTTTCTAAGCTTTTTGGTGCTTCATCTTCAAAAATACAAACAAAAGAAAAAGCATTTTCTCTAAAATTTTCCTTTGCTGCTTTAATTGCTTCTATATTTTTATGACCTTGCTCTTGTAAAAATGGCGCAAAGCATTCAAGTGCAAAGTCCAAATCCTCTTTAATCAAAGTAGCCACAAACTCACTTTCATTAAAATCAACATCAACCCCTCTTCTAAAAAAAGCTTCAAACATAACAGCTGCAGCGGCATAATTTTGCTCAAAATTAATCACACCAAAATTAGCTTGAAGTTTTTTACTAGGATCAACTTGACTTAGATCAAGTCTTGCTATAGCAAAAGCTTTAGGCTTTTTATAATTAATCCTTTGTTCGATTTGCTTGATTAAATTTAAAAATTCTTCTTTACTTTCTATTGGCATATTTTCTCCTTATTGCGAGCACGCACTTTTGCCATTCATTATAGGTTGAATAGCTGAATTATCTACTTTACCTTCTTGATTAACCTTTTCTATAAATTCCCAGATTTTTTCAGCAGCTTGTAAATATCTTTTTGAACTTACACTCTCAGGCATATAAAAACTTACAGGCTTACCGCTATCTCCACCTTCTCTTACACTCATTTCAATAGGAATTTGAGCTAAAACTTCACACTTATAAGCTTTTGCCATTTCTTCTGTGGTGCCTTTACCAAAGATATCATATTCTTTACCATTATCAGGACATAAAAAGCCACTCATATTTTCTATAATACCTGCAACAGGAATGTGCAATTTTTCAAACATATCTAGCGCTCTTTTGCTATCATCTAAAGACACTACTTGAGGAGTACTTACACACACACCCGCACTCACTGGTACGCTTTGAGCTAGGGTAATTTGCGCATCACCTGTTCCTGGAGGCATATCAAGCAATAATACATCAAGTTCAGGCCAAAGCACATCAGCTAAAAGTTGTTCAATCGCTTTCATGATCATAGAGCCACGCCACATTAAACCCTTACCTTCTTCTATCAACACACCCATACTCATCATATAAACCCCATGAGATAAAATAGGACGAATTTTTTGACCTACAATTTCAGGTTTGCTTTTACTCTCACCTAGCATTCTTGGTATATTTGGTCCATAAATATCTGCGTCCAAAAGCCCTACCCTTTTACCCATTTTAGCCAAAGAAATTGCTAAATTTAAAGTTGTAGTACTTTTACCTACCCCACCTTTTCCACTTGAAATCATAAGAAAATTTTTAATTTGCGGAGCGATATTTTTACCACTTCTTGAATTGCTTTTTTCTTCAGGAATTTTTGGCTGTATGATTTCTAAATTAAGCTCTAAATTTAAATCTTTTAAAACATTTGCAATGTTTAGTCTAAGTTCTTGTGCAATTTGAGCATTAGCCGAAACGATTTCGACTATAATATGAGCTTGTTTTTCATTCAAATCAATCTTTTTTACAAAACCAAAACTTACTATATCTTTTTTAAATCCCGGATATATAACTTGTTTTAGTCTTTCTTCGATTTTTTCCTTCAATTTTTCTCCTTGTTGTTTAAAATGATTAATTCTACTAACTTAAATATAAATTTTGGCTTTTATGGTGTATAATATCGTAACATTAATAAAAAATTAAGGTGTAACAAATGTTAGATATTTCCTTGATTATGCTATCAGCAGGGGAGTCATCAAGATTTAATGCTCCAGTAAAAAAGCAGTTTTTAAGACTAGGTGAACATCCTTTATGGCTTTATGCAACTAAAAATTTAAGTTCTTTTTACCCTTTTAAACAAGTAATTGTTACTTCTGGTAATATTTCTTATATGAAAAGATTTGCACCTGAGTATCATTTTGTTAAAGGCGGTAATACAAGAGCACAATCATTACTTAATGCTTTAAATTTAGTACAAAGTGAATATGTTTTAGTTAGCGATGTCGCAAGGGTTTTGATTTCTAAAAACCTTTTTAATAATATTATAGAAAATTACGATAAAGCAGAGTGTATTACACCTGTTTTAAAAGTAAGCGATACAGCAATTTATGCTCAAGAAGTTATCGACAGAGATAAAATAAAACTCATACAAACCCCTCAACTTTCTCGTACAAGTATGCTCAAAAAAGCTTTAGAGCAAAATGCAAATTTTACCGATGATAGTACAGCAATACAAGCTATTGGTGGTAAGATTTGGTATGTACAAGGTGATGAGTTAGCTAAAAAAATTACCTTTAAAGAAGATTTAAAAAGCTTAAATTTACCAAAACCATCTTGGGAAATTTTTAATGGAAATGGCTTTGATGTGCATGAATTTGGAGAGCAAAGGGCCTTACTTTTAGGCGGAGTAAAAGTACATGAAAATATGGGCTTGAAAGCTCATTCTGATGGAGATGTGCTAGCTCATGCACTAATTGATGCGCTTTTAGGTGCAGCAGGACTTGGAGATATTGGAGAACTTTTTCCAGATAATGATATACAATATAAAAACGCAGATTCTATGCTTTTATTGCAAAATGCTTATACTTTGGTGCAAAATTATGGATTTGAGCTTGTGAATGCTGATATTACAATCATTGCACAAACGCCCAAGATGAAAGATTTTAAAGAAGATATTGCTTTTAATATAGCCAAAATATTAAAAGTAACACCAAATAAAATCAATATCAAAGCCACCACCACAGAGCATTTAGGTTTTGTAGGAAGAAAAGAAGGAATTGCTGTTTTAGTAAGTGCGAATTTAAAATATTTTGATTGGATGAAATTATGAAAGTTTTAATAGTAGAAAATGAATTTTATTTAGCTCAAAGCATAGGTTCAAAACTTAATTCTATAGGTTATGATTGTGATATTATTGCAAATGTTAATGAGCTTGCTCATCATGATTATGAAATCATTTTGCTTTCTACTAGTATGGCTAATTTTGAACATATTGTAGAAATTTTTAAGCATAAAATTATTATTTTACTCATATCTTATATAAGCTCAGATACAGTTTTAGCGCCACTAAAAGCCGGTGCGAGTGATTATATACAAAAGCCTTTTATGATAGAAGAATTAACGCGAAAAATCAAACATTTTCAAGAATTTAAGAAAATAAATATTTTAAATCATACTTATCAGTCTTATTTAAAACATAAATTTGAGACAGCTAAATTACCAACTTTTGATTATAAAAAATTCAAATTGCCTTTGATTTTAAAAACTAATAATCAAAATTTTGCAGATCATTTTGTATTTAACTATACCAATGAGCATAATGTCGCAAATATTTACATAGATCTTTCACATCAACAAAATTTAGATAAAATCTTTAAAGATAATTGTTTATACTATCTTGTAAATTTCCAAACTCTAAAATCATCAGACAAAGAAAAAGTGTTAAACCTTGCTTTAAAAAAAGCTGTTATTATACATACAAGTACAAATGTTGAACATAGTGATTTTCAAATTTTAGAACTGGGTGAGGATGAGAAAAACTTCGAAAGTAATGGAATTTTAACTATTGATGATTATGTTAAACATATTATCATTAGTTATCAAAATGTCTTTCCTGATACAGATTTGTCAAAAAAATTAGGAATTTCTAGAAAATCTTTATGGGAAAAAAGGAAAAAATATGGCATTACAAAGAAAAAATAGTATTACAATCTCAGAAGAAGAATACGAAGTTTTATGTTTTATCAAAGAAGGAGTTTTTGGTTCTTTTACAAAATTAATGAATCAAAAAGAAAGAGATGAAGTTATAGCCACAGGAATGATACATAAACAAAAAATTCCTTATACTCTTACCTTTGCACCTGCAAGTACAAAAGAAAATAATACTGCTTTAGAAAATGCAAAAGTTGGCGATAAAATAGACTTTATTTGCAATGATAAACCCATAGGACATATCATTTTAGAAAGCAAATTTGAAAATGATAAAAATAGCAATGATATTTTTAGACCTAATGCTTGCTTGATCCAAGATTTTGGAAAAATTTGTATAAGTGGTGAATTTGAAATTTATCACAATAATATCAAAGCCATTAAAGAAGATTTTGAAAAAATCAAAAAAAGATTAAATCCTTCTAATATCACAGCCATTGTTTCAAGTTTTGATCCTTTTCATAGAGCACATGAGAGAATTTTAAGATGGGCTATAGAACAATCTGATTTAGTGATTATTTTCCTTATAGAATCCTATGAAAACAACGGATTGAGCTTGAAACTCAAAAAGCGTTGTTTTGATGTTTTTGCGCAAAATTACTTACCATCTTCTAGGGTTTTACTTATACCTTTACATAATATCAAAATTTTTGCCTCGCATTTAAACCCTGTGCTTGAGTGTGCTTTGGCTAAAAGTTTTGATTGCAATAAACTTTTTGTAGGACAAAATCATGCAGGACTTGGAATGTTTTTTAATCAAAATAGAGCTTTTACCGTGCTTGATGATTTTGCAAAAGATTATAATATAGAAGTTACCATACTTCCTGAATTTGTATTTTGTGATGAATGTAAAATGGTAGTAAGTACCAAATCATGTCCCCATGGAGCTCATCATCATATGAAATACCATGGTGATTCTTTAAAAAATTTACTTAGACTTGGTATCATTCCACCAGCAGTTTTTATAAGAAGAGAAATTTCAGCTTTGATTTTATCTGAGCTTTTCCCAAATCGCTTTCATAATAAACAAAATATCTATAGCAATCTTTTCCCTACACATGGTATTTTAGAGTATCGAAGCGATAAAGAATTTTATGAGCAACTTATAAAACTTCATCAAATGTCATATATGGTGTAATCATGCAAAAATTATTTTTAACTTTTTTTTATTCAGGTAGTGTTAATAAAGCTCCAGGAACCTTTGGTACAATAGCAGCGCTAATCCCTGCTTTTTTTATTTTAAGGTATTTGGGCATAGGAACTTTGATCTTGCTTGCAATTTTACTTTTTTTAATCTCTATAAAAATCATCGATCAATATGAAAAACAAACAGGCATACACGATGATAAGCATATTGTAATAGATGAAGTTGTTGGGGTATTTTTAGCCTTGGCAATTTGCGGACAGAGTATTTTTACTTTTTTGCTTTCTTTTGTTTTATTTAGATTTTTTGATATCACAAAACCTTCTATCATAGGTAAAATTGACAAAAAAACCAAAGGTGGTTTGGGTGTAATGCTAGATGATGTTTTAGCAGGAATTTTCGCAGGATTACTTAGTGCAGTAATTTATGGAATTTTACTTAAATTTGATCTTTTATGGTTTGATATAAGCATTATGGAGATATTTTAGCTCCGTAATTTTTAGATTTAACTTCATTTATGATAAACTTTGAAACTAAAATGAAAAGGATAAAAAATGATTAAAAAAACAATGTTTGGTGCTTTAACATTAATTTCTTTTATAGCATGTGCTAATGGAGTAGATTATAAATATGATCCAAGTAGAGGTTCTAAAGGTGGTTATGATTTATTCATTAAAACTTTAAAAAAAGATTACGGCTCTAATGTTGTGATAAAAAGCCTTAAAGATGTTGATTTAAATGCTTTAAAAGAAAAACACCCTGAAGTAGCTGAAGATTTTGAAGGTATTAAAATAGAACAAGATGGATTGCTAGGAGATGTTGCAAGAGGCGAAATAGAATATGGAGATGTTGTTTATATCAACTATAAAAATGGCGATTTGAATAAACATGAAATAGTTTATGGAGCATGTGATACAAGAAAATGGAATAAAGAAAGATGTCAAAATAGTGGAGCAATTGTTGATATGACTGAATAAGATCAACTTATCAAATACAATATAATTTTTCTAAGATAAGATTTACTTGATCTATCTTAGAAAAACCTCAACTACAATTTTCTTATTTTTTATTACAATAAAATAATTTTAATTTTTTAAAAAAAGTTAGTATAATTACATAAGGGTGCAACGCCAAAGGGGGTGCAACCCTTTAGCTTTTTTATTTAATAAATCCGCTTGCAAGAACCAAATCTTTATCGTAAAATACTGCCATTTGCCCACTAGCAAGCCCATAAACAGGCTCTTGTAAGATGATTTTTGCACTTTTATCTTCATTAATCAAAACTTTACATGGGGTCGATCTTGATCTATAGCGTATTTTTACTTCACAATCTAGCTCTTTAGCATCAACAAATAAATTAATATTATCAAGATTAAATTCACTTATCTTAAGTTCTTCTTTTTTACCTACTATGATTTCATTTTTTTTAGGATCAATTTTTAACACAAAATGTGGCTCATGAGCCCCGCGTACCTCAAAACCTCTTCTTTTACCTATGGTATAGTGCATATAACCTTCGTGTTTTCCTACTTCTTTGCCACTACTATCTCTTACAATACCTGGAATTTTGGTATCCATAAACTGATCTAAAACTTGCACATAAGTATCTTCCACAAAACAAATCTCAGAACTTTCCTTTTGTGTTGCAAAAGATTTTAAAACATCGATTGTAGAAGCAAATTTTTTCACATCTTCTTTTCTCATCTCTCCAAGAGGGAAAATCAAATATTCCAAAGCCTCTTTCTCTGCATTTGCTAAAAAATAGCTTTGATCCTTACTCCCATCAACTGCAATTTTAATCAAACCATTTTCTATCCTTGCATAATGACCTGTGGCTAATTTCTCACAACCCAAACTCTTAGCAAATTCTAAAAGCTTGCCAAGCTTAATAAAGCGATTACACAAAGCACAAGGATTTGGCGTCTTTCCTTCTTTGTAGGTATTAACAAAAGGCATATAAACTTGATTTTTAAAATCTTCTTGCAAATCTAAAATATGATATTTGATGTCTAAAAATTTAGCAACTTTTTCAACTTTTTGTATATTTTCTTCATGATAATTAGCTTTTCCATGAAGCTTCATATAACAACCTATAATCTCATGTCCTGCTTGCTTTAACTTATAAGCAGTTACAGTGCTATCTACACCCCCACTCATTGCAACAAGAATTTTCATCTTTTTCCTTTATCATTCTTATAATTTCATCTAAATCATCACTTATACTATACTTTAACTCATCATTTTTAGATATAGTTCCAAGTTCTAGTAAAGAAGTTTTGATAAATTCATCAAGAGGTTGCCAAAATTTTTGCCCAACTAAAATAATAGGAACATCTTTTTTAAAACTAAGTTGCTTAAGAGTAAGAATTTCAAAAAATTCATCTAATGTTCCAAAGCCGCCTGGGAAAATCACAAAAGCTAGACTCTTTTGGATAAGAGCCATTTTGCGAATGGCTAAGCTCTTAAAAGTGATATTATACTCTAAAAAGTCATTTGCTTTTTGCTCAAATGGTAAATGTATATTAAATCCAAAAGATTTTAAGTGGGAAGTTTGACTTTGCATAGCGCCATGATTAGCAGCTTGCATAATACCACCGCCACCACCACTGATGATGCTATAACCCTCATCAGCTAACTTTTGAGCTAATTTTGAAGCCAAAATACAATACTCATTGTCTTCTTTTAATCTTGCAGAACCAAAAAAAGTTATAGCATTTTTTAGGTTTGGCATGTTAGCAAATTTTTCTAAATCTTGGATTATTTTTTCATTCATTTTATAACCTTTAGTTAAAATAAATTCCATTCTAGCTAAATTTTTATAATAATCTTTTATGTAATTTTTAAATAATTTTCTTTTGCAAACTGCATTAAATTAGGTTTTTTTAAATTTCTAAACTTTCAAATTCACACTTTTATATATTATACACACTTAATTATGAAAAGATTTTAGTAAATTCGTTATTATTTAAATCTTTACATCTATTTTAACACCAAAAAGAATTTTCAACTCATCGCTTGTACTAAATTTATCTTCTAATAGTTTTTTTACAAGTTCGTTTCTTGTACTATCATCTTTGTAAGTTTCTTTGTTTTTACTTTCTGCTTGTATAGGTTTAAAGGGTTTTTCTTTATCTTCTTTTTGATTGTTTTTATTAGCTAAGAACCTATCTATATCTTCTTGAGTAAGTGACTTACCAAGTTCATTAAAAAATTGTTTTTCTCTTTGTGCCCTTTCAGCACCCCATATTTTCTCAAATTCATTCATACTTGTAAGAGTTTTTAAAAGATCAACTTTTCGTTTATGAAGTGCGGACAAATCTACGCCTTCTGTAAGATAGTCTGTGCCAAATTTATTAAGTATTTTTATTTCATCCTTGCTTAGTTTATCTTCCATATATCTTTTATATAAAGAGTTTTCTACTTCTTTTACATCAGGAGATCCATTATACCCTTGTTCTTCTTTAGCACTCGCTTGCAACCAAGAAATTAATCTATCTCTACTAGGGTTTGAGCATTTTTCATCTCCTGCACCACATAGACCCTTGTTAAGATTGCTAAGTTCGTATTCTGAAAAATCTGCAATTGCATAAACTTCTGAAATTAAATTTGAACGATCTTTAAAAAATTTAAAACCGACTAAATACCCACCCTTAACTTGTTTCATCTCATCTACATTTAGAACTTTTACGCCTTGAGAATTATCACTTAAAGCACCATTACTAACTTTAGCTAAAAAATCCCCAGCAAAAGCAGAACTTACTAACAAAGAACCTAAAATCAAAGAACCTGCTAACTTCTTTAACATAACTTCCTTTTTTAGCTATTTTTACTCTTTTTTAAAGAATATCACAAATTACATATTAAAATCAATTTGTTATTTGAAACATTTATTGTTTTAATGGAAAAAATCTAAAAATATTTAGAAAGATAACAATGAAAAAGATTTTTTAACATTTATGGTTTTACTTAGTTGTGTTTTTGCTAGTGATGAACTAAGTATAGACAGTTTATTTAAAAAGCAAATAGGCTTAAGAAGTACCACAAGCTTTTCTTTGCTTAGTACAGGAAATGCAAATTCTTATGCACTTTATCCTAATATAACAACAGGTGGAGATCCTACAATTTGGAATGATACAAAGCAAGTGTTTTTAACTCAAAATTTCATTTATACCATAACACCTAAATTTGACATACTTATTTCAGGGGGCGGAAGCTATGCAAGAGCTGAATATACAAACTTTTTTACAAATGAGTATTCTAGTAAAAACAGAATATGTTTTGATGTTTATGGCTAGGTTTTATTTATACAGGAGATAGCATTGCAGACTTAATTCCACAAATTACCTTTCAAACTGCAGTCGTTCAAAGAGAAAAAGCAATCAATCAAACCAAAAACTTTTATCTAAAATCACAAAGCTTACAAGCTAGTTTAAGGGGATATAGCGATCCTGTTGTATATAGCATTTATACCAGTTTTGATTATAATCAATTAAGAAAATTTAAAACCCTTAAAATAGAGTATGGAAATAGTATTTATGTGGGTGGGGATTTATCTATCATACTAAGCCCTAAGATTACTTTAGATTTGAGGGCAGAGCAAAGATTTCAAACCGAGCAAAAAATCAATGGTTATCAAAATTCTGAAGTGCGTTCTATTCCAACTTTAAGTTTGGGTTCTACTTATAGCATTAATTCAGATACCGCAGTTTCTGTTAATGCTAGTTTTGGGGGAAGTTCTGCTTCGCCTGATAGTATATTTGGGATAAGCTTATGGAGAAAATTTTAAAAATTTTATTATTTTTATCCATTCTTTCTTTGAATGCAAAAGCAGAATGGGTAGTCAAGTCTTATCAAGAAATTAAAAACAAAAGAGTAATAAGACAAACTTACGAGCAATCTTGCGGGGCTTCATCTTTAGCAACTTTAATCAATATACTTGATGATAAAAAGTTTGATGAGCTTAAACTTTTACAAACCATGAGCGGACAAAAGCTTTATACGGATATGGTAAGCTTTGCAGATTTAAACGATGCAGTTAAAAAGCTAGGTTATGAAAGCAATTCCTATCAAATCAATAGGGATAGCTTAGACAAGCTTGTAAATATTCCAATGCTTGTAAAAATTGAAGATGACCCACGCTTCCCACATTTTGTGGTGATTATTAATCACAAGGGGAATTATTTACAAGTGCTTGATCCAAGCTATGGAGAATACATAAGCTCTAAAAGTCAATTTTTTAGCATTTGGGATAGATATAATAAAGGCGGTTATGCTTTAATTGTTACTCCTAAAAAAGAGTTAAAACCTTTCAAGCTAAATACTCCAAAATCTTTGCATTTTGATTTTAAGCCTTTTGCTTATATTGATTTTTATTGTTTTTTGATTAGAGAACTAATTTTTCATCTTAATTGCTCTAATCTTTCTTTTTTAGAGCCAATCTCAGTAATTTGTACTCCAAAATTTCCATCTACGATAACTACTTCCCCATAGGCAATCTTTTTATCACCTATTAAAATTTCTAAAGGATCATTAGCTAATTGATCAAGCTCGATAACTGAACCTATGTCCATAGTTAAAACATCCTTTAAAAGCATTTTTTTACTACCAATACGCACTCTTATAGGCAAACGCACATCCATAATCAAGCCGATATTTCTTAACTCTTCAACGCTTGCTAAGGTTTTATGGTCTTGAGTATGCTCTTCATGAGTTGTAACAATTTCTTCTAAATCAGTTTTAGTTAAAACTTTATAAATTTTCTCATCAAATACTAAGGAAATTTTCTCTTCTAAATCAGCTATTTTTACATTATATAAATATATTTTATGAAAGCCGCCAAGTTCTAGACTATCTGCAACAAATTCACAATTTTCTAAACTAAATTCCATTTTTGGAATTTCTTTTTGTGCACCTAAGGTTGTAGAAAATGCTGAAATGATATTTTGTATAGCTTCTTTAGCCGCGTCCATTTCATCTTCATTTAGCTCACTATTTTTAGAGATTTCTTCTTCTCCCATCATCCACTCACCAATTGCACTCATTAAAACCGCACTTGCTAAGATTTTGATTTTCATCTCATTATTGACACTAAAAGTAGCACTAACTAGTGGTGGAGTCATAGAATCTTGAGAATTTACATCATACTCATAATACTCGCTAAATTCAGCACTTTTCCCTGTTAAGCCTTCTATTGTGCTTATGCACTCGTTGACAAATATGCCTAAAAAATCATTGATCATCTTCTTCCTCTTCTAATTCTTCATTTTCATCATAAGAATTTGCCTTTGCTCTTCTTTCATCTTCATATTTTTCAAGCATTTCTTTAATCTCATCTTTATCAGTTTTAATAAGTTCTAAGATTTTAATCGACTTTCTAAATCTATGAAGTCCTACTTGAGCTAAAAATACTTCTTTTTTATCTATGGCTACTATAGCTTTATCATCTGCACTTCTATCAAGTTTTAAAATATCTCCTTGTTTTAAATCTAAAAATTCATTTACATTGATAAAAGTTTTACCAAGCATAGCTTCATAAATCACTTCAGCACGACCGATCAAAGTTTTAAGTTCTTTGTTTCTTGACTTTTTAGCCGAAGTTTCACCCATCATAATATCACGATTTGCTAAACGGCTCAAAATACTTTCCAAATGCACAACTGGATAGCATATATTTACCATACCACTTGAATTTCCTATGATAATCTCCATTACCACCATGATAACAATCTCATTTTGAGAAACAATTTGCACAACATTTGGACTTGATTCTTTTGCTTCAACACTTGGATAAATTTCCGTAACATTCATCCAACTTTCTTTAAGTCTTTGCATAATAATACGCAAAATAGAATCAAGCAAGTTAAGTTCTATTTCTGTAAGCTCTCTTAAGGTGTCAAAACTTTCACCCTGACCACCCAAAAGCCTATCTATCATAGGGAAAGCAATACTTGGATTAATCTCTAAAACACAATTTCCATCTAAAGGTTTAATAGAAAAAACATTAAAGCTTGTCGGCGAAGGTAAAGACATCAAAAATTCACCATAAGTCATTTGATCAACTGAGTGCAGTTTAATCTCAACTATACTTCTCATCATAGATGAAATTTGCGAAGCAAGATTTCTAGCTAATTTATCATGAATTCCTTTAATAGAACGAAGTTGTTCTTTTGAAACCCTATTTGGACGCTTAAAATCATATACTACAATATCTCTTTTATCTTCTATTTCTTCTAATTTTGAAGAAGCAGTACTATCATCGCTATCATCATCAACGACTTCTAAAAGAGCATCAATTTCTTCTTGGGAAAGTATTTCAGCCATTAAACTAGCCTTTCTCTAATCTTCTTAAGCAAACGCTTATGAATTTGTGAAATTCTTGACTCGCTAATCTCTAAAATCTCTGCAATTTCTTTTAAATTTAATTCTTCATAATAATAAAGCTGTATTACAAGTCTTTCTCTTTCTTTAAATTCTTCCAAAACCGCGTTGATTTTTTCTATTAATTCTTCTTTTTCTATTTGTTCTATGATATTACTATCATTAAAACAATTTAGCTGTTCATCTAAAGGCATAACAAGCGATATAGCATGAGCTGCTCTTGCTTCTTTTACCTTTTCTACTTCTAAATTTAATCTTTGTGCTAAATACTCATCATCAGGTTCTTTTTCATTTTCTTGATAAAACTCATCTATAATAGCGTCAATATCTTTGATGATTTTTCTATTGCTTCTACTCATTACATCAAGGCTTCTTAGATAATCAAGCATAGCTCCATTTACTCTTTTTCTTGCAAAACCCCAAAAATTGTCATTTTGTTCTTTATCATAGCGACGCGAGAGTTTAATCATCTCTTCTACGCCAATACTAATTAAATCATTTACATCAATACTTGCAGGCAAACGCTCTTTAAGTCTAAAAGCCATAGCTCTTAATGCGGGCATATAAGAGATGACTAAGTCATCTTGTTCTTTTTTTAGCGTAGAAGCATAAGCATTATGCGGCTGCATGTTTTACTTTTCTTTTTGAAGAGCTATCAAGTTTTTTAAGGTCTTCACGCTCTTCTTGAAGTTTTTCAAGCAAGTAATCCATTTTCTTTTCTCTTGCAGCTAATTCTGCTATAAAGCTATTATTTTCATTTTCATATTTTTCTTTATTAAAGCTTCTACCACTAATTTTATTTGCATCTACAAAAATCATAATTACTATATGGATTAACACATAAAATACAAAAGTAATCAAACAGGTATATACAACTATCTCTACTGCATCTTCTATATTAACTATGGTGAACATTAATCCTATAAAAAAACCACAAACAGTAAAAAAAGCAACAAAATTTTCTGGTCTCATCTTTTTCCTTCAATCTAAAAACGATCCAAAAGCTTTTTGAAAAAACTCATAATGCTTTTATCTCCCACATTATTAAGCACTTTTTGTTCCAACCTATACAAAAGCTTAGAAGCTATGGCTTTGAGTTCATCACTTGCATTAGTATCATCATCGCTAAATAAAGTTCTTTTTTTAATACTAGAACTAATATCTTTACTTTGACCTAAAAATCCTAAAAATTCTAAATTTAAATTATGCTTAATGTTAATATCTGCTACTTTTTTAATATTATCAAAAATTCTTAAAGCCTCATTTTCATTTCTAACTACATTAAATACCATTAATAAATTCTCTTTAGTCTTTGAAGTAGTTTTTATAGTAGCATAAGCATCGGTAATTGCGGCAGGATCAGGTACAGTTATGACAATAACCTCATCAGACATTTCTAAGAAATTCCCTATATTGCCACCAATACCTGCTCCTGTATCAATGATTAAAAAGTCTAAATCATCTAAAATACTTGTTTGATTTAAAAATCTCTCATAAATATTTTTATCATTGTATTTTAAAATTTCATCGCCACTCTCACCTGGGATAAGCCATAAATTTGGCTTGACTTCTATTAGAATATCTTCTAGTGAGCATTCACCTTTTAAAACATGTAAAAGGTTTTTTTCTACACGCACATTTAAAATCACATCTAAATTTGCAAGCCCTATATCTGCATCAAAAAGCCCTACTTTATATCCATTTTTAGCTAGGATGTTGCCCAAATTTGCACTAAAAGTACTTTTTCCAACCCCACCTTTACCGCTAGTAACTGCGATAAAATGGGTATGTTTTACATTTGAGTTTTCATTTTTTACTAGATCTTTTAATTTTTCTGCTTGATTACTCATTTTCATCCCTTCTAAAACCTTCTAACACACAACGCACCAAAAAGTCGCTATTTGCTACTTCTATATCATCAGGTACTTCTTGACCTATGGAAAAAAAGCTCATCGGAGTGCTAGTTTCATAAAGCAAAGAAAACACATTTCCAAATACTTTTGTTTCATCAAATTTTGTAATGATTAAAGTGTCTATATTTAAAAATGAAAAATTATTATAAGTTTCTAATAAATCTTCATATTTTGTATTTGCTGAAAGCACTAAATTCACATCAATTTGCGCATTAGAATGCGATAAAAATTCTTTTGTTTTTTCAAGTTTTGCCTTATCATACTGTGAATTTCCGGTTGTATCTACTAAAATAACCTCACAAGTATTTAAACTTCTAATCGCATCATCTAAGTCATTTGGCTCTATACTATCAATAATAGGAAGTTTCATCATCTTAGCATATTGAAAAAGTTGCTCTACTGCGCCTATTCTATAAGTATCAAGAGTTATAATACCGGTTTTATAACGTCTATCTCCATAAGCATAGCGAAAAGCAAGCTTTGCTAAAGTTGTAGTTTTACCTACTCCTGTTGGACCTACTAACATCATGATTTTTTGCTTTTTAATTTCACTTTCTAAACGGCATGGAAGCATATTACGCAAAAGTGAGTAAAAATACCTTTGCACTGCTTCTTGATTTGCTTTCATGGTGCTTGGCATATTTTCAATAGTCGCTTTCATAATCGCTTCTAAATGCGCTTCTTGCATACCACTTGCTTTAGCTTGCTTATAAATACTTGCAAACTCAGGTGGTATAGCTAATTCTTTGCGTAAATCTGCCTTATCATCCCACATCATATCCACAAGTAAATTCATTTTATCATTAAGCTTGTTCATTTGTTTTTCAAAAGCTTCTATTTTTTTATCATAATTTGGATTTGGCATAGAAAAATCTTGATAGTTTGAAACCTTGCTAATTTCTGAACTAACTTGAGAAAGTTTGTTTTTTAAATTTAAAAAATTATCATCTTTTTTGCTTGTATTTAAATAAGGATTAATAGGTTTTTGCTTAGCTTTCGAAGAAAAATCAAGCACTACATCTTCTTCTTTTTTTTCATCTTCAAGTTTTGGAGTTTGAATTTTAGCCTCAGGAAAACTTGCTGTATTTGGTTTTTTCTTTGGTGGCATAGGCAAATTATTTTGTTTTAAATGCTCTTCATAATCAGCTTCTTCAATCGCCACTATAACCTCATACAAAGGCTTTTGATTGATAGTTTTTGGACGAATTTGCTTATTAGTTACTATCAAAGCCTTATCGCCATAATCTTGCTTGACCTTAGGTATAATCTCATCTGTGCTTTCAACCGTAAAAGTATGAATCAATTGTCCCATATTTTTCCTTATCTTAACAAGCCCAAAGGCAAAGTTACGCTAATTCTATCATTTACCCCCACATGAGGCACTATGCAATACTCATCTTTACGCGCTTTTTTTGAAAAATACAACAAATCCAAATCAAGCGTTCTAGGAGCATTTTTAAAAGTTCTTTTTCTTTTGAATTTAAACTCATAAAAAAACAAAACTTTTAAAAGTGCTCTTGCATGCAAACTTGTGCTTACAACCATCACCGCATTAGTAAAGTCTTTTTGCTCTTCAAAGCCAAAAGCTTTATTAATCAAAAATGGCGATGTTTGCAATACTTGCAAGCGTTTATCTTGCATTAAAAGCCTAAATAAACTCCGAAAGCGTTTTTTTTCATCTTCTATATTGCTTCCAAGTCCTATAATGGCTATGTATTTTCCTTTTTTATCAGCCTTTGAATAAAAAGGAAAAAAACGAATTTTTTCTAACCTTCTAGCCCCTTTAATCAGCAAGTTATAACACCACTGCCTTTTCTTTATCAAGATAAACCATATCTTCTATCCTAATGCCAAGTTTATCTTTGATATAAATTCCAGGTTCAATGGTAAATACCATACCCTCTTTTAACTCATAATCACTTCTTGGACTAATATTTGGCAACTCATGTATATCAAGCCCCACTCCATGCCCTAAGCTATGAATAAATTCTTTTTCAAAACCTGCGTTTTTAATCACTTCTCTTGCGATAAAATCAAGCTCACTTGATCTCATACCAACGCGTGCTTTTTCTATAGCTTGAAGCTGAGCTTGCTTAACCACTTCATAAATTTGCATAATTTCTTTATCTTTAAAATTTGGCTTATTTTTATCAAAAACTATACCATTCTCATCAAAACAAGCCGTTCTTGTGCGATCAGAACAATACCTTTGATAAACCACACCCGCATCAACTAATAACAAATCTCCATATTCTAAACATTTATCACTAGGTAAAGCATGTGCTTTAGCTGCGTTTTCATTAATAGCTACAATCGGTGAAAAAGAAAGTCCTAAAACACCTTTTTTTTGAAAAATTTCACATGCTTTAAAATGTAATTCTTTTTCGCTTTTTCCATGGCCTTCTTGGCTGATAAATTTAGCAAATTCTTCAAAGCATTCTTTACCAAAATTTACAGCCTTTTGCAAAAGTTGTAATTCCTTGGCATTTTTTATAATGCGTTTGTTTTTACTCAAGTCTAATTTTTCTTCAAAAACGATATTTGCACTTTTACTAAGTTCTTTAAATTCAAAATAACTAAAGTCTTTTGGGTCAAAACATATTCTATCAATTCCTGCTTTTTCTAAAAGCTCTCTAGCGCTATCAAAAAGATCTTGTGCTAAAACTACCTCAGCATTTTTTATCATTTCGCTAGCTTCAAAACTATATCTTGCGTCAGTGATGAAAAAAGCTTTATCTTCAAGTTTTAAAAATAAAGCATTATCGCAAGAATAGCCGCACTCATAAAAAAGTGCATTTTCGTTTTTTAAGATAAAATTCATTGATTTGCTTGTTGTGCTTTTGCTTGAGCTGCTTTATATGCATTGATTTGATCAAAAATTTGGAAAAGTCCCATTAGAGCCATATGATAACCAAAAGGACCAAAACCTACCACGCTACCTGCACAAACTGGTGCTATCATACTTTTTTGTCTGAATTCTTCTCTTCTGTAAGTATTGCTAATATGCACTTCAATCACAGGCATATTAATCGCCGCAATCGCATCACGGATTGCTATAGAAGTGTGTGCATAAGCAGCTGCATTAATAATCACTCCATCTACACTGCCTAAGCATTCTTGAATTTTATCAACTAGCTCACCTTCAAAATTACTTTGAAAAAACTCAATCTCCACATTAGCTTGTTTTGCAGCTTGTTTCATTTGCTCGTGGATATCTTCCATTTTCATATTACCATAAATGTGAGTTTCTCTTACACCAAGCATATTAATGTTTGGTCCTTGTATCACCATAACTTTCATAATCTAACCTTTATTTAGTAAAATTTACTATATTATAACACTTTAAAGCTAAATTTTAGCTACAATTTACCTTTTTAAAGGATGGAAAATGTTTATAATAGCACCCAAAATCATCCTAACTTGTGATGATAAATTTAGTATTTTAGAAAAAAAAGCTATTCTTTTTGATGATAATATTTTAGAAATTGATAGCTTAGAAAATTTACAAAAATCCTATCCGAAAGCCAAGCTTATACCAACTCCAAAAGATACCTTACTTTTACCTGCTTTTATCAATCCACACACGCATTTAGAATTTAGTGCAAATAATGGAAATTTAGTCTTTGGAGACTTTTTAAAATGGCTTGATAGTGTTTTTAATAACCGCGAGCAATTAAACGAAAAAGCCAAAGAAAAATTAATCTCACAAAATATTCATAAAATGCTAAAAAGTGGCACTGCTACTATAGGAGAAATTTCAAGCTTTGGGGGCGATTTAAACCCTTGTGTAAATTCACAAGCTAGAGTGATATTTTTTAATGAAATTTTAGGTTCAAATGAAAATTTTATCCAAGCAAAAAAAGAGGAATTTTTAACTCGCTATAAAAAAAGCATGAGCTTTAAAACTTCTAAATTTATCCCTGCTATTTCAGTGCATGCACCCTACTCAACCCACCCAGAGCTTGCTAAATTTGCTATAAAACTTGCTAGAGAAAACGATCATTTGCTAAGCACACATTTTCTTGAAAGCAATCATGAAAACAACTGGCTAAGGTTTAAAAAAGGTGGTTTTAAAAAGAGCTTGGCTAAATTTAGCAAAAATCCTATGCCACTTTACACTCCGCAAAGCTTTTTAGAGCTTTTTAAAGATCAAAGGACTTTATTTACACATTGTGTGTATTTTAAAGAATGGAATTTGCTAGATAAAAATCTGCACTCAATTACGCATTGTGCTTTTTCAAATAGGCTTTTAAGTAAAAATACTTTTAAATTAAAATCTGCTTTAAAAAATGGTATTAATATCCATCTAGGAACCGATGGCTTAAGCTCAAATACTTCTTTAAGTATGCTTGATGAAATGAGAGTAAATTTACTTATACATGATGATTTTGAGTTAGAAAATTTTGCTAAAATGTTACTTTTAATGGCAACAAATAAAGCCGCAAAAGCCTTAAATTTAAACCTAGGTCAAATTCAAAAAGGCAAAATAGCTGATTTTAGTCTTTTTGCTTTACCAAATAGCACAAATTTAAAACAACTTCCTTTGCAATTTATCTTACAAAGCAAAGAAGTGTTAAAACTTTTTATAGAAGGAAAAGAAATAATATAAGCATCTTAAACAAGAGTTTCTAATCAAAATTAAAATATTTCTGTTATACTTAAAAATTATAAGAATCTTTAATAAAATTTAAGAAAGTCATATGAAAAAATATTTAATAATATTTATTTTTATAACTCAAATTTTAGCTTTAAATGATTTTGAAGTTATTAATGTTCATAAAGCACACGATCTTAATATCACAGGAAAAAATATAAATGTAGGTATTATAGATTCTGCTTTTAATGCAAATCATCCTAGTTTGCAAGGACAAATCATAGAGCAACAATACTCAACAGTAAATAATAAACCTTATACTCCTGATCTAACAGTAGACACTCACGGATCACATGTAGCAGGAATTATACTTGGTAATTTTAAAAACATTAAAGAGCCATATGGGATTGCTTACAATGCGAAAATGTATGGAATTCAAATTTTTGGCTATAACAATGGAAGTCAAAAAATAATTCCTTATAATATTTATGATTATTTTAAAGATAAAGAAATAAAAATAATCAATAATAGCTGGAATACGCAATTATATCCAATAGTAGGAATGAGTCAGCTCGGGTGGTATGTATCAGATCTTAAAAAGCAAAATTCTAATTATTTTTTAAATTTAGCAAACAACAATAAACCGCTTGATGGGATTATAAAGTTAGCAAAAGAAAAAAACATTCTAATACTATTTGCAGCTGGAAATGAGGGTATAGTATCACCTGGATTTAATGCTACTCTTCCTTATTATGATGAAAATTTAAGATCATGGCTTAGCATTGGAGCCATTGATTCTTCTAAAATTACAAAAGATGAAAATGGAAAACTTATATTATCCTCTAAAGCTATAGCATCGTATAGTAATGGATTAAAAGGAGTTGAAAATTTTTCATTAGTAGCACCTGGAAGTTTTGTTAATTCAGTTAATGCTGCTTATAATATACAACCCATTTTTGGAAGACCTGATAAAAATTTATATGTTAAAATGAGTGGTACTTCTATGGCAACTCCTATGGTAAGTGGAGCTGCTGCTTTAGTGTCAGAAAAATTCCCTTTTTTAAATGGAAAACAAATAGCTGATGTTTTATTAAGTACAGCAAATAAAAATTACAAAACTCCAAAACTAACAGTAAAAGAAACTCAACTTCTTAATACTTCCAATGGAAGAAAACAATCCTATTATACTATTATTTATATAGATACGCCTATCCCTGATGATAAAAATAAAATAAAACAAGATTTGATAGATGCTGGATATTGGAGTTTTGAAGCAGATAAGATATTAAACAATCTAATCGACAAATATCCACTTATGCAAAATGCCAATGAAGACTACAAAGGAATACAAACTCTCAAAAAAGAACAAATCTTAGGACAAGGCATTCTAGACATTGAAAAAGCCATAAATGGTATAGGAATTTTAGATGCAAATAGATTAAATTCACAAGATATTACCGAAACTTATGGTAAAAAAGAAGCTTACTATACTATAAATACTCAAGGATATAACGCGACTTTTAGCAATGATATATCTCAAAAAAAATGGGATGATAGTTTACATAGACTCGATGCTTTAAATTCTCCAAAAGATGAAATACAAAATTTAAATATTGGATTTATCAAAGATGGTCAAGGGAGGTTAATTTTAAGTGGAGAAAATACTTATCTTGGTAAAACTATAGTAAAAGAAGGTGAGCTTTCCCTAATAAAAACACAAAATAATAAAGGAATTATAAGTGGGGAGGTTAAAGTTTTAACTAATGGTAAATTTAGCGGAAATGGTTTAATAAAAAATAATTTATACAATCAAGGAATTGTGAGACCTGGAAATCAAGACTTAAGCGATTTAATTGTAGAAGGTCTATATAACCAAAAAAACAATGCTGTTTTGCAGCTTGATTTTGGAAATAATGGTAATTCTAAACTTATAGCAAATTCTTATCAAATAGAAGGTGGTAAATTACAATACATACCATTACCTATGTTTTACACTAGTGGCAATATAATTACTATAAATTTAGCTGGATTAAAAAATAATATAAATGACTTTGAAAAAGTTGAAATATCAGGAAACAATAGTATTGATTTTGTTGCTGTATTAGATGAAGATAAAGTTAGTATTAATAAGCCCGCGCCTGAACAAAAACCTGAACAAAAACCTGAACAAAAACCTGAACAAAAACCTGAACAAAAACCT
>NZ_JAKMSX010000020.1:0-9592 GCF_025772865.1 Campylobacter sp. CNRCH_2014_2452
CAAGCTTAGAATTATCATTGTGATTTTCATTTGATACTCCTTTTTAAAATTAATTTTGGAAAATTATCTTACTTTACTTTGAAAAAAAATTATTTTTCTTTGTATTTATTTAAAGACAGTAAAGTCAAATTTTCAAATATATTTTGATCATTTTTGATAATATTTTGCAAGGCATTTTGCAAATAAGTCATAAAAATATCTTCTTCCATCTCTTTAAATACAGGCGAATACAACTCTTTAGTAATTAATTTTAACACAACAAGATTAATTAGTTTTGTATCTTTAATAAGCGGAATTTTTGAAATAACTGTTTGAAAATCATCTATATTTAATTTTTGGAAATTATCATTTAGTATTGTTTTTTTACGATTTTCTGATAATTCATTTTGCAATTTATCTAAAATTTTTCCTATATTTTCATAAGTAAAATCTAAATTAACAGAAGAATTAGATTCCATAATAACTTCAGAATTTTTAATATTATTATCCTCTATAAAACTATAATCTATTTTTGTTTCAATAAGTTCTTTAATGTTTTCTTTTGCCTTAAAATCTAAACCATCTATTTTTCCTCTAGGTTTTAGCTCTATTTCATCCATCTGTGTGTGTTTTTCTATTTCTTTTATTTCTTTTGCTTGCTTTAAAGTTTCTTGTTTAATCTCTTTTGAATCAACAAAACGCAACTCAATAAGACCTAACTTTAGAACATCGCCTTTGTTGATAATAATTTCATAACCATCTTCCAATCTAGAAAAAGAATTATTATAAAAAATATCACTGCATTCTATAGGCGTCATAGTAAAAAAACCTTCTTCAAAAGTAATCTTCATATGTTTTTCTTTAACAGAATTATTTTTATCTTGTATCCAAAATAAACATTCTGGACTTGATCCAACAAGTCCACCAGTTTCATCAAATACACAAGCTACTGTTTTTGTAATATTTTCATCAATATTTTCAATTATCAATCCTATGGTTTCTTTATCTATCATTTTGAGCCTTTGTTATATTTTCTACTATTTTAAAATCACTTAATATCATAATTATATTATTAATATCTGAGTTGTTATTATTAAGTTTGAAATCAAAATACATTTTTTTATTGTCATTAAATAAAACACTGTAAGATGAATTTGAATTTTTACTTTCCTGTAATAATTTATACCAAGCCCATTCTCCTTTATATGATTTTGTGTAATTTATATTAGCATCTAAATAAGAATACGCAGTGAAATCAAAACTAGTTCCATTGTTAAATTCATCAGTTATAACATCTAATTTTGTATGCAATGTGTGATCATATATAATAGAAGTATCATTATACTGAACTTTTACAAAAGAAAAATCGGCACTTAAGTCAAGACTTTGTAAAGTAAAGCGCACTCTCATTACATCATTTGCATTTAGCATTAACTCTGATAAATTACCAGCCTTAGTAATAAAATCCAAAAATTCTTTGGAAAAAGTTAATCTTGAGCTAAATTTAGAATTAATAGAGTAAACATTTTTTCTTTTAATTAGAACATTTGTTAAATATTTTTCATAAAACTTATTTAAAATTCCATTTTTACCAAAGAAATTTTTAAAAGAATCTATACTTAAATCTTGTGAACTTAATAAATTAAAAGGATAAAAAGGAGCTATATCATTAACAAATGGTGCATAAACCTCATTCAACCAAACAGTATTAAACAAAGAAACTCCATGGTTTTCTATAATATTCCAAGCATATAAAGAAAGAGTTGCATAATATTTTTCCAATTCACTTGGTAAATTTTTAATATTTTGTTCAAGAGAACTAAATGGGTCGCTAGAATCTTTACTATCGCTTAAAGCGTATTTTATTTTTTCCTCAATAGTTTGCGAGTTATTTGTTGTAAAGTCAGTTATTTTTTTATGAATATTAGACAAATCTGTATTTATTAATTCCATGGTTTTTTGATGACTTCCAACATCTAAACCTACAGCAGTAGCACCCGTATTTAAAATAGAATTTTGTTCTATAATTTTATGATAAGCATCAAACGAACTGGTAATCCCCATAAAACTTGTCTTTATTTCAGCAGCATTAACACCGAGATTATATGCTTGAGTTAGTAAAGTAGCATCGTTAAGATTGGTATTTACACTAACAATTTTTATAAAATTCATTAAAGGATTTTCTTTTTTAGATAGTATATTAAGTTCATTTAGCATAGAACTTTTGGAAATAAACTTTTTTGGTGCAAGTGAATTTAAAATTTCTTGCCATTTATTTTGATATTGCGTTAAATAAATTTTAATAATTCCCATTGCCATATTGCTTCTATTTTCAGAATTTGACAAATCATTTAAAATCCACGAATCAATCTCAATGGCTTTATCTATTTTTACATTTAACGTTTGCAAAAAGTCAGCCATACCTTTTTTTGTGTAAATTTCTTCAATACTATCAATTTTAATAGACTCTGAGAAAACATTATTAGCAGCAAATCCTAATTCATTTTTAAAATTATATACTTTATTGTTTTTATCTAGAATGATAAAGTTAAGTAAAGTATATATTCTTTGAATTTTTGCTACATTATATAGTTTTTCAATAGATAGTTTAACCGAAATATCATCTTGCTGAGAAGTGCTTAAGTCAATCTTTTGAAGTTCATCGATACCAGATAGAAAATTTTCTTTAGAAATTTTATATTTTTCTAAAAAATTCCAATTTTCATTAATCCATATTTTTAATAAATCTTTATCAAGATATTTTTGCTCAAACAATGATTTATATACATATAAAGTTTTAATTAAGTTATCATAATTATCATCAGTTTGTAATATTATTTCCATTTCTTTTAATAGGGTATTTTTCAACACATCTTCACTAATTTTATAATATAAATTTTGTGCTTTTTTAAAGCCTTTATATGTTATGTTTAAGCTAAAATATTCAAACAAACTTGCCTTTTCGATTAATTGTGGATATACACTTAGTATATTTCTTAAATCAACTAATAATTTTGCTTTCTCTTCTATACTCATCATGGGGTAATCTTGCATATTTTTCAACAAAAATGAAAGATCTGTATAAACACTTTGAGATATTTTCTTTTCTTGCTCACTTTTAAGAATAAAATAAGATGAAATAAAATAAGTCATACAACTCAAAAATATAGTTAGACCCACAAGCGATATCTTTTTGTAAAAACTTTTAATTCTACTTAGCGATGAATCTTTAAAGACAATATCTTCAAGCAAAGACTGAACAAAATAACTTTGCTTACTAAAAGACTGTTTTACTTGAGCTAATGGTTTTTTTATATTATACTTTTCACAAATTGTATCAAGCATAAAATTTCTTGGCACATTTTCTTGATAAGCACTTACATAATATACCCCTCTTAAAACTGAACTATTTTTTAAAATATTTTCATTTTGGAGTTGCACGATAAAGTCTTTGCTCAATACAAATAAATTATCCAACTGCTTTAAAAATAAATAAATTTTATTTTTTTCCTCTATAGTGTATATAGAAGAATTTTTATCAACAAAACATAAAAACAAAGATTTGCTTATCTCTTCAAAAGACTTTTGAATATCTTCTTCTTTAAAATGTTCTGCAAAACTTACACCAAAAGCTTTTTTTTGAATTTTTTCATTGAAAATATCAAAAAATTCTCTCATACCTTCTATTAAATCTAATTTTGAAAAAACAACATAAATAGGTAATTGTACGCCTAAAATTTTTTCACACTCATGCACCCTTTTTGTTAAATAACGAATTAAATTATTAGAATATTCTTTTGTGTTTTCCAAAAACAATCGAGTATCAATTATTAAAATAATGCCATTTAATTTACTATGAAAATAATTCTTATTTAAAAATTTTAAAAAATTTTGCCAAATGCTCTTTTTAATTAAAAAGTCTCTATTTTTCTCTATATCATCTTCGGGTAACTCATCGCTACTATTAGGATGAAAAAAATCTTCTTGAGAAAAATAATTTCCCTCAGTATCAAGCAAAGCGCCTTTCTTGGAAACATATAAGCTAAAATTATTGGTAGACTTATGCATCTTTTTATATGATTCTAAACTATCACTTAAAGGATATTCTATATCAGAATAATTTATAAAAGTACTTTTACCAGCACCTTCATTTCCCACAATAACAACAAGAGGCAAATTTTTAGTGTTGATATCTTTTTTCCATGTTTGTTTGGCATCTTTTAATGCGATAAAGAAATTTCTTTTTGCTTTGTATAAAAATTCATTAGATTCTTTTTTAATTTCTTTAAGTCTTATTCTTTTGTCATCCTTAAAAGATTTTATAAAATTACTTAAAGGCTTTAAAAGGAAAAACAAAAAAATACAACACCAAAATATAAAAATTATCCCAAATCTTAAATAAGAATTACTAAAAACATAAATTTCATTAAATGCAAATAAAGAACCATAAGTCCAAAAAAATAAACTTAAGACAACTAAAATAATAAGTATTAATGTGATTACGAAAATCCTAGATTTTAAAATTTGCATTATTTTTTGAAACATAATTTTTCCTAATATAAATTCAAATAATTTTTATTTCTATTTATTAATTTTATATTATTTTTACTTATTTTGTATTAAAATATTAAAAGCTTTTAATATAAATATAAAGTTAAAATTATAATCATAAGGAAAAACATGGCACAACCAGCATATATCAAAATCGAAGGTTCAACACAAGGACTTATTTCAAGTGGTGCTTCTACAGAAGCAAGTATAGGAAATCGCTATCAAGCAGGACACGAAGACGAGATTATGGCTCAAGAAATTTCTCATATTGTAACAGTTCCAGTTGATCAACAAAGTGGACAACCATCAGGACAAAGAGTTCATAAGCCTTTTACTTTCACTTGCTCTCTAAATAAAGCAGTTCCTCTACTTTACAATGCACTTACAAAAGGTGAAAGACTTCCGAGTGTTGAAGTTCATTGGTTTAGAACATCAACAAGTGGCGGACAAGAACATTTTTTTACAACTAAATTAGAAGATGCTATCATTACAGATATTACCTTAGTAATGCCAAATGCTCAAGAAGCAAACAATCATGACAAAACAGAGCTTTTTAAGGTATCTTTAAATTACAGAAAAGTTATTTGGGAGCATACAGCGGCTGGAACAAGCGGAAGTGATGATTGGAGAGAAGCAAATTCGTAACACAATAAGCTCATTGTTAAACAATGAGCTTTATATGCTATTTAATATCCTTATCACTTTCATTAAAAATAATCCCAATAAATCCCAATACCAACAAAGGTTTTTTTAATGAATACAAACAACTCTTATCTTAATTTAAAAATTAACAAACTTGATTTTAAAATCACAAAAGCCATTATAAAAGAAAGCTTGGATCAGATCTTTTTATGTGAATGTGAAGGTTTTTATGAAAATATCAATAATGATATTTTTAGTGATGACAATATTGAATTTAATCCTAATATGCTTATTGATAAAGAAGCTTCACTTATAATTAAAAATCCTTATGAAAACAAAAAGATAGACTTTTCAACTAATATTGATATGATTTATCGGGGAATAATATCTTATGTTGACTATTTAGGTGTTAATCAAGGCAGTGCTAGCAATATTGTAAAAGAAAATTTTAAACAATTAAACCATAAACATTTTTTTAAGTTTAACTTGCATTCTCCTTTAATAAGACTTGATTTTAATAAAGCAAATCGTATTTATACTCATACAAACATAATAGAAGTAATTAAACAAACCTTAGCCTATTATAACACCAAGCTAAATAAAAACATTGATTTTTCTAATATTCATCATATATATGAAACTAAAGAATTAATTTCTCAATACAATGAAAGTGATTTAGAATTTATCACAAGATTAGCACACAATCATGGTATTTATTTTTATGAAGATAAAGATAATATTTATTTTTATGATTTTTATACTCATAAAGGCAAAATAAAAGATATAGTTTTTAATCCTAATATCAACAACCATCTTAATGAAACTTGTATTTACGCACTAAATAAAGAAAAACAAATACAAACTAATGCTTTTACTCATTCTAGTAATAATTCCAAACAACCTTTAAGTTTATATTCCTTAAGCACTAAAGCACAAAATGCCAATACACATTATAATGAGCATTCTTATGAAAGTGAGTATTCCTTTACACAAAATATTAATTTAAAACAATCCCCTACCCTAAAAGAAAAAAGAAATACTATGCTTAATAATATACTAAAAGCAAAAAGCAATATTTATCATCTTAGTTTAAATGAAAGTATTAAAATTAATATTCAAGAAGAAACCACCAAAGAATATACCATTATAGCAAAAGAACAAATTTTAATTGATGATGCTATTTTAGCTAATACTATCAATACCAATGATAATTTAAATATTAAAGACTTAAATCTAAGCAAATCTTATACAAATAATTTAACCCTTACCCCATCTTTTTTAACCTTTACACCTAGTTTTAAATCCAAACCAAAACCTCCAATTAATACCATGGGTATAGTTATAGGAGAAGATTCTAATATAGAAAATCAAAGAAATACCATATATACAGATGAATATGGAAGAGTAAAAGTAAGGATTAATCTTTATGCTAATCAAGAAGAATTAGATAATAAAACAAACATGTATCACCATAGTCCATTCTTAAGAGTAGCTAGCCCTATAGCAAGCAATCATTCAGGTTTTTACCATACACCTAGAATTGGAGATGAAGTTATTATTTCATTTTTAGATGATGATATAGATAAACCTTTTATTAGTGGGAGTTTGTATAATGGGGTAAATGATCCTCTTGTATCGTTGCCACACCATGATCACAAAACTTCCATTAGCTCTAAAACTATAGGAGTATATGAACAAGGATACAATGAACTAACTTTATCCAACTTAAAAGATAAAGAACAAATCTATCTAAAAGCAGAAAGAGACTATGATGAATTGGTTCAGCACAACTTTACTCAAAGAATTTTAAATGATAAAGATTCTATGGTGGATGGGATTTATAATGAAAGAATTAAAAAAGTTCATACGCAAACCATAGATTTAGCTAAAAATGTCAATGTTGGTGCTGAGTATCTAATAAATGTAGGTTTATCTAAAGACACCATAGTTGGATTATCTAACACTTTAAATGTAGGAGTAGACAACAAGTTAAGAGTGGCTAAAAATTCAAGTGAATATATAGGAGAAAATAAAGACACTGAAATATGCGCAAACAAAAATACCATTATACATAAAGATGAAACTAGAAATGTTAAAGGAAACAAAAAAGAAATTATAGAAGGTTATTACAATATAAATACAAGCAATAAAATACAAGTCTTGAGCGAAAAAGAGATAGATTGTAAAAGTAAAGACAATATTCTTTTTACAAGCAATGAATCCATGGGATTTGAAAGCGATAAAAATACAAGTATGGTGGCTAATAATATCACTACCTATGCAAAAACAGCTCATTATCTAAAGGCTGATAGTGAGGCAACTATACAAGTAGGAGAAACATTGATTAATGCTAAACCAGATTGTGTTATCATTAAAGCAGGTGGAGTAGAAGTAGTGATAGATTCTAAGGGTCTTGTTGTTAAAGGTGGAGAAATTAAAGCAGAGTAAATATATAGTATTTTTTTGAAAATAAATACTATATTTTAAAAATTTTAGAATGCCAAATATTAGTAATACAATAAATAGTATAAAAAAATATCATTATGATTTTTATAGAAAATTTTATAAACTATTTTTAAAATATCAAGGAATATAAATGAATAAACTTAAAAGATTTTATATACCCTGCGGTTTGCTTATAGCTTTGATTATTTTTATAAGCTTAGCTTATTGCCCTTTAGAGCTTATCTTTTGGGATAAGTATTATTATGAAAAAGAAAATCAAATTAGAAAAGAGACATCTAAATTATTCTGGAGCAACGAAGAAGAATTTAAAAAAGTTTTTGTAGAACAAAACTTAAATCAAGAATTAAAACTTAATCAAAAAGAATTATTAAATTATATGCATAATTTTAAAAAAGATTTTAAATTTATGCAAATTTTAGGTTTAGACAATGCTTATTTGGTAGCTCTTAGAAATAAAGTAAGTATATTTGGAAGAAAAAGTGAAACTAATCTTAATTATTTTTATCTTGCTTCTAATAGCACTACCAATTTAAACGAAATGAACAATTTTATAAGCATTATGAATAGATATATCATTTTTATTAACAAAATAGATGCATTGCCTGACACTTATGCACTTATGAAAATAGCCTTTAATGCTGATTATTTTCTTTTTAATTTAATCCCATTTGCTTCAAGCCTAGATAAAAACTTTATGTGTTCTATACCTCAAAAAGAACAGTTATTAGAAAATATGATTAATTCTTATAAAAAAATGAATTTATTATATAAAACAAAACTAAAAACCGAAATTCAAGAAATGATACACCCAACAATATATGAAGCAAAAAGATATAATTATTTCATAAATTTTGCTAAAGGAAAATTAAATGCATGCGGAAGATAATTTAAATTTTAAAGATAATTTTTAAATTATATAGGAAAAATAAATGTCTATTTATAAAGAATGTGAAGTTTGTAAAACAAAAATCAATAAATTACAAAATATTTGGAATATATTCTCAGGCAAATTAGAAATAAAATGCAAAAATTGCAAAAGTAAATATGGAGTTTCTAATAAAATTATAGATTGGGTGTATAGTATTTTTTGTGAAAACTTATTACTCTTTCCACCAATTGTATTTTTAAATTTCATATATTTAGGTAGATATTTTTCAAAATATGGATTATTTGAAATGATATGTTATTTATCAATAATCATTCTTTTTAGTAGAAAACTAATAAATATTGTTTTACTTCTTCTTTGTAAATTAAAAAGGCTAGAAAATGAGAGATAAAGGATTAATGGAACATCTTAAGGATATTAAAGATGGTATTGTAGATTGTTATATAGGACCTTATGATTTTGGAGATTTTTTAGCTAGAATTTCAGGTTTTAGAGATTGGCAAGAAAAAAGTGTTATTTTAGATGATTTTCATAAAAGGCAGACACTAGAAGAATTAGACTTTTTAAAAGATATTGTTAAAAATGAAACTTCTAGAAATGTTATACTAGAATATTTAATAAAAGATATCAATGAAAGACCTTTGTATTATTTAGCACCATCAGGAATTTTAACAACAATTAAAAAAATAACCAAAACAAAAAAACTATTCATAATAAACATAACTTCTTTAGGAGGAAAAGCAACATCCACCACCCACTCTCTCTACCCCTACTACAAAAACATACAAAATTCCTTTGCTCCTTTATGTTCTATAGATAATAAAAATAGTAATTTGTTAAAAGAATTTAATTTTGATAGTTTTTCTTGTAATTTTTACAATAATAATATTTTCAATCAAAGTCTTAAATATTTAGATAATATACAAGATGAAAAAGAATATATCAATGAGTATAAAATATTTTTAGAAAATCTTAATCACTTTAATCAAGAATATAATAATTATAAACTTATGTCTATACAAGTAATCAATAATTTAAAAATAGCCTATATACAAAAACTATCTTTAG